>CAZPYG010000169.1:0-10966 GCA_964590465.1 uncultured bacterium | reverse complement strand
CGAGTTCAACCTCTCCCAGGCGTGGGCAGCCGGGGCTGTCGTCTCTACCCCGCCAACCTGGAAATCCTCCAGTCCCTGGGTGCCCAACTCCTGTTCTGGAGTCCCCTGAAGGATAAGAGCCCACCCCAAAATGTCCATGGGTTCTACTTTGGGGGAGGTTTTCCCGAAATGTTCGCGGCGGAACTGGCCGGCAACCACAGGGTGCTGGCTGCAGTCAAACAACTGCTGCAAGCCGGATGCCCGACCTACGCCGAATGTGGGGGCTTAATGTATCTGGCAGAAACCCTGGTGGATTTAGAGGGAATAGCGTGGCCCATGGTGGGAATGTTGCCCACCACCGTCAAAATGGAACCCCGCCTCACCCTGGGCTACCGGCAGGCGAAAGCCCTCATTCCCAGTGCGGTCATGCCACCAGGCACTATGGTGTGGGGCCACGAATTCCACCGTTCCCAAACCGTTACGCCTGCTGCCCGGCCCCTGTACAGTCTGAAACGATACGAAGCTGCCCACCCCCATGGTGAAGAGGGGTGGGCCGTAGGGGGGATCCATGCATCCTACTTACACCTCCATTGGGGAGGGGCTTTAGGGGTTGCGCAGAACTTTGTGCAGTCTTGTCGAGGGTTCAGGGGCCTTAGGAATGAATGAGTTTTAAGTTCTTAGTTTTGAATTTTGAATTTTGAATGGACCGCTCAACTCAAAACTCAAAATTTGGAACTTATTCGATTCCCATTCCTTAGTTAGAAGCCGGGGATGAAGACCTGCGATCTCATCTTCGCGGCCTGTAGATGGCGCTGGGTTGTCCAGACATCTTCTATGGGCGCTTGATCATCTATGACGCCGGGTAAGTAACCGTTAGCAGAAGCCCTACCGTAGGCTTTGAGCTGTTCTTGAGTCCAGGGGTTTGGGCGTTTTTGAGCTGACATAACAAACATTCTCCAATTTTCAAATTTAAAAGGTTGGCAAACTACAGAAACCTGTCGCTTACTCACCCAGCCAGGCGTAATGATGTAAGGCATCAATGCAAAGACTGCTCTGGGCAGGAATTTCACCCTGGGGAGACTGACGTCGAGCCGACGCTGACGGGTAAATCCTTCACCGCTCGATCCTAGAGCAGTGGGGAAACAGCCATAGCCTGACCTATTCTTATTTTCGCTGTTTCTATAGTTATTTATACAGAAAAATTGCGTTTCATGTGTATTCCTTAAGGGATATTGCGGTGTGGATCCCTGGGCATGGATCTAGCGGTTTCCCGCCTATGCCTCCCCGCCGCTGACCGATCCCCCGCCCAGTCTTAATTTCCCTAACCGACTGAAACTTTTTCCGGTAAACAGCCCATAATATGGTCGGTGAACTGAAGGAGCGCGGTGCCCAATGCCACGAACGCCAAGCGAATATATTGTCCACATGCTGTTTGATGGAGGCCATCACGAACAGGTGCGTTTTTCTTCAATTCAAGACTTTCAGAAGTGGTACAGCGGCGAACTTATGCCCAAAGCCACCTCTGACGAGTTCATTACCGTGCCCCTGCCCAAGGTAAACCCGGGGGAATATATGGTCATTCGTCCCTGTCGGCTCCTGGCCATTCGGGTAGAGCCGGTCTTTAGTTCCAGCGTCGAGCGGTTCTAGGGCAACATGGGTATTAAGATTTGGGTTCCGTCCCTAAGCACGGTTTTGGGACTGGGTTTAGCCGGGGGGATGAGTCTGGTCACTGCCGCCCAACCAGGCCCAGGGACCTCGCCTACAGCCGCAGCAAGTCCGGTGCCGGAGAACACCCCCGAAGCAGAACAGGGGGAACCCTCTGAACCTCCTTTGCGGCTGGTGCCGTTCAACGCCTACGCCGACCTGCTGCAGGAGTTAACCCTGCCCGCCGATCGGGAACCGTTGCTGCAGGCCATCGACTACAGCCTGACCTACTTGGCTACCCCCAAAGCTGAGGCAGACTACCAGGATTTTGCCCTGGTCGGGGTTTCCCACGGGCGGGTTCTGCAGAGTCTGCGGCGGTTACGGCAGTTGGTGGCCACTAGCCCTGACAACGAAGCTTTTCAGCAGGCCCTGGCAGCGGAATTTGCTCTGTACCAATCCATTGGCAATGATGGCGAGGGCACCGTGGCCTTTACGGGCTACTTTGAACCCTACTACCAGGCCAGCCCTGTCCCCACCGACGAGTATCGCTATCCTCTCTACCGCCGACCGGCAGATCTGGCGGACTGGCCTTTGCCCCATCCCACCCGGGAGCTGTTAGAAGGGGTAGATGGTCGGCAAAGTAGCCAAGGGCCCCTGGCTGGGCTAGAACTGGTTTGGATGGCCAGTCGTCTGGAGGCATTTTTGGTGCAGGTGCAGGGCTCGGCCAAACTGGATCTGACCGATGGGCGGGTAATGTCAGTGGGGTATGCAGGCCGTACCGATTATCCTTACACCAGCATTGGCCAGGCCCTGGTTGCCGATGGCAAAATTGCCCGGGAAGATCTGTCGTTACCCAATCTACTGGCTTATTTTGAGGGCAATCCCGCATCTCTGGATGACTACATCCCTCAAAACCAGCGATTTATTTTCTTTCGGGAAACCGATGGCGGGCCCCCCACCGGTAACCTCAGCGTGCCTGTTACGGCGGGGGTTTCCATTGCCACTGATAAAACGGTTATGCCGCCGGGGGCCATGGCCCTGATTCAGGTAGC
Source organism: uncultured bacterium (assembly GCA_964590465.1). GTDB lineage: Bacteria > Cyanobacteriota > Cyanobacteriia > Phormidesmidales > Phormidesmidaceae > CAZPYG01. The sequence goes on along the minus strand of CAZPYG010000169.1, from coordinate 8,291 downwards.
CCTGCCCGCACGAGCCTGCACTGGAGACTGGGTAAGTCAGGACACCACTCGTCTGGTACTGGATCAGGATACCGGCGGGGCCATCATTGGCCCCGGAAGAGTGGACCTATTTGTCGGCTCAGGCCCAGAAGCCGGGGAACTGGCAGGGCGAATTAACACCACCGGCAGTTTGTTCTATCTGTTGTTGACCCCTGGGGCGGTGGGGTCTCCCGGTGAGGGCTACTCGGGGGGCTAGGAGTCCAGGGAAATCAAAGAAATCCCCCAGTCCTGGAAATGGACTGGGGGATTTCGTCTGAAAAAGCGGTGACGTAAGGCTAACCACAGGAGCTGAAGCCAGTGGGATTACATCGTTTCCCAGGGGGAACTATCTACCACTTCAACGGTCTCTGATACCTGAGCGGCTACGTTTAAACTCTTTAAAGCCACCAGGGCAATCATGGCCAGGCCGGACGAGGCAAGGAAAAGAAAAACTGGCATGAACAATCCTCAAGAAACGCCATGGGTCAAGGGAGTAAATTCTCCTAATCGCCACCATAGCAAGGGGATTTTGCCCTAAACCCGATAAAAACACCGGTTTAGTGGGGACTTAATTCTTGTGGTTCTCAGGGTATTTATGGATATGGATAGGGTCCATTTCGTCGGGCCATTGCCCTTTGGAAAAACTTATCCGTCATTCCCCTTAAGCTAAGTACTTATCTACGGTGCCGCTAAATTCCTCATAGGGCTTAACTCCAACCAATGTTTCCACCAGTTCCCCCCCTTTGAAGAACATTACGGCGGGAATACTGCGGATGTTGAACCGTTTCGCAACGGCCTGGTTAGAGTCCAGGTCCAGTTTGCAGACTTTAGCTTTGGTTTCGTAGGCTTCGGCCAGCTGGTCCATCAGGGGGGCTACCATTTTGCAGGGGCCGCACCAGGTGGCGGTGCAGTCTACCACCAGCAGGGCTTCGCTGCTGATGAGTTGGTCAAAGGCGGCTTCGTTTTCGATAAAGGTTGCAGTAGCCATAGATTCTTAGATGGATTGGACTGCCCCAGCATAACAGCATCTGGAAATGCAGCTTGAGGGAACAGGCCAACGCTGCCCCAACGGGATCAGGCTCCAGTATGGGGGCTTTTGGGGGGGATAGCACCCCCAGGCCCTTTGCAAAACCCATTCGCCGATGGGAATAATCAGCCCGGTCTCTTCGGCGATGGGGATGAACCGATCAGGGGGCACCATTCCCAATGTCGGATGCTGCCACCGTACCAGCACCTCAAACCCAGAAATCTGCAGGGAAGATAACGATAAAATCGGCTGGAAATAAAGCCTCAGTTCCTGCATCTCCAGGGCCCGTCGCAGGTAGTTTTCCATTTCCAGGCGTTCCATCACCTGCTGGTGCATGGCGGGGTCAAAAATGGCATAGCTGGCCCGACCATTTGCCTTGGCCCGATCCATGGCAATATCCGCATCCCGCACCAGTTCTTCAGCCTGATGATGGTGGGCGGTGCCCAGGGCAATGCCAATGCTAGCGGAGATAAAGATTTCTTTTTCGGCGATGACCAGGGGCGATCGCAAATCGTCGAGAATGCGTTCGGCTACCTCGACCGCATCGTCTGGGCCGGTAATATCTTCCAGCAGAATGACAAATTCATCTCCCCCCAGGCGGGCGACCAGATCGATTTCCCGGGTAAAAGTGATTAATTTTTCTGCGATGGTGATCAGCAGTTGGTCGCCAACAATATGGTCCAGGCTATCGTTGATCACCTTAAAAGTGGTCAAAATCTAAAAACAGCATGGCAAACTGCAGGTTGGGGTGTCGTTTTGCCCGCTTCAGTACCAGTTCTAGTCGTTCTTTCAGCAGGTTACGGTTGGGCAGTTGGGTTAGTTCGTCATGGAGGGCATCATGACGCAGCCGATTTTGAAAACTAATGCGTTCGCTGACATCCCGGGATGTGGTCTGTAGATGGGCGATATGGCCGTCTTTACCCCGGATGGGTTTGGTTAGGGTTTCCAACCAGACATAATGCCCCAGCCGATGGCGCATGCGGTAAATTGCGGGCACCGGTTCCCCTGCCATGACCTGATCGTGAGACTTGCATACAATCTCTAAATCATCGGGATGGAGGAACTCATAGGGAGTTTTGCCGAGCAAGTCTTCTGGGGCGTACCCCAGCAAACTGCGGCAGGACGGAGACAGATAAACAAACCGACCTGCCGCGTCGTGCATGTAAATTGTTAGATCAACTTTTGAGGTAAAAAAAATATAAAAGTCTGGGAGCACTTACTGTTAGTTATTAAGGAAAAATTGGAAATTTTCATGTAGTTTGTACGCCTCAGCTTAAAGTCGGTGGAAGCCCCCTATAGAACCTAATCTTTTCTAACGGTAGTTTGGTAATGAAAATATCCGGCTAAGGTCTAATTCGGTCTCAGGGCAGTGATGCTGGAGGTTGGAGGCTGGCCGAGATGGCTGCCTTTAAATTTTCCGGTGTGCCAATATCCAGATACTTCCCCCGGGCGAACGGTTCTGCCTTAACCCGTAACCCCGCTTCAATCCCCTGCTGAATCACATCGCCGATAGGCAGTTCCCTGTAAGCAGGCATTTGCTGCAGGCATTGGGGAGGCTGCTTGCCGATCAACTGTTGCTGCCGTTCTGTTACCACCTGATGCAAAAATTCGGTAAATGTCGGTTGCCAGACGGCGATGGCCCACATGTAGGGCAGATGGGTGAAGCTGGATTTTTCATAGATACCGGATACCTGGCCGGTGGTTTCATCAAACTCGACCACTCCCACCTTCCCTGGCTGGTCGGTGGGAAACAGCCCCAGCACCACATCGGCGTCCCCTTGGTCGAGTCGCTGGAGGAGTTGTTGAAAGGCATTCTCCGGTTCAAACAAAATATCGGGAAATCCCATCATTACCGTCGCCTCCCGCACAAAGGGATAGGCCTGGTTCAGGCTGAAGGGCACCCCAAACGGCACGTGGACAGTGAGATAAGCCAACCGCAGGCCTAAATCTGCACCATCCCCCAAAAATTCAGGAATGTCCCATTTGCCGGGACGCAGAATTAAAAAAGCCTCTGACGCTCTGGCCAAACGCATCTTTTCCAGCAAGTAGTGGCAGGCTACCTTGGGCCGCAATCCTCCTTTGCCTTTGACATCTCTAAATCCCAGGGGAAATAGCTCTTTGCTCATGGGCAGGGGCGCAATGCGAGTGCCCAGTCCGGCGGCGGGGAGTAGGCCAATAATCCTTCTGGAACGGTTCATGGTCATAACGAATTCGATCGGGTGTATTCTGAAACCTTCTACCATCTTCTGCCGTTGATTCCTTAATCAGCCAGTCTTTAACGGAAGTGAGCATTATGGGAATATTGCGTCGTTCGGTCATGAACCCCTGTATTCGCCGCAAGTTGGGCCGTCTTCAATTGCATTACCGCAAGGCACTAACGGGGATTGCTTTAACCGCTGGCATGACGGCTGGTCTGGTTGGCACGGCCCCCGCGGCCCGAGCCCTGGAAGCGGTGCAGCTGTCCTACGGTGAGCTGGAATCAGACCCGATTTCCCTGGCAGATTTGGAGGAATTCGCCTTCAGCGGCATCTCCAGCGAAGACATTCAGCTTGTGCTGGATATTCTGCGCATTGATGAGGAATTGGCCCGGGACCTGCTGACCCGCGAAATTCCCATCGATTTTCAAAGCATTCGTGAAACTTCAGACACCTTAATTGGCGGCATATTCTGGCGTATAGTGGGCAGCGCCATTTCTTTCAACGACACCACAGGACAAGCCTGGGAGTATCTGCAGGGTGCCCTGCTGGATGCCGCTGCAGACGATCGCATCACCATGCTGGAGGTGCTGCAAAACCTGGACGTCGGGCTGATGATCATCGACACCCAGCGATTGTTGGAATTAACCTCTCTGGCCAGAGCAGACGCTGAAGTGACCCAGTCGCTACTCTCCATCTTTTTGGAGGATTCTCCATGACCCCAACCTCATCTTCCCTGGTCCTGAGTTTTGAAGAGTTCCTGGCCCGATACAAAGACAACCCCCGCTATGAACTGGCCGACGGAGAGCTAACGGATTTGGAACCCACCGGCCCCCACGAGAACGTCGCAGGGAAGATTGCCAGCAAATTTAGCAGCGAGAGCTGATGATGCCATCTCCTTTCCCCGGAATGGACCCGTATCTGGAGCATCCCCAGTCGTGGCCGAATTTTCACCATCGGCTGATTACGGCCATAGCCATAGCCATTGACCTGGCCCCTCAGCTGCGGCCCAAATATCGCGTAGTAGTGGAGGAAGCCATTTACCAAACCCAGGGACAGGATGGGTGCATCCCAACTTTGCACCCCCTCACCCTAAATCCCTCTCCCAAAGGGCGAGGGACTTTGAAAGGGCTCCCCTTCTCCCGTTCTGGGAGAAGGGGTTGGGGGATGAGGGTGAAACTCACAAAAGGGGGATGCACTCGGCAGGATCTGCTTCTGGCAAGTATTCCAGACGTAGCGGTACAACGGGCGGCTCGTACCGGAACTGCACAACCATCCCAGGGCAACCGTCGTGTCTCTATAGCTCAACCGCTGGATGTGGAGCTACCCATGCCGGAGGTCATGCGCCAGGGATTCCTGGAAATTCGCGAAGTGGCCACCAGCGAAGTGATCACGGTGATCGAGGTGCTCTCGCCCACGAACAAACGCCCAGGGGAAGGCCGCAAAACCTACGCAGCTAAGCGGCAGACTCTACTAGCCAGTGCCACAAACCTGGTTGAAATTGACCTATTGCGCCAATGGGATCCCCTGCTAGCGCTGCCATCTCAGGTGTGCAGCGACTATCGAATCCTGGTCAGCCCCAGTGCTGTTCGGGGCTGAGAATTCTGGTTTGTGAAATCAAAAAATCATCAACTTCAGGTATTTTTATTTCTTCAGTGTCTAAAGGAAATCTTAAGCGGATGACACTTTGATTCCCCATTTCTTGTCAGCTTTGAGAAACTTAATTTTGGCAGACGACTTAGTTCTTTACAATATTCTAACATTAGTCATTGTCTTCGAAACGGAGATTTTCAAAGGGTTTCAGAACATTTGGAGTGAGGGAGTGACGCAATTCTATTTCTTCTGAAGCCCTACAGATTCTGGACTGTAGCTCACTTCACAGTGATGCTTCATCTCTTTCGATACTGTTTTGTTCATAAGACAATTCCGAATCACCAATAAGTCTTGAGGTGTTTTTATGGCAGACTCACTGTCTTTAGCAACCTGGTTCTGGTTGCTGGTTCCCGCCGTAATTTGTCTTGGATTCACGGTCTGGCGCTATCAGCAACAGCGCAACCGCAATCGCCATCGGCGGCAGGGTTATCGGCTGGAAAGTGAAACTGAATCCAGGGTGTAAATCTAAGGAACTTGATATGGCTATCAGTACAGTTTTTGCCTTCGTGGTCTATTTGCTGGCCATGCTTGGCATTGGCATGTTCGCCTATAAATTGACCAGCAAACATTCCGATTACATCCTCGGGGGGCGAGGGTTAGGACCTTCGGTAGCGGCCCTCAGTGCCGGGGCGTCTGACATGAGTGGCTGGCTGCTGTTGGGGTTGCCCGGTGCCCTCTATGCGTCGGGTATGAGTCAAGCCTGGATTGTGATTGGCTTAATGATTGGGATTTTTCTCAACTGGCAGTTTATCGCCAAGCGCCTGCGCATCTATACCGAAGTGTCTGGCGATGCCCTCACCCTGCCAGACTTTTTGGACAATCGCTTTCGCGATAATTCCCGGGTGCTGCGGGTGCTTTCGGCCATCGTTATTCTAATTTTCTTTACCCTCTACACCTCTGCGGGGCTGGTGGGGGGTGGGCTGCTGTTTGAACAATCCTTCGGCCTGGACTACACCGTGGCCCTGTGGGTAGGGGCGCTGATCATCGTCAGCTATACCTTCCTGGGGGGCTTCCTGGCGGTCTGCTGGACGGACTTCATCCAGGGCATCATTATGTTTCTGGCCATCGTCATTTTGCCGATTCTGGCGATTCAATCCCTGGGCGGATTTGGGTCCGTCGTCTCCCAGGTGGGGCAGATCGATGCCGGGTTCAACGACATTCTGACGGACACCTCCCTGCTGGGGGTGATTTCGCTGATGGCCTGGGGATTGGGCTACTTTGGTCAACCCCACATTCTGGCCCGTTTTATGGCCATACGGTCTCCCCGGGATGTGCCCAAGGCCCAGATGGTGGCCATGTTCTGGGTGGTGCTGGCCATGTACGGTGCCCTGTTTACCGGCTATGCCGGGGTGGCCTATTTCGCCGATGCCCCCCTGGAGAATCCTGAAACGGTGTTTTTGCAGTTCACCCAGGTGCTCACTAACCCCTGGGTGGGCGGCGTGCTGCTGGCCGGGGTGCTGGCGGCCATCATGAGCACGGTGGATTCTCAACTGCTGGTGTGTTCCAGCGTGATTTCTGAGGACTTTTACAAGGGCATGATCAAGCCTGGGGCCAGCGATCGCGAATTGGTCAACCTGGGCCGCATCAGCGTGGTGGTGATCGCTCTGATTGCAACCCTGTTGGCCTCTAACCCTGAGGCGCAAATTCTGGCCCTGGTGGCCTATGCCTGGGCCGGGTTCGGGGCGGCTTTTGGTCCGGTGATTATCCTCTCCCTGTTCTGGCACCGGGTAACCCGCAACGGGGCAGCGGCGGGCATTGTGGTGGGAGCGCTGACGGTGATTATCTGGAAGCAGCTCTCCGGTGGCCTGTTTGATGTCTACGAAATTCTGCCGGGCTTTATTTTTGGGATGCTGGCCATCGTCGTGGTGAGCCTGATCGATAATGTGCCCTCCATCGACATTCGGCAGGAGTTTGCCACCGTGCGGGACTACATCCATGCCGACAGCTATGGGGATGCCCTGGGGACCCCGCCCCCTGCGGTTGAGTAGCGAAAGTTGCTTTGATGGTCAGGTACCGGGTGCCTGGTGATTTAGCCCAACTTGCTGGAACATCCCCACAGGCACCCGGTACCCTGGCTTACCCATCGTCGTTGATGTCTTCAAACCGCTGCCGCACTGCTTCGACGGTGTGTTGAGGCATTGGGCCACGTCGGTCAGGATGCTTTCGTCCTGGGTGGTTTGGTAAAGGCGGGCGAGGTTTTGCAACGTAATCTCGACGCTGTGCTGACCGTTAAACTCAGCAAAAATCTCAAGGGCCTGCTGCAAACGCTGTTGCCCCTGGGCGTAGTCTTCCTGGGCTTCTGCCAGCAACCCTAGCTGAAAGTAAGTGCGGGCCTGGCTGTAGCGGTCGTTGGACTCAATTTTGATCTCCAGGGCCTGCTGGTAATAGACTCTTGCTTGCTCAAAATGGCGTAAATCAAGGGCTACATTACCTAAATCGAAATAAGTGAGAGCCTCTTTACTGGGACTGCCAAGATCTTTATATAAAGTCAGTGCCCGTTCAAAAAAGTGCTGGGCTTTGTCGTAGCGTCTGCAGTCCTGTAGCGTTCTGCCAATGTTGAGGAAAACTTCGGCCTCTTGCCGTTTGTCTTTGTGGTGGCTGGCTTGCCGCAGGGCTGCTTCGTAGGCTTTTAGGGCAGGTTCGTGGTCCTTCTGCTGACGGTAGGCATCCCCCAAATCGCTGTAGAGAGTTGTCAGTAGGGGGGATTTGGGATTTTACTGCTGCAGTTCTTTAATTTGCTGCTGCAGATCCGCAAATGCTGAGACTGACTCATCCGTGGTTTGGGACTGCTCTACCGAGCGTGCCATCTCCTGAAACTGCTGCATTGGCAAAGTTTTCCCTGGCAGAGGTTCTGCCTCAAACTCAAACACGCCGCTGCGCCAGCTCCAGAAATCTTCGGCCTGGCGGGCTACTTCGGTCGCCACCGGGTCAGACAGCCAGATCACCACCGGAAACTCAAACTCCCGCAGGGCTTCGCGGGTCCATTGCAGGGAGAAAAAGAACTTTTCCTGTTCGGATTTATCGTCTGATAGCCTGACCCCAAATAGCTCTGCTGCCCCCAGCACCGTGACGACGGATCTTGCCCCCTGCTGCAGGGGTGGGTTGTACCGCACCAGTTCCGCCAGGGTTTCTTTCAGGCTGGGTTCTTTAGGGTTGAGTTTGGCCCGGTAGGTGGCAAAGCCTTCGGTTTGCAGCAGGTTCTCGTAGTGCTGAATCAGCCTGTCCCGCAGGTCGGGATGGTCGCAGACGGCCAGCAACAGGTCTAGCCGCTGGTCATTGGCCCGGAGGGACACCATCAGGCGGCCAAGTTCTCGCTGGTTGTGGGGGCTCAGGGGGGAAAAAGTAACCATGGCTTTACCCATTGACGAGGTAAACGTAATGCTCTGTCATTTAGCCCC
>CAZPYG010000168.1:0-10980 GCA_964590465.1 uncultured bacterium | reverse complement strand
GGGAGTACTCTAAGTGACCCTTAGGCTCCCCGGTATCGAAAAGTGGCGATGCTACCGAGGATGGATTGAGCCAGTTCTGTTTCTTTGCGGTGCGCCACCAGTACATGCTTCAACAACACCCCGACTACCAGCACCTTCAGCAGCAAAAGCACCAGTCTGACCTAGGAGGGATGCTCAGTCAACTCGCAGATTTCCCTGGGAAGGGGGATGCTTGCCATAAGAACGATGACAGCCTGGTAAGCCACCACGACTTTCGTGCTGGTTGGTCGTGTCATCGAGCTATGCCTTGGCTTCATCTCGCCAAAGTAGCTTCACTTTGAGGTGCCCTGCTGTACTCTCCTTCGAGACAATCGCCCCGGCTTCCGCATCAATTTTGATGCCAAATTCCAGCTCAAACTCCGAGGGTTTGTTGGGCAGTTTGTTGATGGCCTCCGTTGTGCGGTTGGCCAGGGTTTGGATCGTGCCCATCGCCTGTCCTAAAGCCTGAACTGACCTGGTGGCCAGCTCAGGCGGGTTAAAGCCTGAGGCCCGCAGGCTCCCCTGGCCTGAAATTTCGAACATGACGATGTTGTCTTCGGGCGAACCAGTGGTTTGAATGATGTCGCTCACAGAACTTCAGTCAACCCTCAAATACACAGCCGTTGATAGACTTCGTCCAGGTTACGCAGGTGGTGGTTGGGGTCGAAGCAGTCTTCTATCTCTTCGGGAGACAGATGGGCTTTGACCCGCTCGTCATTGGTAATGAGCTGTCGGAAGTCACCATCCTGAGTGTTCCATGCCATATGGGCATTGGCCTGCACGATGGCGTAGGCGTCTTCCCGCGACACTCCTTTGGCCACCAGAGACAGCAGTACCCGCTGGCTGAACACCACGCCGCCGTAGACGTTCATGTTCCGGGCCATGTTTTCGGGGTAGACCAGCAGGTTTTTTATCAGGCCCGTGGTTTCCACCAGCATGAAGTGGGCGAGGATGCAGCTGTCGGGCATGACCACCCGCTCAACGGAACTGTGGGAAATGTCCCGCTCATGCCACAGGGCCACATTCTCTAGAGCCGCCATGGCATTGCCCCGCAGGATGCGAGCCATCCCCGTCAGGCGCTCTGACTTGATCGGGTTGCGCTTGTGGGGCATGGCCGAGGAGCCCTTCTGTTTTTTGGAGAAAAACTCTTCTACTTCCAGCACGTCGGTGCGCTGCAGGTTGCGAATTTCCACCGCAAACCGTTCAATGGAAGCCCCCAGCAGCGCCAGGGCATTCAAAAATTCAGCGTGGATATCGCGGGAAATTACCTGGGTGGAGGCGGTATCTGGCTTGAGGCCGAGCAGCTGGCAGGTGAGTTCTTCAATCTTAGGGTCGATATTGGCGTAGGTACCCACCGCACCGGAAATTTTGCCCACCCCAATGCGGTCCTGTAGGGTGGTTAGCCGTTCCCGGTGGCGCAGCATTTCCGCCAGCCACCCCGCCAGCTTAAAGCCGAAGGTAATGGGCTCAGCATGGATGCCGTGGGAGCGACCGATCATCACCGTATCCCGATGCTCCTGGGCTTTGTAGCGCATGGCCTGAATCAGATTTTCCACATGAATCAAAATCACCTGCAGACTGTCCATCATCTGCAGGGAAAGGGCCGTATCCAGCATGTCAGAGCTGGTCATGCCCAGGTGGATATAGCGCCCGGCATCGCCCACATATTCGTTGACACTGGTGAGAAAGGCGATGACATCGTGACGCACCTCCGCTTCAATTTCCAGGATGCGCTTGGGGTCAAACTTTGCCTTGGCCTTGATTTCTTCGACCGCCTCTTTGGGAATGTAGCCCAACTCTGCCTGGGCCTCGCAGACTGCAACTTCTACGCGCAGCCAGGTTTGAAACTTGTAATCTTCGGTCCACAGATCGCCCATTTCGGGCAGGGTATAGCGTTCAATCAAGGCCTTTGAACTGAATACAACCGTCCTATTTTACCTGCCCGTACTCGGTTGACGGTGAAAATGCAGCAAACCCTCACATGAAGACCCCATGAAAGAGGGCAGGGGCAAACACCGTTCGCCCCTGCCAGATTATGTTTTGGGTTTACGCTTTGTCTTTAATCCCGACAACTACTCAGCGTTTTGCTGGGCGTATTCAAGGTTTGGCTGGTAATCCACGGCTTTTTGCTGAGCGGTGGCGTAGTTGGGGTCTGACTCGGGAACTTGCTTCATCAGTTCGATGGCCTGTGCCCAGGAGTCGGCCACGGTCTGCCATTCAGCTCCGGTACTGGCGGTTTGGGCCAGGTTAGCCGCATTTTGAGCGGCATTGACCGCATCGCGGAAGTATTGAGCTTCGACAGGTGGCTCAGCGGCAGGTTCAGGCTCAGATTCAGCTTCCGGCTCGGTGGCTTCCGGCTCGGTGGCTTCCGGCTCGGTGGCTTCCGGCTCGGTGGCTTCTGGCTCAGTGGCTTCCGGCTCGGTGGCTTCTGGCTCAGTGGCTTCCGGCTCGGTGGCTTCCGGCTCGGTGGCTTCCGGTTCGGGAGTTACGGGTTCACCCTCAACAGGAACGGGGATTTCTGTCGGGGGCTCAGCGACCGGCTCACCGGGCTGACGGTTGTTCACCAGGGCATTGAACAGAATGCCCACTAAGCCCAGAACCACGACTCCAAGCCCCAGCCCAACCAACCAGTTTGTTGAAGAACCCTTGGGAGTACTATCCAGGTTGTCGAGGTCTTCTTCGGTTAAGTTAACCGAGGTGGAAACGGGAGCGTCAGGGCCGCCGGTAATTTCCTCAATGAATTCATCGGCAGCATCTGCTGGTTCAGCATCGCGCCATTCGCCATCGGTATCGGCAACGAAACCATTGGCTTCATTGCCGTCGACCAGATCATCCATGAAGTTGTCGGATGGTTCAGGATCCCCATGCGGATGGGCGGCAGCCTGAACAGGGAAGTCTGGCGTAGGATCTGTAGCACCCAAAGGTTCGTCTTCATCCACCAGGAATTCGTCATCCATCGCGGAGCTATCCTCTGGAGTCAGGTCCTCCATGGGGTTAGCAGCGGAGCCGCCATCTAACTCAAAGGTATCGACGCCGGTAGCCTCTAACGGGCTATCTTCCCTGGCCGCTTCCGGGGCTGATCCGGCCTGGTCAGACCACCCGGCATCTGCCCCATCCATTTCGGTAGCCTGGCTGTTGAAGATGGGAAAGTCTTCGGGGCGGAGTCCCACCGCAGAGGTTGCGGAAGGGCCAGCATTTTCCATCAGTGTGTCCTTGTGGTCTGGAACCTCCGCTGAACCTTCCAAGGAAAAGTCGTCGGCAATGGCAGTATCTTCCAGGGGGAAATCATCCGCTGGTTCTGTGTTGTCCTCAAAGGAAAACTCGTCGTCAGGGGTAATGCCTTCGTCCGCCGCCGCCGCTTCAAAGGAAAATTCGTCGGCTGGGGTTGGGGCTTCCAGGGGGAAATCATCCGCTGGTGCTGCATTGTCCTCAAAGGAAAACTCGTCGGCAGGTGCCGCATCTTCCAGGGGGAAGTCATCGGATAATTCGTCGCTAGCTTCTAGGGGAAAGTCCGTTTCGATATTGAGGTCCGGATCAATGTCAGCCAAGGCGTCTGCTTCGGTGAGTTCGGCCCCCTGACCGCTGTCACCCAGGTCCAAATCAGGATCGATCGTGTCAAAAGCGGCAGATTCGGCATCAAAGCTGATGTCGGTGTCCGTCAGTACCTCAGGTGCAGTGAAATCAGGGACCGTTCCACTGCCTTCTGCCGCTAAGGCATCTAACTCTGTGGGGGTGAGGGCTTCCTCCGGGGCTGCTAATTCTTCAGGGTTTAGAGCATCGGTTGAAGGTTGGGCTTCCGGTGACGGGAACGTATCTTCCCGCAGCAGTTTGTGAACCGGGCTCTGGGAAGCAGCGGCGGCAGTAACGCCTAAACCACCCCCTAGGGAGGAATCTTGAGATTGATCAAAGGCAGCTTCAGAAGATGGTGGGTCAAAGGGACCCGGTTCATCAGCCATAGGCTCAAAGGTCTCGAGTTCGGTACCCAGGTCATCCTCAGCGAAGTCTAAGTCTTCACTGAGCATCAGGTCCACAGGTTCGGCATCCTTAGGCGACTGGAAGGCGGGGTCGAAGTTGTTCTTACTGGCTTCGCCCCCCCAGAGATCACCCTCTAGACCCTCACCCAAAGTCAAAGATTGATCTTCTGTAGCTGGGAGGCCTGGCTGGCTATCCAGAGTCAAATCCTCTAGGACACTGGTTGCTTCCGGGTTAAGGTCAAGATCCAGATTCTCATCATCTATTCTGGTGAAGTCTAAACCCTCCAGGGGTTCGTTGGACGCTTCAGGATCGGAGCCAAAATCTAGATTCTGATCAAAATTCGTCTCTAAAATCTCTGTAATGCCAGCCGAGGAATCCAGGTCCAGGTCGAGATCCGTTGCGGCAGGACTCTCCTGGGTCTCGAAGTCGAGGTCGAGGTCAGCAGCCCCGGCAGGGGTTTCTGGGGAGTCAAAATCCAGGTCGAAATCTGCAGCCCCGGCAGGAGATGAAGGGCTATCAAAATCTAAATCTAGATCGGAAGTTTCGGCGGCAGGGGATTCCGTCTCCAGATGTAGATCAAATTCTGCATCCTCTGCGACGCCGGCGGTATCGTCGAGGTCGGAACCTAAATCTATTTCCTCTGCAGTGCCATGGGCAGCAGCGGCTGGGGTATCCAGATCGAAACTGAGATCGCCATCTTCTGAGGCTGGTTCGTTGGTAGTGAAGTCCAGAAAATCGGGTGCTTCCCCGGTAGATTCTAGGTCAAGGCCGAAATCTAAGTCTGCGGCATCGGTGGCGGCGGCAGCATCTTCCCCAACAAGGCCCAGGTCAGCCTCTAAATCAAGGCCCAGGTCAGTATCAGTAGCGTCGGCATTGGTCCAGTTGTGGTCTACCTGAGGAAACTCTGACAGATCCAGATCCGACAGGGCGGCATCGAGTTCGTCGCTGGTTTCCTGAAGGGCGTCAGGGTCAAGATCTAAATCGAAATCATGGGCTGATTCGACGGAGGCATTGCCCATGGCTAAGTCAAGCTCGGCCAGGTCAGCATCGACAGAGCCAAAATCGTCGGTATCAAAACTTAAATCGGCCAAGTCATCTGTGCCCGCTATGTCGGTGTCGCCCAGGGCTGCATCTAGATCGAACTCTAGACCGTCGTCTGTACTATTCGGCTGATTTAGATCGAGATCGTCAAAACCAGCGGCGGACTCGAAATTGTCAAGATCAAAGTCGAGGTCTGAGTTTGCCCCATGCCCATTCATGGATGGCTCACCCTGCTCTAGCGGTTCAGCAGTGGGTGAGAAGATAGCGTCGAAGGCAGGTTCGGGGGAATTATCCCCATCTCCAGAGGCGGCCTGGAAGGGTATGCGCTCTGTCCAGTCGGCGGCAGAATGGCCGATTTGTTTGCCGCTGACTTGAAGCTGATGAATATGGGATAGCGATAGGCCGGTGATACCTTTTTTGATGTAAGCAACGAGTTCTTCTTGGGCAAGCGCTTGAGTTGCCTCTAAGCAAACATGAAGGGCATCACCTTGCTGAGTCACCTGGGCAGTGATTCCGCGAGCCTGCAGATGCTGATTCATGAGAGCTGCGATTGCATCAGGATTGCCTTGGCGGGCTTGTTGCAGCACAGTTTGGGGCGTAATAGACATAGCGGCTGATAGAATTCGGTGAATTCAGCGAATGGGCCTAGAATTTTCTATAGTATGCCCGCGCTGGTTGACATTAACACATCAAATATGCAGAGGCCCCCTGAGCTGCAAAAGAACTACATATTTCAGGATTCGTTTGAGATCTTCATTGTGATTTGAGCAGTATGGGGGGCAACGGAAATTACGGGTTGTCAGATAGATGAAACTGGGAACTGCTTCAAGTATTCTTTAAAGCTTGGAATGAAATCATCGCACCTTACCATGTTCAACACTGGAGTCTAGCTGGAGACGCACCTTCCATTTTCTATCGGGGCAGGTCTCAATGGCGACTCTGGGGTCAAAAACACACCAAAACGCAACTCTAATGATGGGACAGTCAACGGCCAAGCCCAAACGGGTTTTATTCATCAGTAATGGGCATGGAGAAGACAATCACTCTTCTTTCATTATTCGCCGGTTACAGGAGATCGCCCCCGATATTGATATTGCCGCGATGCCCATGGTGGGCCTGGGGCATGCCTATCAGCGGTTGAATATTCCGATTCTATGCCCGACCCAAGAGCTGCCCTCGGGGGGGTTTACCTATGCCAATCGTTGGCTCCTATTAAAAGACATTCAATCCGGACTGTTGGGGCTAACCCTGAGACAGGTCAGGGCCATGCGTAAATATGGCCCCCAGTTTGATCTGGTCCACGCCACAGGAGACGCGGTGGGGCAAATTTCTGCTTACCTCACGGGGAGACCGTTTATTTCCTTTATTTCCTGTCTCTCGGCGCTGTATGAGGGCCATCTGCAGACTGACCTGGCGCTGCGCTTTGCGGTGCGATCTCGCCGCTGCCGGGCCCTGGTGACCCGCGACCCCCTAACTGCCGAAGACCTCAAACGACAGGGGTTCAGTAAGGTGATTTTTGGCGGTATTCCAGCCTTAGATTGGCTGGTGCCGACGGGACGAGACTTGCAACTGCAAGGGGATGGCCCCATGGTGGCCCTACTGCCGGGGTCTCGCATTCCCGAGGCGATGAACAACTTCAAATTACAAATGCGGTTTGTGCAGGAAGCCGTCAAACTCATGGGTCCCCGGGTGCAATTTCGCGCAGCCCTGGTACCGGCCCTGATGGCGGAGGTGGGCACCCTGGCCGCAGAAATGGGCTGGCAATACGAGGCCGGGCGGTTGGTCTCGCTCCTGGCCAATGGCGTTACCGCGGAAATCCGGTGTTACGACGATGCCTTCAGCGATATCGTCAGCCGTACCGATCTGGTCATTGGCATGGCGGGATTAGCGGTGGCTCAGGCGGTGGCCCTGGGTAAGCCGGTGATTCAGATACCGGGCAGGGGTCCCCAATTTAGCTATGCCTTTGCCGAAGCCGAAAACCGCATGTTGGGGCCATCTGTCCAGACAATTGGCACTGGCCCCGCCAACGACGCCACCCTGCAACAAGCCGCCCAGTGTCTGCAACGGACCCTGAATGATCCGGCTTACCTGAGCCAGTGCGCCAGTCAGGGGCGTAGCCGTCTGGGCGCGCCCGGTGCTTCTAATCGAATTGCCCAACTGATTTTGGATAACCTGGAGGGCTCAGAGTCTGATCAAAAGGTATTATCAACTGTCTAGAGATAAGCTGTACTGCATATATTCCCTAATTTTTAGCCAGGGAAATTCCGTTGCAACGCCCCCAAAAGGACCATCCACTGCGTGACTAAATCTTTACCCAAACAGGGTTCCAGCTACTGGCAACTCCTACCTTTCATGGGGCCTCACTGGGGCCGGTTTGCCCTCGGGCTGGGGCTGATTCTGGCCTATGTGGTCACCAGCGTGGTGCTCCCTTACCTGGCGGGGCAGATATCCGGTTATATCGGCCAGGGCAATGTCTCGGGCATGATCTACTGGCTGGCCATTGCCGCCATTGTTTTTTTTGTGCGCAGCGTTCTCCAATACTGGAAAAACATCGTGATGATTCGGGCCTCTTTAGACGTGGCCCTGGATTTGCGCCAGGGGGTCTATGCCCACCTGCACCGGTTAGGGATGGACTATTACGAACGCAACAAAACCGGCGACCTGAGCTATCGGTTGACGGAGGACATCGACCGCATCGCCGAAGTCATCCACAAGATGTCCCAGCAGTTTTTGTCCTGTGTACTGCAGCTGATCGCCATTCCCATCTACATGCTGTATCTCAACTGGCAGCTTACCCTGGCCAGCCTGGTCTTGGCTCCGCTGATGGCCTGGCTGATTGGGGCCTTCGGTCAGCGCCTGCTGGACCAGTCTCGTACCAGTCAGCGGCAAATTTCAAGCTTATCGGCCCTGTTGACTGAAGTATTTGGCAGTATGCGATTGGTCCAGGCCTTTGCGGCTCAAGAATTTGAGCAGCAGCGGTTCAACCGAGACGCGCTACACAACCGCAACGCTCGCTACCAGGCCGAGCGTACCAAAGCCCTGCAATATCCCGTTGTGGGCTTCTTAGAGGCCCTTAGCGTGATGCTGCTGTTCTTTTTAGGGGGTTGGCAAATTGCCCAGGGGAACCTGCGGCCCCAGGATTTCATCAGTTTTTTAGCGGCTATTGCCCTGCTGATTCATCCCATTGATCTGGTGGCCCAGCACTATAACGAGTTCAAACAAACCGAAGCTTCTGTGGAGCGGGTGTTTGAACTGATGGCGACCCCGCCTACCCTGGTGGAGAATCCCAATGCCTATCCACTCCCCATGGTCACCGGCAAGGTGCAGTATGAGCAGGTTGCCTTTGCCTATGAACCCGGCAAGCCGGTGCTGCAACATTTGGAATTGCTGGTGCATCCCGGCGAGGTAGTGGCTCTGGTGGGTTCTTCGGGAGCGGGTAAAACCACCCTGGTTAACCTACTCCTGCGGTTTTTTGACCCTACCCAGGGGCGAGTTCTGGTAGACGGGATTGATATTCGAGATGTGACCCTGAACAGCCTGCGGCGGCAAATTGGCCTTGTTCCCCAGGATATTACGCTGTTTTCGGGCAACCTTGCCGAAAATATCGCCTACGGTGAGGTCACCCCCAATTTAGAGCGCATTGAGGCGGTGGCCAAATTGGCTAACGCCCACGGTTTTATCAGCCAGTTTTCCCAGGGGTATTACACCTGGGTGGGGGAACGGGGCGCTAACCTGTCGGGAGGCCAGCGGCAGCGGATAGCCATTGCCCGGGCGCTGTATTTTGATCCTCGGATTTTGGTGCTGGATGAAGCCACCTCAGCCCTTGACTCCGAGTCCGAAGCCCTGGTGCAGGAGGCCCTGGAACGGGCCATGAAGAACCGTACGGTATTTGTCATTGCCCACCGCCTCAGCACCGTGCGGGACGCCGACCGGATTATCTTTCTGGAAAAGGGCCATATCGTGGAATCCGGTACCCACCAAGAACTGATTCGCCACGGGCGACGATATGCGGCCTTCTACACCCAGCAATTTAAGGAGTAAGCGGTGGTTGAATAGCCTGGTACAAAACAACACCCTCCCTTGAGCAGGCCTCCACGACCCTACTCGTTCATGTTCTTGTAGGTCGCCACGGCGGAGGGTGAAATTCGGTTCAGGTAGCGGAAAATCCAGTATTTAAACACGGTGTCCAAAATCACCGGGAAAGTGGCGATAAACAGGAAAATGAAATCCCGGTTGGCAGGGAAACCCAGGTGCCGCGACAACCCTTCCAGCAGCACCTCCCAACCGTGGGGTGAGTGGAACCCCACAAACATATCCGTAAACAAAATAATGATGAAGGCCTTGGCGCTATCGCTCAGGCCATAGACAATTTCATCGAAGAAAGACTTGAGAATCCCCACCTCCTGTTTGCGGGATACCAGCAGCAGGGTAAAAGCCGTTACCGCAAACACATCGGCAAAGACGTTTTTAACCGCATCGGAACTTTGGCGACGGTATTCTTCTTCAATTTCGGCGGCTTTCTCCCGTACCGTCTCTTCGATGGTGAGTTCTGACATGGAGGGGGCTTTACCAATCAGCACCTCAAACCGCAACCGCTCTTCAAACTGCTGCAGGTCGTGCAGGGCGTCTTCTTCCATTTCAAGGTTGAGAAACACCTCCGTGGTTTCGCCCCCTCGAATCCGGTCAACGATGGGGCCGACCAAATAATTCTTGGTAAATTGCTGGGTCAGCAGCGGCACAATCACTAGCAGCAGTAAAAACTTAATGGCCGCCGTGGTCTTGGCCTTAGAACTGCGAAAATTTTTGACCACCTGCTGCTCAGCCTTGGGGTCGAGGTCCTGGCGGATACGATCGACCGTCCGCAGAATCGATCGGGGCAGCACGCTGACTCGATCCGTCAGGGCATCCGTCTGATTATCTCCCTGGCCGTTGCCGTTGCCGTTGCCCGAGGATGGCCTGGATGTTGTTAACGGGTCAGAAGCCGTTACCCCATTTTGCGCTTTCCTTGCCCTTTCTGACCTGGCCCTGAGCACGCGGGTGGCCGGGGCTGGTTCTAGATTGCCGCTGGGCGTGTCGGTGAGGGTAATCATCCGTTCGGGGGGAGCTTCCAGTCGTTCGTATCGGGCCAGCACCTCATCCACAAACCGCAGCTTGCGGAAAAATACAGCGGGCTTGTCGATCACATTGACCTCTAATCCCTCGTCATCGGTGGGGGGCAACTGCACCTCCATAATGCGGGGATCTGACACCCGCATGACGGAACTGCTGGTGCGAAACTCGGCCATGCGGACCCGAATCAGATTGAGGTACTTTTTCAGCTCCCCCTCAAAGTAGGTCATGGCGCTGTCGCCGTAGTTGCCGTAGCGGCGGGAGATGGGGTTACCGTCAAAATACTCCCGCTCGATGGCGACAATCATCTGAGCGGCTTCGTAAGCCTGATCGAGGGCCCGCTCGGGGGTGCCCATAAACCACTGTCGTGCGTTGCGAAGAAAGGCTGGAAGCGGCATCAGGTCAGAGTTGAACGTCAGTAGGATTGGACTTCGACTGTAAAGTAAAACGGGAATCAAGGAAGGGAGCAACGACGGATATGCTCTAGATTAGAGAGCCATAAGCACCAGGATAATATTACAGAGGGATATTAGGACGGGGAAGCCAGGTCACACCATAGAACGAGTAGGCGTTGCTGGTTAGCGGTGCCCCCCTAGCCCCCAATCCTGGGGGGCACCGGATCACCTCAAAGTCCCCCAGGATTGGGAGATTTAGGGGGTCGATGCAGCAACCTGCGCTTTTGCAGATTCATGCCTTGATTCAGCAACGCCCCGTTTCTTAATGTGATCCCGTCTGTCTTTTGCTCGTTCCGATGCTCCGCGTCGGAATCCCCCGGAGGCTCTGCCTCTTGCTACTAGCGGCAGAGCCGCACGGAGGTTTGCTCAGGCAGAGCCAGGG
>CAZPYG010000167.1:0-10988 GCA_964590465.1 uncultured bacterium | reverse complement strand
GAGGGGGATTGGGGGAATTGGGAGGTTGGGGGGCTGGGGTTGGAGGTGGAGGTGGAATAACGGTAATACTGATATCTTCTAGGGGCTCTTTGGAGTCATCTTCTTCCAGGAGAGTGGGATCAGGTTGAGTCTGTGGGGGCAATTTCACAGACAACACGAGCCAATGCAACCCCAGGGTAACGACCAGGCATCCACCGCCCAGAAGCCGGGCTCGCCAGCGAGGCGAGATCAAGTCAGATGCTTGCTGCGAGTCAGGGGGGTAAGGTTCAGTCATCCAGGGAGTTGGAGTCGGATTTATTAGTAACTATTATGATTAATTGCTTGGGAATCGATATCATTAGCCCAACTATGCGCTCCTGGGCCCACTGTATAAGCTCCCAAAAACAGGGGTTTCAGGGAATTTTAAACTATTTGCTTTAAAGAAACACCTGAGATAGAGTATCATCTCGTTATCAAGAGGCTGATATTTAAAGGGAATTAGTCTCAATAAGCGATAATATGGTTTTGAAATTCTACAGCTGAAGGAAAAAGCTCCCTTCAGCACAGTCTTCTGAGGTGACTCCAATGAAATTGAGCAGACGTGTATTTTTAGGCACGGGTACCGCCGCAACCGTTGTTGCCCTGGGTCAGCTGCGTCGGCAGCAGCCAGCCATGGCTCAGTTTGGGCGCAATCGCGGCAACGTGGTGAATCTTTATACTTCCCGCCATTACGATGCCGATGATGAACTTTATGAGGCGTTTGCCGAGGCTACTGGCACTCGCGTCAATGTAGTGGAAGCAGATGCCGATCAACTGATTGAGCGGATCAAGGCCGAAGGGGCCAATAGCCCAGCCGACCTGCTGATGACGGTGGACGCTGGTCGGCTCTGGCGAGCCCAGCAGGAAGATATTTTTGAAGCTGTTGATTCTTCTGTGCTGACCGATGCTGTACCGGCAAATTTGCGTCACCCCGATGGTCTGTGGTTTGGGTTAACCAAACGGGCCCGGGTGATTATGTACAACAAAGATGCGGTGGACCCCTCTGAGCTGTCTACCTACGAAGACCTGGTAGATCCCAAGTGGCAGGGTCGAATTCTGGTGCGAACCTCGACCAATATTTACAACCAGTCCCTGGTAGGGGCATTAATTGCCGCCCATGGGTCCGACGAAACGGAAGACTGGGCCAGAGGTTTTGTAGACAACTTTGCCCGGGAACCTGAGGGCAACGACACCGAGCAGATTAAATCTGCCGCCGCCGGTCTGGGTGACCTTGCCATTGCCAACACCTACTATCTGGCTCGGTTAGCGAAATCTGATGACCCCGCCGATCAGGAAGTGGCAGATAAAATGCGCGTCTTCTTCCCGAACCAGGATGACCGGGGCACCCACGTTAACATCAGCGGTGCCGGCTTGATTAAAACTGCCCCTAACAAAGAGGCGGCAATTCAGTTTCTGGAGTTTTTGGTTAGCCCCGAGGCCCAGGAAATTTTTGCCAACAGCAACAACGAATATCCCGTTGTGGCAGGGGTGGCCACCAATTCTGTAGTAGCCAGTTTTGGCGACTTCAAAGAAGATTCGCTCAGTGCAGAAGTGTTTGGGGAAAATAACCCCGAAGCCCTGCGAGTGACCGACCGCGCCGGTTGGAAGTAGGTTTCCCCAGGGCGCGCTTCTAGGGGTTTGTAATCAATGGCTTTATGGCTATAGATTATGAACCCTTAGCGCCCTCGATAACTACCGTCTACGGCTTCAGTTCTGGATCGTTATGGGCGCAGCATCCCCCGTCAGTTCAGATTCAGGCACCTTAAACAGCTTTTGCTGCACGATCTCAGCTCCGGTTTGCAGAGCCATCAAACGATTCTCCAGCCAGTGGTGATCGGGAATCAGACTACCGATGCCCAGCTTTTCAAGTCGCCGTTTGACCTTGCCGGTGGCACCCACCACCAGCACCTCCCGCCCGGCTTCCACCGCTTCCTGAATGGCGTTCTCAATGGCCAGAGAGGAGGTCACCCCCAGAATGGGCACTTCCCCCAGGTCCACAATCAGCACATCGTAGTGGTCAATGGCATCATGCTCCCGGGAAATCGCCTTGGCCACCCCAAAAATCATTGGCCCGCTGAGGTGAAACAGCAGCACCCGACCGTTGGCCGAATCTAGAGCCTGCTTTTCTTCTGGGGTGAGCACAATCTGGTCATCGGCATCGGTAATGGCTTTCACCGATTCCGACTGGAGTTCGTCTAACCGGGCAATGGTGAGAATGTTGGCAATGAAGACGCCCACGGCCACCGCCACCATTAAATCCACAAACACCGTCAGCGCCACCACGCTGTAGACAATGCCCGCGGCCTTCCAGGAAATGCGGTGAACCCGCTGCAAAAAGCCCCAGTCGATGATGTCGATACCGACCTTCAGCACAATACCGGCCAGCACCGCCAGGGGAATGCCAGAGGTGAGGGGAGCCGCCCACAGCACCACTACCAGCAAAATCAAAGCGCGGCTGAGGCCAGACAGGGCGGTGCGTCCCCCCGCTTGAATGTTGACCACCGTTGCAGTCGTCGCCCCCGACCCGGCAATGCCGCCGCAGAGACCCGTGATTAAGTTGGCCACCCCCTGCCCAATCAGCTCTTTGTTGGACTTGTGCTCCGTCCGGGTCAGACTATCCGACACCAGACAGGTGAGCAGACAGTCAATAGAGCCCACCATGCCCAGCACCATGGCATTCACGAACATCAGCCGCAGATTGCCGGGGCTAAACGTCGGGAACTGCAAGTCTGGTAGTCCCGGTGTAATTTTGCCGATGGTGGCAATGGTGCGAATTTCCACTGACTGCAGCAGGGTCAACGACACCAGGGTGCCCACTAACAGAGCCACCAGCTGGGGCGGTACCACTTTCTTGAGCGAACTGGGGTACAAAAACAGAATGGTCAATGTCAGGAGACCCAGGGCCGTTTCCCAGGGGCTGGCGTTGGCCACCAGGCTCGGCAAATTTTGGATCACGCCCAGCACCCCGCCGCCAGGGGTTTCCTGCCCCAGGAAGGGGGCCAGCTGCATAAAGATGAGAATCACGCCGATGCCGGTCATAAAGCCGGAAATCACGTTGTAGGGCAGCATGGTGATGTAGCGCCCCAGCTTCAGCAGGCCAAAACCAATCTGAAACAGTCCCGCCAGCATGACCACCGTAAAGGCCATGGCCAACCCGTTTTCCGGGTCGCTGGCGGTAGTTTCAGCAATAACGGCAGTCACAATCACCGTCATCGGGCCGGTGGGTTCAGAAATCAGGCTGGGGGTGCCGCCAAACAGAGCGGCAAAAAAGCCCACCAAAATAGCGCCCCACAGCCCGGCAGAGGCTCCGGCCCCGGAGGCAATCCCGAAGGCCAGGGCCATGGGTAGGGCGACAACGGCGGCGGTTAGGCCGCCCAGCACATCTCCCTGGACGTTGCGAAAATTAATTCGGTTGGTAATGGACATCGTTTTAGTTTGTTTAAGGGAAGTAGGTGTGTCGATTTGAAAGGGGTTAAAGGGGGGGAATTTTGAATTTTGAATTTTGAATTTTTGCTCTAACTCCGCCTGGGCATCGTGGTTCTGCGGCTCCGCCGCTAATTGCCGGAGGCAGAGCCTCCAGAAAACGTTTCAATGCAGAGCATTGGAACGAGGGGCAGGGTAATTTTGTTCAAGAGATCTCCTAAGTAGCGATCGCTAGCGGAACAGCAGCACCGGAATCTGGCAACTCCGCAACAGTTGGATAGTGGTGCTGCCGATGACTAAATGGCGGATGCGGCTGTGGCCGTAGGCTCCCATCAGCAGCAGGTGAATGGTGTGACGATCCACATAGTCTGAGATCACCGTTTCTGCATTGCCGGGGATGAGCTGGCAAATGGGTGAGAACCCGGCGGCCTGGGCCTGCATTTCAGCAACTTTGAGGTGAGCGATCGCATCCTCATCATCCGCTGTTGGGGCCGCCGTTAGAATATGCAGCTCCAGCCCCTGAAATGCGGGGGAAGTGACCACAAATTCCAGCAGGTTTTGACAGCTTTTGCTGCCGTCATAGGCCACCAGCAGCCGCTCAATCGGCGTAAACTGGCCGGGTGTGACCAGGCAGGGCTTGCGGCTACTGCGGACAATCCGATCTACATTGGCCCCCAGGTGCCCCGAGGCAAACCCGGCGGCCTCGCCCCGCTTACCCAGCACAATTAAATCCGCCTCTGCTTCCAGGGGTTCTAGAGAATCCACCAAAAAGCCGGTCTTGTGAATCAGGTTCACCATCTGCACCCCCGGTTGGGTCAACCCCTGTTCGGCGGTTTGCAGAATCACCCTGGCCTTCTGGCGGTTGAGTTTCGCCCGCTCATGTTCCACCTCAACCAGCTGCTTCAGCAGGGCCTCGGAGGCTCCCAGGCCGATACTGCCGCTGAGGTTGGTGGCGGTGGTTTGGCCCCGGTCATCGCTGACATAAACCACGTCGATGGCGGCCCCCAGGCGAGCGGCCAACCAGGCCCCATAGGGGTAGCTGGTTTGGGCAAAGGCCGAGCCGTCGGTACAGAGTAAAATTCGCTTCATGGTGGGCCTAGTTCTCAGAAACAGCGGGTTTTTGGGGCGTCTGGTCAGGATGGCTGTGGACGGCTAATTTTTCCACCAGGGTGGCGCTGGCCTGGTTCAGCCCGACCACCTCCACTTCGGCCCCATTGCGGCGAAACTTGTTCACCACCTTGTCCAGGGCCACCACCGCCCCCTGATCTGACAGGTGAGCATGGGTCAGATCCACCGTGACCCGATCCACCAGTTCTTCAAAGTTAAAGGCGTCTAAAAACTCTTCGATGGACACAAAGAATATGTGCCCCGATACGCTGTAAATTCGGTGGCTGCCGTCGTCTTGCAGCACCTTATCGACAAACACCAGCTGGGCAATCTTGCGGGAGAAAAACACCGTGCTCATGATGATGCCCGTGGCCACCCCCAGGGCAAAGTTGCGGGTGAAGATCGTCACCAGCATGGTGGTCAGCATCACCGCCGTTTCGTTGCGGGGAATTTTCGCCATATCCCGAAACGAGGCCCAGCGGAAGGTGCCAATGGACACCATAATCATCACCGCCACCAGAGCCGCCATGGGCATTTGCCGCACCCAACCGCTCAGGGCCAGGATGGCAAACAGCAGAAAGAGACCTGCCGACAGGGTAGACAGCCGTCCCCGTCCGCCGGACTGCACGTTGATCACCGATTGGCCAATCATGCCGCAGCCCGCCATGCCGCCAAAAAAGCTGGTAATCACGTTGGCGATACCCTGGCCCCTGGCTTCCCGGTTCTTATCACTGGGGGTGTCAGTCAGCTCATCCACCAGGGAGGCGGTGAGGAAGGAAGCCAGTAGCCCCACCAGGGCCATGGTCAGGGAATAGGGCAGCACGATGCGCAGGGTTTCCAGGTTCAGGGGCACCTGGGGTAGCGCCAAGGCGGGCAGGGCCGTGGGCAATTCGCCCATATCCCCAACGGTGGGCACCTCCAGCCCCAGGCCGATGGCGGCGGCGGTCATGATCACCAGCGCCACCAGGGGCGACGGAATGACTTTCGTAAACCGGGGCAGCAGATAA
This sequence comes from uncultured bacterium, assembly GCA_964590465.1. GTDB lineage: Bacteria > Cyanobacteriota > Cyanobacteriia > Phormidesmidales > Phormidesmidaceae > CAZPYG01. The sequence continues at coordinate 5,433 of CAZPYG010000167.1, read as the reverse complement.
ATAATCCCCAGGGAGAGGGCCGTCATCACGTACACCAGGGGCGGCACATTGGTCAGCTGGGGCAATTGGGCCAGAAAAATCAGCACCGCCAGGGCGTTGATGTAGCCCACCATCACCGCTCGGGGCACGTAGCGCATCTGGCGACCCAGTTTCAACACGCCAAAAATCACCTGAAAAATTCCGGTGAGAAAGGTCGCCACCAGCAGGTAGTCCAGCCCCCAGTCTTTCACCAGGTCAATCATCAGCAGGGCCATGGCCCCGGTGGCCGCCGAGATGGACCCCGGTCTGCCGCCCAGAAACGCCGTCGTCACGGCAATAATAAAGGAGGCATACAGCCCCACCTTGGGATCAACCCCGGCAATGATGGAAAAGGCGATCGCTTCGGGAATCAGGGCCAACCCCACTACAGCCCCCGCCAGGATGTCGGCTTTAGGATTGGCGAACCACTCTCGCCTGAGTTTTGCCGCACTGATACCTTGGACTGCTTTCAATCTAACCTCCTGGATGGTTTTAAACTACACGGGCTACCTGCCCCAGAGGTGGACTCTGAAGCGGTCATGGCTGTGAATGCAAACCTGTAAATACAAATTTTTGTAGGGTTTGTTGCCGGTCAAGCTCTCCTCAAGGGCAAAGCTGTGAGGAAGCTAAATCCAGTGCCGATGAACCGGATAACCTATTCAGCTGCAAAAAAAGCTTGGTTAATTGTGGGAAATACCCTGACCCTCAACCCACAACGCTGCAGGCACCGATTTGCTGTAGCGATCGGCCCCAGCCCACCCCTAGGGGGGACTGCCGTCAGAGATAAGTTGCAACCGAGGGTCAAACATTACATCAATCCAGAACAGCAGCTCTCAAAGGCTTAATAAACCAGCACTTTGAACATGTTCGTTGCAACTATACCACAGGCAGTTTACATATCTAAATAAAAATCTATAGTCTTGATACAGTCTTTACTGGATGAAGACCAGTTCTCGTCACTGGAACTACGGATATAGCCCACAGTCAGTACCGGAGAGGAAATCACAACGGCCAGTACGGTGTCGTCGATACCTTTTGCCTGGGGAAGCTTGCGTAGGCTGAGCCAATCATATCGCCTGCGATCGCGCCCATCACAGCGATTTCCCGTGGCAACGCAATGGTCGCATTTAACCGGGCACGGTCCGCGGCAGGTGGACGGTGAAGGTTGTCCCTGTCTGCTCCGTCGAGGTGACCTCTACCGTGCCCCCATGGGCGACAACGATCTCCCGCACGATGTACAACCCCAGCCCGATACTGCCCGAAATTCGCGGCGCTGTCGATTTCGCCATGGCGTGGCGCATCAGCGGATCAAAGATTGTGGCCAACAGCTCCGCCGGGATTGGCGGCCCCTCATTATGCACGGTCAAGACCACGGCTGACCCTTCTGAAGCGACCGATAGTTCGATTAACCCATCGACCGCCCCATGCTGCAGGGCATTGCCCATCAGGTTGGAGACCACCTGGCGGATTCGGGCCGCATCAAAGTCGCCAATCAGGTCGCCTTCGGGGTGAAAGCGCAGGGTGCGCTGCGGGTAGGCCAGGCAAAATCCATCGAAGACTTCGCGGCCCAGTTTTTCCAGATCGACCGGTCCCTGCGTTAGCGGCATGGCGCTGCCCAACCCTGTTGATGCAAAGTCGATCAGGTCGCTGATTAACCGGGTGATTGCCTCCGTGTTTGTCTCGATGATCGACAGCGCTTTGGCAGAGCCGGGATTTTCGCTTGCAGTGCGACCCACCAGCTGGGTGGCCATGCGGATGCAGTTCAGCGGATTGCGCAGATCGTGGCTGAGAATCGCCAGGAACATGCGCCGCGACTGCTCGACATGCCTGGTGTAACTGCCGACGGCCTCGGCCAGGGATTGATCGATGGACTCGTTGAAGCGGGTGATGTCATTGGTGTCGTTGACATCGGGCTGTGAGCGGCTCTCGTGCCACAGGCGGATCACGCTGGCGCGCAGGGCGCGGTATTCGGCGACCACCTCCATGATGTCAAAGCCCGAGCCCACGCGGCCCACACCATGCAGTTCCGAGGCGTGGTCGAGCCGGTCGCTCTCCGCGCCGCCAGCGCCGCCGTAGCCTTTAGACTTGCTCCTCTGTTGCGCCTTGCTCTGGCTGATCTGCATGTCCCGGGCGGTGGCCCGAAGGATCGCCTCGGCGTCATCTCGCAGGGCCAGTTTGGTCATCTTCGCCCCGGGCGCGAGGCTGCGCGCAAACGATTCCCATTCCGCCAGGATGGCCTCGATGTTTTCCAGAATGAAGTCTGCCAACCGCATCAATGCCTCCGCTGAGAACGTCTTAAATATAGACAAATCATACCCCGAGGCCACGGCATGGGACCGATGTTGTCCTTTTCAGACAATCTGGCGCTTCAAACGGTTTATATCCCCCCTAAGGTAGATTTATTTTTTCCAATTTTTTGGGATGAGCCGCTTCAAACTGAAAAGTTTTTTTATCCATAGAAAAAGGTTGAGTTGGCTTCCCAAGCCTGTTCCCCAGTTGACATAATACGATGGTGCAGCTTTCTACTTGAGCTCACTATGGCAGAGCTGTTAATGGATGTCGGCGTGTCACGGGTATATAGCCCTTTTCGAACGGGTGAGGTACAGGCAAGGGGCTTAAGCCCCTTGTTCATAGGGAATGCTTGTACTCCATTCAGCCGAGAACCGCTATAGACGGATGCTTTCAGGTCAGATGGTTCTGTGGAAATCAACTTTATCTGTTTACGCTTTATTTCAAGGGTTTTGTTACGAGCAAATATGAATAACGATAGGGCCTTCTTGCGCGATATTTGGTACTATGGCCTGCCGGAAAAATCTCTGAAGCCAGGACAACTGGTTGCCAAGACATTCCTCAACGAACCGATTCTGTTTGGGCGTTGTCAATCGGGGGAAGTCTTTGCCATTCAAAACCGCTGTCCTCACCGCTCTATTCCACTGAATCGAGGCCGTTTCGATGGCCATGAAGTGAGCTGTGGTTATCACGGTTGGCGATTTGACTCAACCGGACAGTGCACCGCTATTCCTTCGCTGGTAAAGACTTCAAAAGCAGCGCTCGAAAAGATCCAGGTCAGGTCATATCCCGTACAGGAAAAGGATGGCAATATTTGGATTTTCATAGGGTCAAGTTCGACTTCTACAGTCGAACCTTGGTTGGATATTCCTGAAGTTTGGGGGATTAACAAGGGCTCGTTGCAACTTTTGACCCAGATGAATTTTGATTGTGGCATTGACCCGGCGGCTGTGTTGTTAATTGACCCGGCTCACATTCCGTTTGTGCATACCGCCTGGTGGTGGGGTGGACAACCTGCACTCACCGAGGAAGTCAAAACCTTTGATCCGAATCCCTATGGGTTTACGATGCGCCGCCATAAATTTGAGGAGGCTAATTTTTTCTACCGTCTGTTAGGGGGAATTCCCGAAGTTGAAATTGAATTTTATCTGCCGGGTATTCGCATTGAACGGATTACGTCCTCTAAACATACGGTTTGCAATGTTACAGCTGTTACCCCAATTACTGAGACGCAAACTGAAGTTACCAATTTGCTCTATACAACCATGGCCTGGGTGCCGCTGCTGAAACCTTTGTTCGGGATATTAGCAAACCAGTTTTTAGGTCAGGATCGAGCCATTGTGACTCAGTCTGAACCGGCTTCACGGTCGTTTCCTGACTCGCCCGAAATTTTCGTTAAAGATGCCGATACCCCAGTGCGGTGGTATTACCAACTCAAGCGAGAGTTCATGCAATCGCAGCAGGAGCGCCGCCCCTTTGAGAACCCCGTCAAAACTCAAACCTTACGGTGGTACAGCTAAGTGAGGCCCTTACCAAGGGCGCAGGGACTGCGCCCCTACTCGGGGGTATTTTCTTTCCCAGAATTCTCCTAATCGCCTGGTAGATGAAGGTCTCTGATGTTGTCGGTAACCACACATGGTCTCGGGTTATTGAGAATTAGTTCTACTAAGCTATGCCCGACGAGATTAAGTTGTACCGACCCAGCTTTAAAATCTCAGCCTGACTTTCAAATTGGGAAATCTAGCTCGGCAAATTTCGTTAAAGGCTTAAGAATAGGCGAGACAGGTGTTTCAAGTCATGAATGAAGACTTGTTAAGTCACTGCTAAGGTTCTTCAAGATTGGTAAATGTCTTCCCCATAAGTAAAAAAGCTTAGGCCACCTCTGGTATTTATTGAGAATATCTCTCAGTCTAAAAACTCTTAATTTCCCATTAAGGACAGTTCAGCATCACAAAAAGCACGATAGAAAGGGTATGGCTTAAATAACAAAGCTTCTCGTTAACGCCCATCGCTCAAGCGGCATCTAAACAACGTCTCCCTTTCGGGTTCGGGGGCTATCTCACTTATCCCCTTTCCAATTCCTCCCCTGAATGCTCTAGAGACTTGGCAGGATTCTATCTGCCGTTTCGATAGGTCAACTCTTATTCCTCGAATCTTGCCCCTGACTTAAATTTCCACTCTTCTTCTCAACTCTGTACCCACAAGATCACTAAATGACACTTAAGTGATATAACGTTTCCTGGTGCTCCCTCGCAAATGAAAAAGATTCTCGCTAACTGCTGTCCGTACCCTCCTGGAGGTCTCCATGGAATTTAATTCGAATCATGCCGCTTCTAACGCTTCCCTCGATGCCCAGTTTTTGAATGTCACCTTCATTGGCGGCACCGCTGATCTGGGTGAACCCGCCATTGACCATCAGGAGGCAGTTTCAAGCCCAACCCCTGCAGGCGTACAGCTGCCCCTGGCGATGACTGCTATAGGCGATCGCGTCTGGGTCGTGCAAGTCAAGGGTGGTCACCGCATGACCCGCCGCCTGATGGATGTGGGGATCGTTCAGGGCAGCGAAGTCACCGTCGTCAGCCGCACCGAAAGCGGCTCCGTGATTGTAGGGTTCCAGGGTTGCCGCATCGGCCTGGGCGCAGGCATGGCGCACCGGGTTCTGGTGACCACCTCGCAACAAGAAGTTTCTCGAAACACCACTCAACGCAAACCAACACAACCTGTAAACGGAGACTTAGCCATGCAAACACCAGCTACCCAGCACCTGGGTTCTCTTAATGCCGGCCAATCGGGCCACATCGTCGGCTACGAAAGTACCCATCGTGCCTACCGCGAAAAGCTGCTCTCCATGGGCCTCACCCCCGGCACCCATTTCACCGTCACCCGCCAGGCCCCCATGGGTGACCCGATTGAGATTGAAGTGCGCGGTTACAAGCTCAGCCTGAGGAAGGGTGAAGCGGAGGCGTTGAAGGTAGAAATCGTAGGTAGGTAGAAATCGTAGGTAGGTAGGTGGGTAGGTGGGTAGGTGCGTAGGTGAATTTTGTGTGTTCTACCACCCTCCCACTCGCCTACTCGCCCACTCGCCTACTCGCTCACCCTCCCACTCGCCTACTCGCTCACCCTCCC
>CAZPYG010000166.1:0-11113 GCA_964590465.1 uncultured bacterium | reverse complement strand
GCCCAGGCCACTACTTTTAGGATGTAGCTGGTCTCCCGCTCGCGAAAGGCTCGCGCCAGCCCCTGCTCGATCTGCGCTACAAAGTAGGTCCCCACTTCTGGAGCGGTCATCCCATAAATTTCGGTGTCGTTATCCGTGATGGTCACCAGGCCCACAGCATCAGCCATGGCTGCCGTGTCGGCCTGAACGACGTACAGGGTGTTCAACTGGGTCACGGTAACGCTTAAGCTGTCGAGATCGGCTCGGCTATGCAGGTGTTCCCGCAGAAAAGTTTTAATCCGGTTCTCGATCCGCTTGATACGGACATCCACGGGGTGTGCCCCTCGGGACTCTGGGCCATCGGCCATCGGACTGGGGGCGGCCACATCAAAGAGGTTACGACCATCGAGCTGCACTGAACCATAGGCCAGGTCCCCTACCTGACCACTGCGCCGGGTTTCGGGAAAGAGCACAGATCGGGCGGCTCTGCCAGACTGAATATCGGCATTCATCTCCTGGAGAATGTCTGAGGGAAAGGAAATATCACCCTCCTGGCCTGCAGCCGGGCAGGACGATAGCGCCAGGACCATCACGGTTAGCAAACCCAGGAGGATGACCCGAACTCGTTTCATCCTTGAAATCTGGTCTGAAAAGAGGTTGTGCATCGTCACTACTTTAGAGGTCAACTCATTGGAGAACTGCGAGGCTGACCGAACGCTGTAGAATCGCCAGCGCTCGGTTATAGTCTAGGATGCTGCGAATTAAGTTGGTTTCGGCCTGGGTGAGATTCGTTTGGGCGGTTGTTACTTCCAGCTGGGTTACAACCCCCGCTTGAAAGCCCAGGCGAGATTGGCGTAACACTTCTTCGGCCTCAGAGAGGGTTTCAGCAGCGGTCTGAATATTGGCGGCATTGGCCTGCAAATCGTTGTAGCTTTCCTCTACCTGGAGCCGAATTTCGCTGCGGGTTTCGGCAAACTGGTTGGCCAGAATCTCCTGATTAAGGTGTTCGCGGGCTAACCTGGCGTTGGTTGCGCCGCCGTCGTACAGCTCCCAGAGGAGGGTGCCCCCCACTGCATAGCCATCCACAAATCCAGGATTAGACGGGCTATTCAACACGTTCAGTACCGAATAGCTGGCAAACACATTGAGCTGGGGTCGAGTGACCGATCGCTCTACCCGTTCCTGGCGCTGGCTGGCTTCGGTAAGCAGAAGGAGTTGATCGAGATCCGAGCGATTTTCAAAGGCTTCGACAATACTGTCTGCTAGCGATAACGACCAGGTCCCCGCCACCTCAACTGGGTCGGCGGCGGTCACGTTGACCGTTTCTGAAATGCCTAACCGCTGCCCCAGACGGAGCCGTGAATTTTTCTGGAGGGTCAGGGCTGTTTCTAACTGCTGCTGAATGTTGGCCACCAGAACCTGAGATCGCCGCACATCCAGTTGACTGCCAACCCCCCCCGCCTGAAGGGCCTGGGCATCTCTTAAAACAGCCAGAGCATTCGCCAGGGCCGCCTGGGAAATGCGCACCAGGGCGTCGGCTTCTTGCAGATTGTAGTAAGCAAAGGAGACCAGCAGCCGCAGATCTCGACTCTGGCGTTGCACTTCCAATTCACCGTTTTGAACCTGGAGTGCTGCCGCCTGCACAGCCGCCGTTCTTGCCCCCCAAATATCTGGACTGTAAACAACCGCAGCGGTGGCGGAAAAGGGCAAAATATCTGAGCTACCCAGGCCACGCAGCCCCGTACTGTTGGCAATGTTGGCAACAGCCTGGTCGGTAAAATTGTTTAGCAAAGCGATCTCTCGCTCCGTCAGGGGGCGAAATTCTGGCGGCACCAGAGATTCTATGCGTCCATCAATCAAGCCTCTTAATTCCTGCAGGGCGTTATCCAGCTGACCCTGCAAAAACTCAACTTCCGGCTGATTTTCGTAGGTGAGATTGGCCCCCACAATCAGTCGCGGCAGCAGGGTAGACTCCGCCTCCCGCTGAATCGTTTCGAGCACCTCTACCTGCAAACGGGCGATCTGTAATGGGCGATTGTGTTGTTCTGCCAGTTCCAGGGCTTCCTGGAGGGTCAACGATTGAGTCGCTTCAATGTCTAACGCTTCTGATTGAGTGGGTCGCTCCAATAAATCGGGCTGTAAGGCGGGCTCGGATGGTTCGAGGGGAGGGTCCTGGGGCGCTGGTTCTGATGTGGGGACCGATGGAGGGTTCGGCTCAAGAGAGTCCTGGTTAAGGGGAGCCGTATCTGCGGGTCGCGAATCGGGTAAAGACTGCGCCAGACCGGGAGTGACACCCAGGGACATGATCAGAGAAACACCTGCCATGAGATAAAAGTGTAGGACATGCATACTGCACAGATGTTGGATAGCGACAGTAAATCGTGGGGCAGCCAGGCCAGGGCTTCTGTATGCTACAGGAGGTCCCGCAGGCTGTCGGGCACCTCTCGCACCAGGTGCCGCTTAAAGGGGGCCTGGCTGACGGCCTCAACATAGGCCGGTTGTAAAAACGGCTCGTAGGTGGCATCAGCCGTGAGATAAACCTTTGCGAAAGCAACGCACAGCCCCTTGATCAGGTTGCGATTGAGTTCAATGGCACTCTCTATCCCCTGGTCAATATCGCGGTCGAGGTTGAACACCTGGTTGGTGAGTTGGGTGAGTTCTGGGGTGTGGGATGACCGTTCCCCCAGGTAAAGGTATTTGTCGCGGGTGGTCAGCCAGTTAAAGGCCACCAGTTGCTCTGGCACCGCCGGGGCAATGATGTCGAAGATTCCTCCCATGATGATCGTGGGAATTTGAATCCGACTGATGCCCGGCTGACCAAACAGCTGAGAAACGGGGGCAAAGGCAAGCACCAGCTGCACGCGAGGATCTCGCACCCCCTTCTGGTCCAGGGTCTCGAGCACAGCAGAGTCCTGGGTAAGCTCCAGGGCGCGGCATTCCAATAACTCCGCCGCATCTAACACCGGGTTGTTTTCGGGAATACACTCCCCTTGCAGCCAGTCAAAGTCAACGGTAGCGCCCGCTAACGCCAGGGCGGTATACCCCCCAAAGGAGTGACCCATAACGGCGACCTGGTCGAGATTAAGCTTGCCCCAGTAGTGAGCCTGGTTGGTGCGCTCCAGTTCGTCCAGCAGAAAGGTGATATCCAGAGGGCGATCAAGAAATTCGCGCGACTTGAAGGTCTCATGCGACACCCCCCCCAGCATCGCGTCTTTTTGGGCCAGGTTACTGCCAGTATGCTCCGGAATCGCCGTCACAATGCCGTGGGAGGCCAGGTGCTCGCCCACGTCCAGAAAATTCGTGCGGGTATCGCCAAGCCCATGGGAAAGCACCGCAATGGGTAGCTTGTCCACGCTCTGCTCCAACGCTTGGGGGACAAACACCTCAACCGGGAAAGTGCGACTCCGCTCGGGGTCTTCCAGGGCCAGGGAAATCTGCCGGGTGGCGTAAGGCCCGGGCTGGGTGATGTCGGGTAAGGCGGACAGATCCGGAGCAGAAAGCTGGTTAGCGTCCTGACTAGACCGTTGGGCGACAGCGTCTAAAACCGTAAGGGTGTTATCGGCTTCAGCCTTGACATCCTGGTAGGCGGCGATCGCCCGTTGCAAGTCGATGCGCACCGTCTCGGTGGGAAAGGCCCGAATGATATCCAGCGGTGAAATATCGCCGCCCGCAGCGGCGGAAATTAAAGCCGCCCGCAGGGCCTGTTGGCCATTTTGCAAAGCACCCGTTTTCACCAGGGTACCGGCAAAGAAGAGCAGGCGCTCTCCCATGGGAGTGTAAAACCACTGGGATAACTGGACGACATCGACGCTGCGGCTGGTCTGAAGCGCGTTCCGTAAGCCCTGCTGCTGCTCAGGGTTGAGCCGATTAATCAGACCTCTCAAGGTGCCGTCAGCTTCTCCGGTGGCGGCATAGCGTTCGAGGGAGGTGGTTGAAATTGACCGGCTGAAGCGGCCATATTCAATCAAGACAGTTTCTGCCGTTAGCCCTGGGCCGGTCATGCCGATCAGGGAAGCTACCAGAGAGGTGATCAGGAAACCGAGTTTTGACCCTGGATTCAGGGATGAATGAGTCCGAAACCGGTGAAATCTTATGGCAAAGGATAGGGATACCACAATATCAAGAACTCACTGGACTCCAGGGTTTGCTGACGGCATTTGATAACTCACAAAGGTTTTGGTGCCATCGCTGCCCAGGCCATCGACGGTGGCCAGAGGCATGACTTTAACAGTACCGGCGTCGGCCATGTCATTCAGGTTAAACAGGGTGTAGTTGAGCCCGTAATAGGTGCGCAGAAACACCCTCGCCTGGGTGAGGTCCGCTAAAATCGTCCACGGTGTATATTCGGTATCCCCCGATGACAGGGCACTGCCTTCTCCGCCCCCGCCGCCCGGCGGATTCTTCGTGATGCCCTTGGGGCGGTCAAAGTTATTCATCACCCGAGCCAGGGTCAGAATCGCAGCGTCCGGGTCCGACACTTTCTCAGCATACTGCGAGTAGTAGACGGCCCGAACAAACCGCCCAACGGAGGTGTTCGAACCGGGTAGGGCACTGGTGGCGATGCCCGAGTCGGGCTGACTGACCGCCAGGGAACCGAAGGTATTCGTCAGCTGATCAACGTTGCTGAGGTGGGTGTAGTTGTTGAGGTTGGTCAGGTGCCAGTCGAACTGGGGGCCGTTGGTCATCACCCCCACCGGGTTGTCGTACAGGGCCATTTCGCCTTCATGAAACTCGACCACCAGGGTGGCTCCGGTGCGGTCGGTCAGCACATAGTGAAAGGGGGCGTCGGCTCCGCCCAGCACCGCCAGGGGAGTAACGAAGACCGGTTGTTTGGCCAGGGCGGCTTTGACGGCATCGACGGTCTGGAACTGCCCCAGTGTCCAGGAGCCCAGATCGACTACCGAAAGAATGGCCTGGGTCGTATCTCGCTGCTGTTGCGCTCCCCCTGCCCAGGGGTAAGCCAGCAGGCTGAAAGACAGCCCGGCCTGATTAACCCCTTCCAGTATTTTGAGGTCGTTAGGGGTCAGGGGGGCATCGGCGGTGGGAACCCGGTCTGGCATGGTCGCCGCAAAAATACTGTACTGGGTGGTGTAGTTCAGCCGGGGGGCATCCTTCACCTCCGATGCAAACGTGAGCCCCGCCGGAAAGTAGACCAACTGGTAAGGATAATCCTGGCCCAGTTCCATGGTGCGCCCGTGGTAGGCTCTGCCGTTGGCATCGAGGTAGGTCAGTTTCGTACACATGACTGAGTATTCAATATCAGGGGTTTAAACCTTGTCCAAGTCCAGGAGTGGAGTTTTGCCTTAGAGAAGACTACAGACTCGAGCTGGACTTGGTATACAGCTCATCAAACTCTAGCGTTTTCTGGCAGCATTTCATAGCTTGAAAAGGCTTCAATCCTATCGGTGCCTCTCCAGTTATTACCCACTCCAACGCTTAGGGCTGGTTGGAAAATCTACGCCCGTTTCCCTCAAGCTTGAGCTGATGAATCCTTATTGGTACTGGGGACAACGTTTCCATGAACAGGTGGGTGTGGGCGTCGATAATTGCTTCCTGTAGAACCCTGCACCGAAAATTCTTCGAGGGACTGAAACCAGTTGGGCAATGCGATCGCTAGTCATGCTGATGCTGCCAAGGGCCAGATCAGTTTCATCGTTATCTAAAGCTGCCAGGCTGGTTTCTACCGTAGGGTAGGCAATTAGCCTGTAGTTAAGGTTCAGCTCTTCGGTCAGTTCTTGCTAATATTCAACGGTGATGCCATCCGGTTGCCCTTCAGTGATAACGAGTTCCCCTGCAATACCCACTCTTAGCTGCCGATCCTCACCAGGAAAATTCTGAGCATAGAAACTGGTTGATTCAGGATTTTCAATAGCTGCTGCTCTTACGCGAAGGGATTCTTGACCCCAAATCCCGACCAGGAGACTCACCAGAAAAGAGACTTTTTTTGCAGTTTCTAGGATCACGGGATTGACAATTTCATCACAGTATAAAGATAACAAGCATTAGATTTCTGCACTCATGTTTCAAGGGTTAATCTCCAATCTCTAGCTGGTAACTGCGATTCGCCTTCGGCTGCCTCTGCTGTTGCACGTCCAGGCAACTGAGGCGAGCCACCTGGTTAACATACTTGGTGGCTCGCGACTTTCTAGCCCCTGCATCATCTGCTTCACCGTCGGGACACGAGCAAGTCGACTTTTCGTAGGTTGGGTGGCGCGATAGCAGAACCCAACAGACCCCAGATGATCGGAGTGTTGGGTTCCACTGCGTTTCACCCAACCTACCCTGGAGAGAGCCATTGCAGCCTCCGGTTGAATTCCCCAAACGGTTGCCGTACAGTAGTTCTTGCGGGGATGGTCTAGGCGAGGAATGAGAGAGTTCGCACTGAAGTGAACCCCAAAGTCCCGATATGGTTTCCTCCATCATTGGTGCAGCAGAACTCCACGACTGCACTCCAGACTCTTACAATTCGGACTGCTTTTCCCACCACATGCGGTATCCCATCCTGTTCGAGGAGTATATCCGCAATGTCTCAGGTAATCGCAACTACTGGCGACCCAAAACTCCTGCCCATGAAGCCGCCTTTAGTCAAGCCTGGGCACAGATTCCCAAGTCTGAGTTTGGCATTGAACGCCAGGGAAACATCATTCGCATTGCCAGTCAAAAGACAGATCAAACCTTTGAAGTTTTAGACAAAGGGGTGTGGGAGGAATTTGCTCCCAGAATCCGCAACGGCAAGATTGAGTTAGCAAAGGCGGAATACGCCAGACTATACCGTCAAAGGCAGCAGTGAATTGCGACCGCACAAGGAGCACCCACCCATGAAACCCTGGATTATCGGCAGCTTTACCCTTATCAGTCTGGCAGTCTTCACCACCGTTGCCAGGGCCGAACCAACCCGCGCCTGTCACTTCGATCCGGATTTGGGCAAGCCTAACCCGCTGGGTATGCGCAGCTACATCTCCATTACCGAAGAGGATGGCAACACCACCTTTCTGTTCGAGCAGTTTCCTTCTCCTGTAGGGGATGATCCGGTGCCAGTAACCATCGCTTCTAACCGTATGCTGACCTTCTACGAAACCGATGTAGACCAGGCTCGGCAGCTCATGCTTAGCAATCCTGACTACTACTCAGAGCTGGTGGGCTATCCCGATCCGGAAGGCTTTGGGCCAATGAACGAGGTACTGACCTGCTCGCCCTGATGTTCCTTTACTGACCAATGGCCTGGCGCTGTGAATAAATCTCTTCCATCAACAGATCCCGCAGTTCGTTGGCGATGTCATCGGGAGGGTAGCCTGCCAGGGCTCGGCCAATCAAGCGTTCTGCTTCCCGCAGTTCGTGGCACTCCAGAGCCAGGACGGCAGCACTGCGGTGCAGCACAGCGCGAGTCGGCTCCAGGTCGAACTGGTCGGCCACCAAATCTGCCGCTGCCCGTTCTTTGGCGAAAGCCGCTCTGGATAAGGTCAACACCGCTTCAACATTCCCCTGCTGACGGGCCAGGACCGCCTGATCCACCAACTCCATGGCTTCTCGATGAAGAGACTCTAGATTCTGCATTTCTCTACAATTCGCGCTTTGGGGGTGCCAAACTCAACAACCGTTACGCAGCCAGGGGCCACTGCATCAGAAGGGCTGATCTGCCGTAGCTTCATCTTAATCCTGGATTGAAGGATGGCCTCAGAACCTTTACGAATGCCTGACACTTCTAATCGAGCTTTGCGCTGAAATAGGGGAGCAGAATCATCAACAGAGCCCAGCCAGAAATCAAAACCAAAGCCTCGGCCTTTAACGGATCGCTCGATGATGGTCAGGCGAGTGCAGTAGGGCATGATCAGAGCAGCAATGCCGTAAGCTCCATATTCCGTAGCCACATCTTGATCCGCATTGAACCGACGAGTGACATCATCAACACCAGTCCACTGCAGCTCAATGGCACCCGATTGAATGCCCTCAAGTTGAACATCCACAGGGGAGGTATGGCCTTGATCATCCAGACAAACCGCCGCCGCTTCGGCACAGGTCGCCCCAAAAGTGAGGGACCAGCCGGGCCGTTCGGGCTTCTCCTGGCAGAGGTCGTTCAGGTGCAGGGCGGCGATAGGGTTACCGTCGGTCATCGAGAGCGTAGTTCTGTCATCAGGTCTTCAGCATCTTATCAGTCGATCCGGAGGCGACTTACCCAGAAATTAAGCCCGAACGCTGCCTTTGGACAGCCGGGACGGCTATCCCACATTTTTGAATTCCCATGCCTTAACAGCCGATAATGCCGCCTCTTTCGCTAAATTTGTCTCGAACAAGATTCCCCACTGTGTCTGTTGTCTAAGCCCATGTCTACTGCCCGTCATCACGCTGAATGGTTATCTCTGGTTGAAGCCTCTGGCCCCTTTGTGAGCCTGCCGGTACTTCTGGAGGTGTTTCCCCAGGGGTTAGACGCCCACGACCCCGACCACATGCGGCGGCTGAAGCTGGCCCACGAAGAGTGGGAAGACAACCAGCAGGGCACCCGGCCAGACCCGGCCCTGCACTGGGCCTGGGTTGAGTTTGTGCTGACCGAAACCCTGGAGCTACCGGAAGAAGTGCTGCTGAGCGGTCAGGCGATCCCCACGGGTTTACAGGTCGCGATCGCGGAACAGGGCGAAACCCTGCGTCCTGACTGGGTGGTGGTCGATCCTGACGAAACCCGCAAGCCCCGGCTTTTGATCCAGTTCTACCCCGCCACCCAATCCCTCGAAAAGGCGGTGAAGGGCTCTCGCTGGGCGGCCAGTCCCGCTACCCGGATGATGGAGCTGCTGCACGCCTGCGATGTGCGGCTGGGCCTGGTGACCAACGGCGACCAGTGGATGCTGGTGAATGCGCCCAAGGGCGAAACCACCGGCTACATCTCCTGGTATGCCCCCTCTGGCAGGAGGAAAACGTCACCCTGCGGGCGTTTCGCTCTTTGCTGGGGGTCGAGCGGTTCTTTAACGTAGCCGACGACGAAACCCTGGAGGCGCTGCTGGCCAAGAGCGTCAACAGTCAGCAGGAGGTCACCGACCAGCTCGGCTACCAGGTGCGCAAAGCGGTGGAGGTGCTGGTGCAGGTGCAGTCCATCGATCGCATCGACCAGGACCGTAAGCGGGCGCTGCTGCAGGGCACTCCCGAAACCCGGCTGTACGAGGCGGCGCTGACGGTGATGATGCGGCTGGTGTTTCTGTTCTTTGCGGAAGAGAACCAGCTTATCCCGCCCTACGAGACGGAGTTTTACGACACTTTCTATGCCGTCACCACCCTGCGGGAGCAACTGCGGGAACAGGCCGACCAGAACGGCGAAGAAATTCTGGAGCGCAAGCACGATGCCTGGTGTCGGCTGCTGGCCACCTTTCGGGCGGTGCATGGCGGCGTGCAGCACCATGCCCTCTACATTCCGGCCTACGGCGGTAGCCTGTTTAACCCCGATCGCTTCCCGTTTTTGGAGGGCCGCAAGCCAGGCACCTGCTGGCTGGAGATGGCTGCCGACCCCATCCCGGTGAATAATCGCACGGTGCTGCATCTGCTGGAGGCGCTTCAGGTGCTTCAGGTGCGGGTGTCGGGGGGTGGTGTGGAGTCGCGCAAGCTGTCGTTTCGGGCGCTGGATATTGAGCAAATCGGCCATGTGTATGAGGGTCTGCTCGACCATACCGCCGTGCGGGCAATGGAGCCGATTCTGGGTCTGGAGGGTACCAAGAATAAGGAACCGGAAGTCTCCCTGTTGGCGCTGGAGCAGCACCGGCAAAAGGGTGAAGAGGCGCTGATCGATTTCCTCAAGCAAGAAACCGGGCGGTCGAAATCGGCCCTGGAAAAACGGATTCCCACCACCATTAATACGGTAGGGGCGAAGCATTCAGGAAATAATACATCGGGGAATGCAGAGGGTTATGGTCTGAATGCTTCGCCCCTACTCATTGCCTGCAACAACGACCGGGATTTGTTTAACCGGGTGCTGCCGTGGGCTGAGCTGATTCGCATCGACACCTTTGACTATCCGGTGGTGATTCCGGCCCAGAGCGTTTTCGTGACCGAAGGCACCAATCGCCGGGAGACAGGCACCCACTATACCCCCAAGAGCCTGACGGAAGAAATCGTCAAATACACCCTGGAGCCGCTGATTTACGATGGAGTGGCCGAGGGCAGATCCAAGGAAGCATGGCGGCTGAAGTCAGCGGCGCGTTTTTGGTGCAGGTGTGTCGGTATTTATCCGAAAGGTTAGTAGAAGCCTGGGAGCAAGAAGAAGAGTCTTGTGGGATAGCCGTCCCGGCTGTCCAAACTTCTGAAGGGATAGGCCAGAGGCCCAATGTTGAGGCAGGGACAGGCCAGAGGCCCATCCCACAAGAGGAAGCCACAGCAGATTCTTGTGGGACAGCCGTCCCGGCTGTCCAAACCCCAGGGACAGGCCAGAGGCCCATCCCACAAGGCAAAAGCATTGGTTTCTCTGCCATTGTGGGCAATCCGCCGTTTCAGGGTGGGCAGAAAATTACTGGAACCGCAGGCACCGATTACCGCGATTTCATTGTGGAGCACATCGCCCAAGGACAGCGAGGCAGTGCGGATCTCTGTGCCTATTTCTTTTTGAATGCGGGGCAGTTGATCGCGAAAGAGGGCAATTTTGGGCTGGTGGCAACCAACACCATTGCCCAAGGGGATACCCGCGAAGTTGGCTTAGATCAACTGGTGGCTCAGGGCTACACGATCCCCCGTGCGGTGCCGAGTCGTCCTTGGCCAGGAACCGCTGCACTGGAAGTTGCCTATGTGTGGCTGCACAAAGGGGAATGGCAGCAGAAATTTGTGCTGAATGAAAACCCAGTCGATGGGATTACGGCTTTTTTGACGGTACCAGGGAAAGCGCTGGGCAAGCCCTATCGATTAGTTGCGAATGAAGGTAAATCTTTCCAAGGGTCAAACATTTTGGGATTGGGCTTCACGATGTCGCCTGAAGAAGCCCAAGCTTTGATTGAGAAAGATCCCAAAAATGAGGAGGTGCTGTTTCCTTATTTGAATGGTCAAGACCTGAACAGTAGTCCTAACCAGTCGCCTAGCCGCTGGGTGATCAACTTCAAAGATTGGCCATTGTGAAGTGAACCCCTGGATTCAGACAGTAGATCAAGGGAATTAAGAGATTTACTCT
>CAZPYG010000165.1:0-11266 GCA_964590465.1 uncultured bacterium | reverse complement strand
ACCTACTGATGAGCGTGAAACCCCAATCTCGTCGTAACCCTTGAAGGCTTACGCACAAACTTGTCTATCCTATTCTTGCAATCAGTAACAGGGTGCCAACCTCGATCCCTATCGTGCCTGTCTACCTGAGGGCGATTAAGCCATCCAGCAGCAACTACGTTGACTTTTACATAGCGGAATGCAAACCTATCGAAAGGCATTCTGAATTCATCGTCGTAAACGAGTTAGAAGTGGTTCATTCTCGACATCTTACTCTTATGGGGTTGAGACCTTCTTTAAGTATCTGAGGATACTAGCTAGTTGTTGGCGATATTATCAAGTCTATCCAGATATTTTAGGTGCGCCTCTTGGAGATAGATGGGCGGATCTCGAAATTCTTGGTTTTCCGAAATCTGCTTGATTTCCTCAAACTGTCCTGGAAACCATCGAGAAACCAGAACAGCTAACAAACTTTCCCTACTTTTAGTCTCTTGAAGGAAATCAAACAAATCCTCATCCAGGTAAGCATAGTTAATTGCTTGTTTGACTTCAGAGAAGGTTTTCAACTTTATTTTCTGATTCAAGATCTTTTCAAATCCGTTATTTGGGACAAGGTGCCAAAACTTCCCACTCTTCATATGGAAAAACGGACGAGCAATATCTGGATTATGCTCAGCAGAGCCCAGATAGCTCCAATACTTTAAAAAAGTGCGGTTGAGCTGGCTTGAGAGTTCAATGCGGTTCTCAGCAATTGTATGAAGCGCGATCAGCTCTATTACCGCCAATAGCAAAATTGGTTTATGGGGTGCTACGCCATGTGCTCGGTCAACACGCAACCGCTGAAACCTAGTGGCGTAGTAGTGTAAGACCTCAAGTTTAGCGACTTCGCTCTGCATCCCATAAATAGCTACCGTTGCGAAACTATTCTATGGGGATACGTGGTGCAAGAGAAGAGATCCGCCTAGCGGCTTGGGCATCCCAGCGCCAAATCAGTTTCTGGAACATCAACCCCTTCATCCAGGCATTTGATAGCCACCAAAGCATCAAGCCGTCCACTGGCAAACTCAGTCAACAATGCCTTGCGATTGGGGTCTTCAGAAGAATAGCGGACGGCTCGAAATCCCTGGTGGGTCAAAGTGCGACTCGCCTCAGTGGCCTGATCAATATCCGCGCAGTAGACCATACTTCTTTGGGGAGGATACCGGCTGACGATGTCTTCTAAGGCTGCAAGTTTTGAAGAGGCAGACTTGAGAATATTGGATCGCTGAATGGCCACCCGTTTAGCCTGTTCTTGGTCATCTGGGTCATCACTGTTCATCAGCTGACCGAGTCGTGTGGTCAATTCTTTGAACTCGTCGTACTCGTCATCCGTCAGTTCGGCAATAAAAACGTGATAGTCGTACTCGCATAGGATACCCACCGCAATTGCCTGGTCTAACAGAAATTCGTACACGATGCCGCCAAAGTAATCGAGCACAACTGCAGTACCTTCTTCGTCATATTGGCGAAGGGGCGTTGCTGACAGCCCCAGACGGCACTGGAAACCATCCTGTAAGAGGCGCTGGTAGGTGGTGGCCCCAGCAGTATGAACTTCATCGCCAATTAAAAGGGACTGTTCCGGGAGCCCGCCTGCATCCTCAATCAGTTGTAGAACCGGGGTTTTGGATAGTTCGCCATAGCTCCCCACAACAATGAGGGGGATTTTCTCTTCGGGGAGCCGTTTGTGCTTGAGTAAGCGCAGCTTGCGAAACAGAGGCTCCCGCCAGTCTTCTGAGCGCCCGGCAGCGAGGATAGGGGCATGAAAACTGGTTCTGTTCTCAAGCTCTTCAACCCACTGTTGGACGATCTCGTTGGTGGGGGCACTGATAACCACCAGCTCCAGATCCTTGAGTTTGGTGATGGCCCCTAATGCGGTAATGGTTTTACCCGTACCCGTTGCCATCGCTAAAATGCCTCGATAGCCTGCCTTACACCAGGCATCCAGGGCATCGACCTGGCGAGGTCTTAGCTCAACCTTGAGGAAGTTTTTAGTGTCGCTTGTTCCGCCAGAATTGTACTTTCCCTCGTCTGGTTCGCCCGTAGAGGGCGACCTGGGTAAGCCCGGCTCCCAGTCTGGAGGATTGTCGGGCCGGTATTTGAGCAGCGATTTTGCCGCAGCCTCTGGAAAGCTGAGGATGTCTACATTGGGAGTCTCATCATCCCAGAGTCGCTGAAAGTTCTCGAATTTTCGGGAGGCTCTATCTTTGACCCTTTCATCCCAGGAGGTGTAGACATCCAGGCATTCGAAGTTGTCGATCAGCGCACTGGAACTCTCATTGGCTGAACCGGTAAAGGTTACATAATTGTCGTCACTGTCCTGAAAGACTCCCAGCTTCTCGTGGTAGATGCCCCACTGGCGGACATTGGTCGGAATCGCCAGTTTGATATCGAGCACACCCTTGGATAGTAACCAGGCCAGGCAGGCAAGCCGATCCTTTACGACCTGCTCTAATTCCTGATCAAACTCTCGCAGTAATGCTCTTTCAATCACCTGCTCTCGTTCCTGCAGCCCTCGGTCAATCGCCTCGATATCATCGGGAGACAACTTTGGAGAGGTAACCAGGCGCATATGCCCCCTAGAGCGAATGAAGGCCGTTAACCCCTGAGCCACCGCAGCCATGGATGAGCTGGAAAAGAACCCTACCGCCCGGTTGTAGACGGATGCTTGTTCCAAACAGGGAACATAGAAGTCTCGGATGAGGTTAGTGGAGTCGCTACGGTACTCGTCATGAATCGGTAGCTCTTTGAGACTCAAGGGTTCAAACTCAGTGGCACGTTGCTTTCGAGTATAAGCAAGAGCACTGGGCTACTTGCAGGATTTATAAAGTAATTTTCACAAATGGCTGAAACGTTCCAGGGCTCGATTTACTGCCTCAGCATTTTCCTGTGCTGCTGCTGAACCGTCGATGTTCACAGATAACGGAGCAAAGGAAGATGGGCTAAAGCGTGTTTTGGAAGCCAGTCAAAGCACTATTCTCTTCCACGAGCAATCAAATTTTGGAGAGAGTTTGTTTCAAAACTCTCTCTAGTAAAACATCTATCTCGTTAGATGCCCAATAGCTTGGACACGTTTTCGGGCGATCGCTGAGACACTTGTTCTGTTGTTGGCTTAACCGCTCTGAAAGAGAGCTGAAACCCTTATTCTCTCGTTAGGTGTTAAAAGCTGCCCGGAGTGTTAAGAGGCCATGGAGTATTGGGAATTCTGAATAAGGATACAAGTCATCATTCCATTCTCGATGAAGGATCGAATTTACTTGTGTCTCTGATACCTGTATGTGAGCTAATAGTCATGGATATCACGGGGAAGCTACTTGGTGGGAAGTTTAAGCTGAAGCATCTTCTCGCGCAAGGTGGTTCGGCGGACGTCTATGTTGCTCAACCCCTTGGTGAAACAGATTTCTTCGCAATCAAGGTTCTCCCTGCAGTTGATGGTGTTGATCGCCTTGTAAAGCGCGAAGTAGCAATGCTGAAGAAGTTGAATCACCCCAACATTGTCCGCTTTGTTGAAGATGGATTCGATCCGGATGTTGAGGATGGCGAGCGTGGTGCCTATTTCATTGTGCTCGAACTCATTGAGGGAATTCCCATTGACAAATATTTTCTCCAGGAACTTCCTCTGCACAAACGGATGCAACTCTTCCTTCAGTTACTCGACGCTATCGCTTACGCCCATGGACGGAGCGTCATCCATCGCGATATCAAACCCAGCAATGTCTACGTTGTAGAAGATGCTTTAGAACCCCAGGTGAAGGTGCTCGATTTTGGAATTGCTGCCGTAACAGACACAATATCCCCACAGCGGACAGTGCGGGGATATTTCTCAGACCTCTTCGCTTCCCCGGAACAAGTGCAATGGGAAGGGTTTACTCACACCACTGATGTCTTTTCCGTTTGTGTTCTATTCCTCTATCTCTTGGTGGGCAAGGATATCCAAGATCAAGCTCGACAGCAACGAAAACGCGAGTTGATTGTTGATGCTGCCCGCAGGACTCTTGGTGAGAGTGAGTCAGGTGTACAGCTCATTAAATGCCTCGAAGAAGGGATTGCGCAGGAATCCGAGAAGCGGCCACCTCTCGACAGGCTTCGCCTAGCAATTAGTAAGCTGAGGGATCAGACTATCGAGCTTCGTCAGTTGGTTATCTACCTCACGCCGAAATTCGCTGAATCTATTGACCTAGGCGAGGGTTATCCAGGAGCTGCAAAGGTGTATGTCCGCAACGCATTACGGCAAGGAGATGGGTTAGTTCACCTCAAACTATTACCGGATAAGGATAACGAGCAGCAGCAAAAACAAAAAGGATTAGATTTGGGGAACGACGCTGCTGGCGTTGTTTTCCGAGGCTTCTTCGACTCGAAGGGTGGCTATATTGTTCTGCATTCTGAGTTGAGGAAGCCGGAAACGGAACTGCATTACCTCAATGAAGATGGAGTGCCTTGCAAGATAGAGCCTTTAGTATTTGACGAAGCATATGAGGCTAGAAACGCTACATCTGAGCGCAGTCTTGATGACCTGTACGAGGCTATGGAGGTTGCTTCCCTGAAAAGTCAGCGAGCGCGGGCTGATCACAAGGATCGCAAGAATAACCAGACGTTTGGGATTTGGAGCAAGATTATCGATCTTAAACAACTTATTCTGGACGAGGAAAAGTCTCCCTTACGCTATAGAAATTACAGGTATGAGCCTGCGAACAATACACTAACGCTTACTCTTACTGATACTGAATCGATTAGCACAGCAGATATTGTCACTCAATTTATAGCTGAGGAGACGCCGCTAACCATTTCTGTAGGAAATAACCGACGTAAGAAGCGGACACGCCAAGTTTCCTGTGGTCATGCTATCCGATCGGTGCAGAAAGACAGTACCGTTAGCGAAGTTACTCTTCAGTTACCGGTGGAACTCCGGTTCAACATAGAAGAGATTGCCGACAAGGGGACGATTGAAATAGACAAGCAAGCCCAGCAAATGCAGATAAGTCGCGAGAAATATGCGCTGGAAGATGCTCGAACTAGTAGCTCTGAAAATCCCCGTCTTTTTGAGATTCTTGCCTCACCTGCGGATGCTCCGTGTATCGAGCCTCGTCGGAGCCATCGCTTCTTTGACCAGGACCTAGAGCGTGATGAGAATCAACGCGAAGCTGTGGAGCGGGCATTGGGAACGCAGGATCTTTTCTTGATTCAAGGCCCTCCTGGTACCGGAAAGACAACAGTGATCACAGAACTCGTCTTGCAGATCCTAGATCGAGAGCCCCATGCTCGAATCCTGATCTCTTCCCAGTCCAACATTGCAGTTGACAATGTTCTTGTAAAGCTAGGCAAAGCACGGGCGGAGGGAAACCTTCCAGAGCCCCTCCGCGAGCGTCTCCGCATTGTTCGCATCGGTCGAGAGGAAAGCATCGATATGCCTGCTCAGATTTATCGAGTAGAACAGGCCGTGCTAGAGTGGCAGCGTGAAGCGCTAGATCGCTCTTCCCATCACTGGAAAGAGTATTCGGCCCAAAAAGGCGACCTTCTTGATGGAGCAGAGAAGCTAGAGCAACTTGGAAAGTTAGATAATCACATAGACCTTCGGGATACGCTGAGCCAACGTCTAGTTAAGGCTGCAACCAAAGCAGCAGCAGCATACACTCCAGCCCTGCATTCCACCTTTGAGCAACAAGCGTTTGAGGTAGATGAGATTGTCTGGGAAAAAGTACAAGCGGAGGAAGAGTTGAGGGCAGCACTTGATGCCTATACTGAGCAGTACGAGGTCAGGTCTCCCGAGCAAGATAAGTCTGCACGAGAGTGGCTCGCTGCCGAAACTGCCCGAGTAGAGGAGCTTCTTGGCAAGGATAGCAAGCATCTCAAGCAGTTCGAGGCATTACAGATGCTTCAACGGGAATGGACAGAGAAGCTCCAGCATTCACAGTCCGACCTCGAAGCACTTTACCTTGAGAATGTACGAATCTTGGGGGCAACGTGTAGCAAGGTCGGGGCATACAAGCTGAAGGATCTCTCATTTGACTGGGTAATTATTGACGAAGCTGGTCGTGCCACTCCTGCAGAAACGCTTGTAGCAGCTGTAAAGGGAAAACGTATTGTCTTAGTCGGGGATCACAAGCAGCTTCCACCTGTAGTCGATCACAAGTTTGCAAAGCAAGCAGAGTCGGAATTAGAACTGGCTAGACAAGAACTCGAGGAATCTCTCTTTGAGCACCTCTACCGTGCCTTGCCAGAGGCCAATAAAATTACGCTTCGGCAACAATACCGTATGCATCCTGGTATTGGGGAACTCGTTGGCAAGTTGTTCTACAAAGAAGAGGGTTTATCGAGTGAGCGGGTGTCCTTTGACAAGAAAATGCATGGGCTTTTGACCTTCTCCTGTCCTATTTATTGGGTCTCTACAGGAACCCCCCGTAAGCAGATTTTTCATAAAAAGGCTGGCAAAAGCTTTCATAACCCCTATGAGGCTAACGTTATCGCCCACCTTCTCTGCCGTATTCAAAAAGACTGTACTGAAGGTAGCCTTCTTAAGGATGTGGGGGTGATTACGGCATATGCGGCTCAAAAAAGCACACTGGAACTAGCTATTGAGCCAGGAAATCTTGAAAGGTGGCCAAACCTCAGTATCACAGTGCATACAGTAGATGCTTTCCAGGGGAAAGACTGTGACATCGTGGTCTTTGATCTTGTGAGAAGCCACAAAGATGGGAAGTTGGGATTTACTTCCGACTATCGGCGTTTGAATGTAGCACTATCGCGGGCGAAACAACTCCTCTTCATCGTAGGAAGCGACTATATGGCTTACAGAGGCAAGACAGCAGATGGTGGACCGAATCCCTTCAGACCTCTCATTGACTATATCCAACAACAGAAGGACACCTGCAAGGTGATCCCTTCTCAGGAGATAACAGACGAGGCAAACCATGGCTAAATCTTTTGAAGCTGCTCTGCAACGCATGGCTCCGGAAGCTGTCCTGATTGACCATATCACTATCGGATATCCCTACTATAGGGCGGACCTTAAAATCCGGATTCGTAAGGATAGGCGGCTCCGCCTACAGGAGGAGTATGTGCTTGGTGCTATTACCAATGGTTTGTCACGAACTGAAGAGATCCTCCAATTTTTGGGGCTTGAGCAGTTTGTTGTAGATCAGACGCTCGCTCACCTTTTGCAGCAGACTTTAGTCAGAAGGGATGAGTCTGGATGTCTCTCTGTCACAAAGATTGGCATAGCTGCGTTGGAACAACACCGCGTGTCCGACGTTGCAGTAGAACCCTTAGATGTATATATTGATGCGCTCACGGGCGACGTCCACGCTCGGCGTGGCTATCGCTTGGATCTCGGCAAACCTCCTCAGCACCGACTGGAGAGAATAGAGCGCAGACCCCGTGCCATTGAAGACTTTGTCTATTACTTTGAACACTTTCAGCAAATACTGCGAGTGGATGAGGAGAACAAGAATAGCGATCTTTTGGGGATTGATGAAGTCTCTAGCAAGGTAAGTGTTGACTATCATTGTATGGATCTTGTGAAGTACAAGACTTCGGCGGAGTCAGATCACCTTTTATATGAGCTTTTCTCTAGGGGGAGTATCGACCCTGGGTTTAAAGAAAGAATTGAAAAACTTCAGAGTTGCGGTATCCATGTCCTTGAACCGTTCTTCAAGGAAGACTTCGCTGATGCAGATGAGCGAGCCGAATGGAAAGATACGAAGCAGCCTGTTACTGATTTGAGCGTTGACCATCTTAATCACGCCGAAGCTCTCCAACGAACTGTAGCCTCACTGGAGGCAAAGAAGAATCAGGGACATTTGACCCCAAAAGAGAAGCAACGCCTCGAATCCGTCCATGATGAACTGAACCGAGAGCGAAACACGCTGCGTGCTCACTGTGTTGTCGAGATCATTCATACAGCTCAGATTCGAGACCAACTCTATACTGCCTTTAATAAAGCGCAAAATAAGCTATTGATTGTCTGCCCTTGGATTACGAATAGCGTTGTTAATGATCCCTTTTTAAGGCACCTCCAGAAGTCACTCAAGCGAAATATTGATGTCAAGATTATTTACGGATACAAGGATCGCCAGGGTATTGACCGTAACAGCCCGAGGGCTCTGAGAGAACTCAATAGATTAGCAGAGAAGTTCAGCAACTTATTGATCATTCGAGTTTCTAATACACACTCTAAAATACTTGTCTGTGACTTTGAATTCGGAATCGTGTCAAGTTTTAATCATCTCTCTTTTAGAGGGGATGACACACGCACTTATAGAGACGAAACCGGGGCGTTAATCTATGACAAGGGTGCTATTAGACAGCTCTATGAGCATGCAGAATTTCTTGAAAATGAAATGCTTCAAGAATAAGCTGCTATGCATTTAACTTACTGCCGAATCCCTACTTACTAGCCGAATCCCTTGGCCTAAGGGGTCTAAAGGTCAGGACATATCATTCTAGATGAGCGAAAGCTTGTACTGATTTTATTGTGATTGATAGTACTCATTTTAACTACCCCTCAACCGCTTCTGCATCGTCTCCAGCTTCTTAAACTCTGCCGCCCGCTTCCGCCGCTGGTAGCGCTGCTTCGCCAGGTCATTCACCACAGCCATCAACTCTGGATGCTCCTTTAAATATAGATATGCGGCCTCCAGCCACACCTCCTTTGTAAACCGGTGGTCAATACAGAGCGTCCGCAACGCCCGGTCAATTTCTACCTCAATCCGCGTTGTCGTCCTGACCAACTCCGGCACATCTACAGTCTCGTCCTGACGCCCATCGGTATTGACGTCAGCCTGTCCTGACTCATTAGCGTCAACCTGCCCAGCTGTCTCCTCATCTTTACTCCCTGCTGCCATTCCCGGCACCAGTTCATCAGAACGGGGCGGCACAGTTGGTCGCTGCCGCTGCATCAACCGCTCCAATGCATCCTCATTCGTCATCTAAACCCCTTCCAACCTCTCAATAACGGCGTCAAACGGAAATTCCAGATCTTGATGGGCCAGCTCCGACAACAATCGGCCCATGCGTATCGCCTGCTTATAGCGCTCACTCTCCAGAATCGACGGCAGAACCGGAATCTGCCCCGCCACCTGTCGCATCGCGGCAATCGCCGAGCGGCTATCTGTCGCCTGGGACCGGCCAAACCAACGGTCCCGAAACGGCAACACCCCCAGCACCTGTCCCGAAAACGCTCGCATCCGGCGCATTTCCTCCAGCAATTCCAGACTGCGCAGCAGGGAATTCACCCCCTTGGTTGAGGCTTCTGCCGGAATCAACACCCGGTCAGAGGCCCCCACTACCGATAGACAAATCTGCGTTCGTTGGGGTGGCGAATCCACCACGCACACATCAAACAACTGACCCACCGTTTCCAGGCAAAAGCGCAGGGCAAAGGCTCCCATCCCGCTGGTGGCCAGGTACTCCTGCACCTTGTGCAGCCCTTCATCAGCAGGCATCAAAAACAAATTCTGAAACCCCAGGGGATAGATCCCATCCACCGGCTCCACCTGCTGCTTCAGCACCTCCAGCAGGGTGGGTTCCTGGGGCTTCACCTCATGGCCCAGGTAAAAGGTCAGATTGGCCTGCGGGTCGGCATCCACCATCAACACCTTGCGACCCTGTCGGGCTAGCAACCGCCCCAGTAGCAGCGCAATCGAAGTTTTCCCCTGCCCTCCCGAGAGGGAGATACAACTCAACGTCTTCATTAACAATCAACTCACGGACAATTTCCAGGATGGTCAGCGAAACTCAGAGCAAATACTGAGCATAGCGCGTAAATTAGAGTATCGGTTGAGACCAGATTGAGTCCTGACGCCAGGACGTCTTGACGTCAACCTGGTCTCTAGTTGGGGGCATGGGGGCACAATTCACTCCCTTCTCCGACTTCCAAGGAAAATCCGGAAAGTTTTGCAGAAAACTCAAACCAAAATCAATTTGTTGATTTGAAGAAGGCTAAAAACAACTTGAATTAATGTGATTAGTTCTAACAAATTGACCTATAAGCCTTGCCTGCTTTGGTGTCTAAAACTATCTCCGTAATTCTACGGATGTGACCTTTAGCGAGTTTCTTTGACCAATTCCTCACGAATGTGATTAACGTGACATTAAATTGCAAAACTGTCGTTATAATCCTCTCCCTACATAGCCTTGAGAGAACGGAGCACAGCCTCAGGAACCGAAAAAGTCACTCCCTCATTTCCCTAAAGTTGTTGTTATAGTGATCAAATCTCTTTTTCGTTCCTGAAACCGAAAGCAGACAGATGCACGCGAGTTTTACAGTCTTCGTTGTTTTTTGGAGACTGAAATGCTAAGTCACTCAACCAAGTCAATTCCGCATGACTGGATGGCCTACTTTGTTCCCATTCTTAACCCGATTGATCGGCTTTCCTTTCCTGTTCTGGTTACTCTTTCCCTCTGCGCCATGGCAATGGATGTGCTGATCCATGGCTCGTCACTAATCGTATCGATTGCTACAGGATCCTCTCTAGGTCTGCTCTGGAAGCAATCCCCTCATCGCCTCCCGCCCATGCCTCGGCGGTTGCGGTATCGCCGCTGGTGGAACCGTCGCCTGGTGCTCACCTTCGGCTTAGGGCTACTATTCCTTTTCACGCTGTTTGCCTATCCCGCCCACGCCCAGTTCTTTGGCGGTGCCGAAGACTGGATGCAGACGAACTTTGGGGCCAATGCTGGAGACGCAATTCCGTTGGTATTTAACGTGTTACGGGGGTTATTTCTGCTGTACGTGGCCATCTCCCTGGTCAAGGTGATTAACGCTGCCCGGCAGGATGAAGATTGGGCGACAATTGCCCGCACACCGCTCATTATCATCATTGCGGTGACGGCTGGAGACATCCTCACCACGCTGATTACGGGGTAATTGTCGTTCCCATCTCACGCTAATTAAAGCGTACTTGTCGTTCTAATCACGCTATATCCAGGGTGCAGCTCTTACTGTCATTTCAGGGTCCACGAGCTGCCATGAAAACTAAGTTTCGTCCCGTCAACACCATTCTGGGATCTCAGCCTCGCCTGGGGCCGATTCCTGCCGACCAGATTATTCCCTGGTTTTGCATCACCGGGGCTTCGTACCTCATCGGTCGGGGGCTCAACCTCGACTGGCTTTTGATTGGGTTCATTGCAGCCTGGGGCATGTCCACCTGGTGGATTCTGACCGGCGGTCAGAGCTGGAAATTTACGGCCAAGTTCGTGCCCACTCCCACCTGGAGTCGGGGCTATGCCCGCTATTTGAGATTTATTGACCATGAAG
>CAZPYG010000164.1:0-11293 GCA_964590465.1 uncultured bacterium | reverse complement strand
ATTATAAAAGTCATTGAAAGAATGAATGACTTGCCAGATAATTTGCAACAACAGGTTCTGCAGTTTGTCACTACTCTTCACCAGCAATACTTGCAATCTTCTAGCAATGCCTGGGATGTCCTCGAATCTCTCACAGGTAATGTTGAAGCCCCAACCGATTGGTCCGCTGAACATGACCACTACCTCTACGGCACCCCCAAACGCCAGGAACCCTGATAAAGACTGGGGGCTGACTGACTGCATTTCGTTCATTGTGATGCAGAAGCAAGATTTAGCTGATGCCGTCACCAGCGATCGCCATTTCCTTCAAGCAGGTTTCCGCATCTTGATGACGAAAGACTGATTCTAAAACTTCTATTCGCCGCAGTAGCCGTCATTTTTACCCAAGCACTCCTGTCCTTCGGCCATCGCAACATCCCCCGGCACAACCCCGCAACCGAACTCGCAAAAGACCGGTCAACTCGACTCGGTGAACCTTCTTTGAATGGCCTGAAAATCAGCCGCAGACGCCTGAATCAGCAACCCTGGTTGCCCTTGCCAGAGATGGTGCCAGGCTAAAATTGCAGCCCCATGGATGCGAGCGGGAACTGCTCGGTTGAGGGGAAAGGGGTTAAGGGTAAAATGAGGCTTGGTTGTAGCAATTTGAGCCAGTTTCGAGAGACCTGACGCCGCCGGCATAACCAGATTCGCTGTGGAGCTGGGTTTAACCCAAATGTTTAGCCCCAACGGAGTAACGACTTGGGCAAAATCTGCATGCTCTGGCAGGGCTACTCGAAAATTGTTTTCGCACAATCGCAATACTGAGCAGGGCTGTTGGTTGAATGTGGTCGTCAGTGATTGGTAAGGAGCTAGATGAGAGACTGAGGGAGAAAATTGGGCTATGGCAGCTTGAAGCCCATCCACACCTGCAAAGTCCCAAAGCCTATAGTTGGGTGGATTAACGCTTATCTGATTTTCAGAAAAAACTGAAGAAATTGAAACCATTTAAGGAGATCTCTTGCAACAAAATTATCCATCTTAGGAGTCACTCACCCAGGGCGCAGGCCCTGCGCCCCTACTGGGGGGTATTTGCTTTCCCAGAATTCTCCTAAGACCTCGCTCGGCTCTTGGTCGAGTCGTATAGAGAAAGTGGTCCGACCTCGGCGGAAATTCGCCGCTTCAGACCATCCATTAATCCCACTTCCAACACCGTGCCGGGTGCGGCATAGCCAGGGGCGACCTGGGCCAGGGCAATGCTGCGGTTCAGGATGGGCGAGAAGGTGCCGCTGGTGACATGACCCACGCGCCAGCGTTCGCCGACAGGATAGACCCACTGACCACCGCAGGCCACCTCATTGCTTTGGAGCATCAGCCCCACCGCCATAAAAGGGGGACGCTCCTTCAGCTTTTCCAGAGCGGGGCGTCCGATGAAGTCTCCCTTAGATTTCATCGCCACAGTCCAGCCGATGCCCGCCTGGTAGGGAGAAATCAGGTCG
The DNA here is from genome assembly GCA_964590465.1 of uncultured bacterium. Classification (GTDB taxonomy): domain Bacteria; phylum Cyanobacteriota; class Cyanobacteriia; order Phormidesmidales; family Phormidesmidaceae; genus CAZPYG01. The sequence continues at coordinate 9,818 of CAZPYG010000164.1, read as the reverse complement.
TTGAACTCCCGTCCTGCCGCCAGTAACCCCGCTTCAATCCGGGCGCGGTCGAGAGCCTGCATTCCCAGGGGCAACAGGTGGTAGAGCGCACCGGCCTGCATCAGCGCATCCCACAGGTCGCCCCCCTGGTCGGGATGGACGAACAGCTCATAGCCCAGTTCTCCCGTATAGCCGGTGCGGGAAATCAGTACGGGGATGCCGCAGACGGTGCCGGTGACAAAACGGAAATAGCCAAGCGGGTCCAGATCGGTAAGGGGCCAGTGGGGGTCGGGTGCCAGCCGTTCACTGGGTCAATGTCATCGGGGCAGGCGGAACTGGCGCAGAGCAAATCCTGATGGGCCTTCAGCAGCACGTAGTCTCCCGGTCGGGACCAGGCTTCGGCGGAGGTGATGGTGCCGCCCTCATCCACATCAGTATTGAAGAAAAAGTTGATGGCCGGCCAACCGGGTCGGGGGGCGATGCCGTAGGGAGTCAGCACCTGGTTGAAGTTGTCGCTGCAGCTGGGATGACCGGGATAGCCCGCATCTTCGTAGTATTTGTTGGTGCAGGCCAGCATGAAGCTGTCGTGGCGATCGCAGGTGTCCTGAATCACTTCCACCAGGGGCTGCATAGTCTGGGAAAAGTATTTGCTGAGCAGTCCGGCCTGGGGCATGGCCATACCGAGCAGGGTGCGGGTGACGGTGCCGTCAAGTTCTTCCCGGTAAGCTTTCCCCGTAAAGGCCAGGAAGTCAGAACATTGACTCCCATTCACATCAATAATTTGAATATATTGTCCTGACTTAACGGGATAGGCTATTGCTGTCGCCGCTTCAACGCGATATTCCGCCACGACAGGACCCAGGGGTGCAGGCAGGTCATTAAAAGCGGCAGTTTTTGGGGAAGCAGAAAGCTGCAAATCTGGCATAACAAGTAGATGCAGAAATGTGGAAAAAACGGATTGTTGACCGATCACCAGTGTCCTGAGAGAACTGGCCAAAGCTATACCCAGAAAAAATTTGAGCGGACTTCAAAACGTGAAATCCGCCCAGGGGTTGGACCTGATGGTCTCAGGAAAAAAGCCGTCAAAGAACTTCCAGTGGGAAGTTTTACCAGCCCTTTCTAACGATTGGTCAGGCGTCGGCGCACAGGCTTAGAACGTTTGCGCCTGGCCGTGAACCCGGTCAGACTGGTCATGCCGAGCAGAGCAGCCGGTAGTTGTCGAGATGCTTTCGATACCTGGGAAACCTCGCCAGAACGACTGACCTGTTGGGGGTTTTTTTGATCGACAACTCCCTCATACAGACTTGCCATAGCCGAGGCCGCACCCGCCACCAGTAAAAGACCAAGGGCATGGGGAGGCTCGGCACTGGTATCGCCACTCTTGATGTGGAACGACGCATAGATGAAGTAGATGAATACCAGGGCTGCAACCACGGTGGCGATACCCAGCAGGGCCGGACGATCGGCAAAGGTATAAATTGCTCCACCGGTTGGACCATCGATGGCCCCTTCAAACTCTTCCCAGGTGGCAAAGGGGCTGGCGGCCCCGATTAACCAGCTATACATGGGCACAAAATCTCCTCATTAGCGTTGATTCAAGTGTTGAACTCTGACCCGATAGAAGCCATGGCTAAACCTAGAGCCTGGCATCTATCGGGAAATTGAGGTCTATTCGACCCGGGTGTGAATCAGATCTTCGGCCAGAAATTCTTCCGCCACCATGGTGTATTCGGGATAGCCCTTCACGCCAAAGTCGCCCAGGTCGAGCCCCTTGATTTCTTCTTCAGGGGGTACCCGCAGCAGGTTCAGCTGCTTCAGTACCCAGCTGCAGCCGTAACCGGGAATGAAGCCCAGCACAATGGTGCAGAGAAACGTACCCACCAGCTGCGCCATGAAGTTGGTGGGAGGGAAAGTTCCCACCGAGTAGCCCGTAGCCATGACACCCACTGCCATGGCACCGATCACCCCGCAGTAACCGTGGACCGCAAAGGCCCCTACCGCATCATCAATGCCCATCTTCTCTACGAATTTACCCACATAAGGCATGGTGTAAGCGCCGATGAAGGCAATCAAAATCACAATTGGAGGGGCATACAGGTCAAGACCCGCACCCACCGAGATGATTCCGGCCAGACCACCAGAAATGGTGTAGAACGGATCGCCCTTGGAGCCGAGGTAAGACCCAACAATGCCCATGCAGAGGGCCAGGGTGGTGTTTACTCCAATCGAAGCCAGGGTCATGGGAGAACCGTAAATCGTCGTTGCGATCGTTGAGCCCGGCAAAAAAATCACACAGGCCGCCAGGAACGCGTAAAAACCCACAAAAATCAGCATCAAACCTACCATCGTCAGGGGCAGGTTGTGGGGCAGAATGTCGCGGGGTTTGCCATTCATGTCGAATTTGCCGATACGGGGGCCGAGGTTAATCAGTACCCCCAGGGCAAAGAACCCAGAAACGCCGTGAAGCACAGCAGAACAACCGAAGTCGTGGTAGCCCATGGCGTTGAACCAACCCCAGTAGTTCCATCCCCAGGATGCTGCAACCATCCAGGTAAAACCACCCAAAATAATCGCCAGTATCAGGTAGGCTCCCAATCTAATCCGTTCAATCACAGCCCCCGACATAATTGAGGCGGTGGTCATGGAGAACAGGGCAAAGGCAAACCAGAACACGCCGGTCAGGTTGTCGGCAATATTTGGCCCCATGGAGGTTGACCAGGGGTAAGTGGTCGCCAAAAAGTCGAGCAAACCTGCCCCATCCAGGGGACCAAGATTTTCAGGCAGGGAACTTATCCAGGGACCCAGAATTGGTCCAAACCGAGGAAAGATCGAGAAGGCGGCGTATACCCACCAGCCGAAAAAGTAGAATGATAATCCCACAACGGCGAGGGTCATCAAGTTTTTAACCATGGTCGCCAAAACATTTTTGGCGCGCGATGCCCCACCTTCATAGGCCAGAAAACCTACGTGGATTAACAACATGAACACCGATGCCCAGTAGTAGTAAGATTCTGAGACAAAGGTTCCTAAAAATGCTTGTGCTTCAGGCTCCATTCTAATCTCCTAAGTAACAACCATAAACAGGGGCCAAAGCTTCAAAAGACGACTTCTTCAACCGATATTTCAGAACGCCAAAGTTAGAAAAAGGCATTCCAGAACACCAAAACTGGCGACAGTAGACCTTTTCAGCGAGGCGGCTGACAAAAAATCTTGTCTTTAGACATGAAGCAAGATCAGCAAAGACATTAACAACTTAGCCAATTATTTTCCTGCTTTTCCTTAAAACAACAAGTTTAGGGAAAGAGACAATCGCGAGATTGCCCCATCCCCCAGATGAAGAAGATTAACTTGTAAAAGTCTGCATTTTATAACTTCTTTATAAAGTATTGACTGATACCAATTCTTAACTGATTCCGCAAGAAATTTTTGAAACCGGAGAATTATCGGGGCCTTTCTCCCCTCTGACCAGGGCGGAACCTGGCAGCAGGTTAAGAGTCCGGTCCAATCCCCCGTGGCAATAGGGGGCATTACTGAGTCAGGGCGCACCGTTTTGGGGAAACCTAAGGCCACCGTTTGTCAGTGACCGATATGTTTATCCAAAACGAAAAGAATGGCATAGTCTGGAGAGCCACTCTGGCGATCGCAGCGGGCATTCTCCTGGGCGGAGGAGCCGCCAGGGTGGAAAACCAGGCCTGTGCTAAGTTGGAAACCCCTCCAGCCCATTGCCTGACCGAAGCCCCGAAGGTACGCATCGCCAATGGCATGGTGGGCGGTATGTTTGCCAGCGGTGGCGCGCTGCTGCTGATAGAGCTTTGGGGAAAAGTGCAAAAAGCTGACTAATTTTGGCAACCGGATCGCCTTGAGTTCATTCAATTTGCTTGCCCGTAATGTCATCTTCCGTTGAAGGGATCAAACTTTGCGGCGAGCGGAAAATGGTTTGCCAGCGAGAAAGATTGCTCCTATGAGCAGCCCAATAAAGGTGACCCATAACCCCAACTGAGTTGTGGGAACCTCCTCAGGTTCTTACTACGGAAAAAATTAATCCTTTTCAATTTACATTTTTTTCTCAGGGGGCTCCTCTAACGGAAGGGGCAGGTTACTCTCTCCCTTTATGGAGAGTCTGCATTTGAACCCGCTGATTTCCTAGAAGAGCTATCATTTTTCGCCGCAGAGAGCCACCCACCGGGCCGTAGAATCTCCCGCTTGAGCACCGTAGTAACCGGGCACAGGGTAGACGCGAAAGGCATCTGGCCCAAACCCTGCTTCTAAAGCATAGGTGGGAAAGGCTTCAAACTTTGATGAAGCTAAGAAAGGTTCCGAGTTGGCCCAAACTTCCGTGTCCCGAAAATATCGAGCCACCAGGCTTGGGGGTTGTAGAAATAACTGACTTTCTAAATGCACCATCAGTCCGCCGGGCTTCAGCAAACGATAGCTTTCTGCAAACACCCGTTGCCTTGCCGCCCCCGGAATTTCATGGAGCAAAATATGGCTCACGACCAGATCAAAAGACTCATCGTTAAATTCAGTACTCTCCGCATTCTGCTGGGCGAAATAGACGGTCTCATTCAAGATTCGCGCTCGGGCCGAGGCATAGCGCAGTAAAGAGGCTCCCAAATCAATGCCCCACACCTCCGCTTCGGGATAAGACGACCGGTAGGGCAGGGTACTGTGACCGACCGAACAACCCAGGTCTAAAATCTTACTGGGCTTCAGGTGGGGATAATGCTGCTCCAAAACCTGATGAATTAAGGTCTGGCCCAGTTCATCATTAAGGGGGCCAAACCACCCCCGACCGTATAGAAAAACCCCGTGGTCGTAGAGCAGTCCGGTGGTAAATTCGTCCTCCTCCGGGTTCTGGGAGTAACCGCCAGGCATGCGGTGGATATTGGTAGCGCGCTGGTGAACGGGGATTTCCAGACTGGGGTCTGTCTCCAAACCTCCCTGGCCCTGCTGGTGCAATTCATAAATCGTTTCTAACCGCTGACGGTCCGCCTCGATTTCCCCCAAGACCTGGGCCCACAGTAAATCCTGTAGCTCTCCTCGACGCTGGTGGACGGCACCAATCTCAGGGCAATGATCCAGAACGCGGCGAATTTCGAGATAGAGCTTTTCCTGATTGTTGGCTGCCCCAAAAGCCTCCGTGACGTCGCCTATTTTCTGCTGAAATAGCTGAAACATCCCGCTGCGGAAGTCTTTTAATTGCCCTACCAATGCGAGATCCTGCTCCGGGGTATGGGCTTTGGGAATTAAGTCATGCCGATACTGAGGACAGAGAAAAGCCATAGCGCTCACCCAGGGCCACTTGCTTCTTTACCAATAGCCCAAAATCTCAGGCAAAAGCAGCAATGGATGACAGTCTTAACATAATTTGGGCTGGGAAACATCTTTAAGACTGACTTCACCGAAGAGAAATCAACTCTATCGTGAGGAGGGCATCCTGAATCCTCAGGGTTGAGAATTTATTGTTCTAAGGCTTCAATTTGCCCGAGGACTTCCAGTTGGTCATCGTCATTCACCTGCATCACCACCATCTCGCCGGAGGAAACACTCGACCCACTCAAAGCGGAGATATTTACAAAGTGAGTCACCATAACCGTTACGCCCGGTTCGTCGGGATAGTTGACCATAAACTCTCGTACCTGTTGAGTTTGGGCATCGGCAGTGCTGCGGTCCTGAAAAAACGAATTCAGGGGAGGATAGGGCTCAACCTCCCCCAGATTCAATAACTCGGCTGTTTCCAGGCATCGACACCACTGGCTTGACAGCACCTGGCCCACGGGAACGTTCCGCTGCCGAAAGGCTTCGCCGGTAAGTCGGGCCTGTTCTCGCCCTACTTCATTCAGGTTGCGCTGGGTGGAGCAATCGTCTAGATCAAAGGTTGCCGGGTCCCCCGTGCCTGGAGCCAGGGCATGGCGCATCAGTACGAAGTAGCGGGTTTCCGCCTGCTGGAGTTGGGACCACAGATCCCCTGCGAGATTTGCCGTTACGGCATGCCTCGATTCAGAAGCGGAGTCTTCGGTGGGATTGTTCTCAGGGGCTGCAGCTGGATTTGAGCTATCTTCCTGGCCCGGCTGCGGAGAGGGCTCTATTTGGGACTCAGGGCCGGCGCATCCGGTCAGTACCAGGACACTTAACCCGGCAACAAGGGTCATTTTCCCCATGGGTACCTAATCCTGAACGTATTCTTCTCCAGCAACCAAAGCCGATTCTGCCCGCATAAACTCCCGCCCCAGGTAAGCCGCATGATCCAGATAGGAGATGGGGCAGGGGGTGTTGGGGTCTTCAAAAATGGCGATGCACAGATCTTTGGCAGTACGCCCTGTATAAATCCGGGTATGCTGCCGCTCAACAGGGCCATTGCAGGGTAAGGGGTCTCCTGTTTCAGGGTCGCAGGCCAGGCCCTTATCGTTGATGGTATTGGAAAAATGCTTGGCGCAAATCAGCCCCCGCCCTGGATCTAAGTAAATCAAAAAGTAACCGCCCGGATCGAGGTCAATGAACCGATTAGATAACTTATCATCGAGCGCTTTGAGCTGAGCTTTATCGACGGGTTGGGTCAACGCAGAATTTTGAGGCATGGGCTGGGTGATTATCTACAAACCGGGATCCCTCATTTTAGCGCGCCAGTCTGGCTTATCGACGCCACCGGCCAGACTTTTCCCACCTTGAAGGAATTTTATATCAGGGCGTCCTCCCCTTAGAATTGAGGTTTAGCCCCTGAAGTTAACCCATGCCCTCTGATTACCTCGAACGCATTCTGACCGCCCGTGTTTATGATGTTGCCCAGGAAACTCCCCTCGAACTGGCTCCAAATCTAACTGCCCGTCTGGGAAACCCCCTGTTGCTAAAGCGGGAAGACATGCAGTCTGTGTTTTCCTTTAAACTGCGGGGTGCTTACAACAAAATGGCCCAACTTCCTCCAGAATTGCTGGCCCAGGGGGTAATTGCCTCCTCCGCCGGCAACCATGCCCAGGGGGTAGCCTTGGGGGCCAAGCAGTTGGGCACTACGGCCATCATTGTGATGCCCACGACAACGCCTGCGGTCAAAGTTAATGCGGTCAAAGCCCGGGGGGGCGAGGTCGTCCTTCACGGCGAAACCTACGACGACGCCTATGCCTATGCCCGTCAGCTATCCCAGGAGAAGGGGCTGACCTTTATCCATCCCTTTGATGACCCTGACGTCATTGCCGGGCAGGGAACCATCGGCATGGAAATTTTGCGCCAGCACCAGCAGCCTATTCAGGCCATTTTTGTCGCCATCGGCGGGGGCGGGTTGATTTCCGGCATTGCGGCCTACGTCAAGCGATTGCGCCCTGAAATTAAAGTTATCGGGGTAGAGCCGGTTGACTCTGACGCCATGCATCAATCCCTCAAGGCAGGGAAGCGGGTTCGCCTGAATCAGGTGGGACTGTTTGCTGATGGGGTGGCCGTCCGGCAGGTGGGGGAAGAAACGTTTCGGCTCTGTCAGCAATATTTGGATGACATTATTTTGGTGGGTACGGATGATATCTGCGCCGCCATTAAAGATGTGTTTGAAGATACCCGTTCAATCCTGGAGCCGGCCGGAGCCCTGGCTGTGGCGGGAGCAAAAGCCTATGTGGAGCGAGAAGGCATCCAGCATAAAACTCTGGTGGCGGTGGCCTGTGGGGCCAACATGAACTTCGACCGTCTGCGGTTTGTGGCAGAGCGGGCTGAGCTAGGGGAACATCGAGAAGCCATCTTTGCCGTAACCATTCCTGAGCGGCCCGGCAGCCTGAAAGCCTTTTGCGAATGCCTGGGCAAACGCAACCTGACCGAGTTCAATTACCGCATTGCCGATGACCATGAGGCCCATATTTTTGTTGGGTTAGAGGTTCAGGACCGGGCCGATGCCCTTCAGATGGCTCAATTATTTGAGTCCAAGGAGTTAAAAACCATGGACCTGACCGACGACGAACTGACCAAAATGCATCTACGCCACATGGTGGGAGGCAAGTCTCCCCTGGCTCACAACGAGTTACTCTATCGATTTGAGTTCCCCGAACGCCCCGGGGCGTTAATGAAATTTGTCAGTTCCATGAGCCCCGACTGGAACATTAGTCTATTTCACTACCGCAACAATGGGTCTGACTATGGCCGTATTGTTACCGGCATTCAAGTGCCTCCCCATGAAATGAAGGAATGGCAGGCCTTTTTGGATAACCTGGGTTATCAGTACTGGGATGAAAACCAAAACCCGGCCTATAAGTTATTTTTAGGTTAAAAGGCTGAGCCTGGGTACCACTGAGCCAGCCGACGGCCTCTGGAGTGGCCTCAGACCCTAAATTTACCCAAATTTCCCGAAATAATAAAATCCCTCGGCTCTAGGCCGAGGGAACCCCATCAGGAGACGCCTAGCTGACGTTAAAGTTTTGCTTTAACCTGCCCATTAAGCGCTTGTTATAAGCTTAGCTAATTTAGCTTTCCATGCGGGGGATTTACGGAATTAATATAGTCATCTTTAAGTTTCCCTTAAAAAATTAACTGTGATCTACGGCGAATCTACCGATGCTCCCGGTGTTCTCCCTGAGCCGATGATTCTGATCCGGGCTGCATCGGTGGTTGGTGTCCGGAGTAAATCTTGCCATGATGAAAAAGTTGATGCGTTGAGAAAGGCAGATGGAGAAAGGATGGATGTGTTGGCTTTGGGCCACCCTCGGGGGTGTCATTATCGGTTGGGGATTTGCTGCACCGGCCCAGGCCTTGGACTACCCCCCGCCTTTATCCTTTAGCAACGCAGAGCTAACGGGCCAGGACTTTGCCGGTGAGCAGATGCGGGCGGCGGAGTTCTCCAATGCCAACCTAGAACTCACCAACTTCAGCAATGCCGATGTGCGCGGGGCCATCTTTAGCGGTTCGGTCGCTACAGAAGCCAACTTTCACGGGGCAGATTTTTCCACCGGCATGCTGGATTCTGTTAAGTTTGACCGCACCGACCTGAGCGATGCCATCCTGGTAAACACCATTCTCTTCCGCAGCACCTTCGAGAAGGTAAATATCACCGGGGCCGACTTTTCGGGGGCGATCTTAGACGGAGCCCAGGTGCGGGAGTTATGCGCCATCGCAACCGGCGTCAACCCTAAAACCGGCGTAGCCACCCGAGAGTCGTTAGGGTGTCGATAATCCAGTCTCGGCAGGCCTGATCGGTGCATAATGGCGAACGCACCAGCACCTATTACGTAATCCCTATCACCAAAAAACTCCGAAAGTCTCAGTGAGAGAGACTTTCGGAGTTTTTCCTTAAAAGTCGCCTTTGTTTCAATGCATAACATCAAGTGAGATTCTGTTAATTATGTAACAGTTGCTATAAATGTGTTTGATTATGCAATTTGATTGGGTATTGTATAAGGGTACACAGAAAGGCGGGTTAAGGTTTTGAGCAAGAGAGTCACGATTGCCCTTCCAGAGTCGCTCTTCGAACGACTCCAACCCGTAAAACAAAACCTCAATATCTCTGCAATATGCCAGGAGGCATTAAACATGGCTGTTACCCACGAAGAAATCAAACAACAATTCGCATCTGAAGAAACTCTGGTAGACCGGTTGCGCACTGAAAAACAAATTCTGCTGAAGAAAGTTCAGCAAGAAGGTTACGAACTGGGCCTCCGCTCAGCCTCCAAGCTGGCTTACAGGGACTTCCAGCATTTCGAGCGGGTTCGTCCTCTGGCCGACTCCCTGGATGAAGACGTTCTGGAGTACCTGTGGGATTATTTAGATGGTCGCGGTTATCCCCAAGCCGCTCGTCTTCATGATGCCGACTTTGCTCACCTGCTAGAAGTGAGCCCCCAAAGCCGCATTCTCTTCAGCCAGGGCTGGATTGA
>CAZPYG010000163.1:0-11317 GCA_964590465.1 uncultured bacterium | reverse complement strand
GTGGGTGGGTGAAGAAGGGGAGAGGGGTGAAAGAGGTGAGGTGGGTGGATGGGTAAAGTTTGAGTTTTGGGGGGGAGTGGTCCCCTCCTGGGAGGGGGAGGGGCGGGTTTCCTGCAATTGCTGAGATTGAACACCGACTGCCGATTCCCGACTCCCGGTTCCCTTTTTGAGGATGAGGTGATCTTTTGGGGTGAGGGTTGCAGTCCAGCCGGGTTCGACGATGTTGGTCCCCGTGGCTTCGATGAGAATGGCGGGACCATGGATGGTGTCGCCGGGGACCAGGTCGTCGCGATGGTAAACGGGGGTTTGGTGCCAGGCAGCGGCGGTGTACATGGGGACGATGGTCTTGGGGGTGAGGGGGGTGGTGCGGGTTTGGAAACGGTCTTTCTCCTCGGGGCTGTCGGTGTGACCTACGACTTCAACGGAGGCGGTATCGACCATGAGGCGTTGGGTATCGAGGGCGAAGCCGTAGCGCTGGCGATGGATTTTGGTAAATTGCGATCGCATCTCTGCCACCCCGGCAAACTCTACCGGGATGGTGGAGTCGGTACCTTCGTACTTCAGCAGCAGACGAGGTAACACCCGAACATGGGTGCCGGATTCTAGAAGGGATTGGCTGTCAGACAGGTCAAAGCCCTGTTGCTTTAATGCTTTCCGTCCCCGGACGGCAAGGGTTTCGAGGGTCTGCCGGACCGCCGGCAGGGTATCGCTGGAGAGGGGCAGTTCGACGGATTGTTCGGTGAGCGATCGCACGTCCGCCAGCCCCATCCCGTAGGCCGACAGCACCCCAGCATAGGGATGCAGAAAGACCTCTTTCATGCCCAGGGCATCGGCAATCAGGCAGGCATGTTGCCCCCCGGCCCCCCCAAAGCAGCAGAGCACGTACTCCGACACATCGTGCCCCCGCTGGACAGAAATCTTTTTGATGGCATTGGCCATTTTTTCCACCGCGATGGCGAGGAAGCCCGCCGCCACCTGCTCCGGTGTTCTCTGATCGCCAGTCTCCCGGTGGATTTGCTCCGCCAATTCCGTAAATTTTTGACGCACCACCTCCCCATCCAGGGGTTGGTTGCCCCCGGGACCAAACACCTGGGGAAAAAATTCCGGCTGCAGCTTGCCCACTATGACGTTACAGTCTGTCACCGCCAGGCCCCCCCCCTGGCGATAACAGGCCGGACCGGGATAGGCCCCTGCTGACTCTGGCCCTATGCGGTAGCGGGTTCCATCGAAACTGACAATGGAGCCGCCCCCTGCCGCCACCGTATGAATCGACATCATCGGGGCCCGCAGCCGTACCCCGGCTACCTCCGTCTCAAAGGTACGCTCGTACTCCCCCCGGTAGTGGGAAACGTCCGTAGACGTGCCTCCCATGTCAAACCCAATGACGCGCCTGTAACCCGCCATGGCGCTGGTCTGCACTCCACCGACCACGCCCCCGGCCGGGCCCGAGAGAATACTGTCTTTGCCCTGAAACAGCGCCGCATCGGTCAGGCCACCGTTGGACTGCATAAACATTAAGCGAGGGTGAGTTACCTTCCAATGCAACTCACCCTCGCCAACTAATTCCCCGGCTACCCGATCTACATAGCGCCGCAAAATCGGCGACAGGTAAGCATCTACCACCGTCGTATCGCCTCGGCTGACAAGTTTAATCAGGGGGCTAATTTGGTGGGAAATGGAGATTTGGGTAAAGCCCACCTGTCGGGCCAGCTTCCCCAGGTGGAGTTCGTGTTCAGGGTAGCGATAGCCATGCATCAGGACGATAGCGCAGGAGCGGATGCCAGACTCGTAGATTCCAGTGAGTTCCTGCCGCAGGCGAGTCTCCTCTTCTGGGGTAATGGGTTGCAGCACTTGCCCCTGGGCAGAGAGGCGTTCGTTCACTTCGATCACCCGTTCGTAGAGCATTTCCGGTAGCTCAATCTGCCGGGCGAAGATGTTGGGGCGGTTCTGGTAGCCGATGCGGAGGGCATCTCGAAAACCCTGGGTGATCAGCAGCAGGGTGCGATCGCCCTTCCGTTCCAGCAGGGCATTGGTGGCTACGGTGGTGCCCATTTTTACGGACTCAATTTGCTCGGCGGGGATCGGCTCCTCCTGACTCAGCCCCAGCAAATCGCGAATCCCCTGAATCGGCGCATCAGCGTAGCGGTCGGGGTTCTCAGAGAGCAGCTTGTGAACAACCAGTTGGCCATCGGGTCGCCGGGCGACAATGTCGGTAAAGGTGCCGCCGCGGTCAATCCAGAACTGCCAGCGATGGGAGGTGGAAGCTGCTGAAACCATAGACCTAGAGAAAATTGCCTACAGATTCAGCTTAGAAGGTTCCAGTGAATTATCCATAGCTTATTGCCCCCCCTCGCCGGATTGGGCCTTGGGAGGTTTCGGTTTGCTGAACACAAATCATGGGTCTAGTCCTTAGACAGGTACTCAGGCTACGGTGTACCCCGCTGTTGTGATGGCATTTTTAATATCGGCTTCAGCGGCATCTGAGACGACGCTGACCTGCTTGGTTTTGGGGTCAGCCGCCACCTGGGCGTTGGCATCGACGGCGTGAACTGCCTTCGTCACGGTTTCAACACAGGCGGAACAGGCCAGATCGGGGACTTTGAGGTCCAGTTGCATGGGACTTTTCTCCTTCAAGACGGATAGCAGTTGCATGTCCTAACCATTGCGGTTGTAATACAGCTCATTGTGAAATCTCCGGTAAACTGGAGAGTCAAGCGGCATGATGTAAAGTTTTGTCCCCTTTAGCGATGGTCTACTGCTTCAGGAAATTTCCTGAAGAAAATTGGTGTCTGGAGTCTTTTATCCGTCATTCCCGTGGAGGCGGGGATCCAACTTTGAGCCACCGATCTCGAATGGAGCCCTCCATCAGCGGGAATGACAATTCATTGGACTACCGCAACCGGGCCCTCTCAGACCGTATCGATACTTGCCTGCTGCGACGTGACCTGGGGAATATACGGAGACTATAGGCATCCAGGTTGAACGATTTACGTATGAATTCCCATGTAATACTTAGGACCTAATCTGCATTATTTAAACAGAAAAGACAGCATCTACTCGCAGGTGATGACCTCTATTCTGGTGTTTAATTATGCTCTTTTATCTAACTCCCGCTGGCCTCGTGTTCACCTTCTGTGTAACCATGCTGTGCTTTGATGATTCCACTCCCAAAACCGATCCTACGACTTGGACGGTAATTATTTTGGCCGCACTTCTCTGGCCTGCAACGATTCCAACGATTCTGCGCAAGCAGTACCTGAACCTGCGCCAGTGGCTTAAAGCATCAGGAGACGACCACCACTCCACCTCATCTCCCCTGCTGGCAGATATTTAGATAGCCCTTCATTGACCTTCAGTTCATGTCACCCCTGGCCACCACGGCAGGGGTTTTTGTTCTCCAGTTTTTACCCGTTGTCCCATCATCTTGCCTTGAGGCTAATCCGCCTGTATGGGTACCCACCAGGGTTTAAGCCCCTTGAGCGGTTTACTTTTTACCCTGTCGGCAATTTCTTAGGGATGCCCCGGGAGCAAAAAAAAGAAACAAAATTGGTACAAGGCTCCACTCTCTGCTAAACTAGCCAGAGCGATATTTTGGAAGCGTGGCTGAGAGGTCGAAAGCGCCTCCCTGCTAAGGAGGTAGGGGAGTTGAACCTTCCCTCGTGGGTTCGAATCCCACCGCTTCCGTATTTATAGAGTTTGAAAAGGCGCGCCTGTTTGGGCGTGCCTTTTCTGGTTAAGCCGTATCCCGATTCTGATCCTGCTCAAACCAGAGGCGCTTCAGGGTCGCGTCGATATCTTTCTGCTTGATGTTCTGAACCGATCGGTCCTGAAGGTTGCGGTTGCGATTGGTGAAGGCGACCCAGAGGGTTAAGTCATCGCTTCTCCTGCCAGAAGTCGCGGTGGACGGCAACGACCTCTTCCTTCACCTGCTCAAAGGGGCCCCACACCCGAATCGGCTTGTGCCCCCGGTCAAACACCAGGCGACAGGGTATATCCAGGGTAGGGTTTGCGGGGTCGTCGCCGGTTAGCTCCAGCAGGGCGGTTTCGGCAATGCCGTATACTAGGCGGCCAATGTTGCCCCAGTATAGGGTGCCAGCGCACATCACGCAGGGTTCTGCGGTGGTGTAGAGGGTGCAGTTCCACAGGTAGTCGGGGCTGAAGTTGGTGGCGGCGGTACGCACCAGGGTTGCCTCGGCGTGGTTCACCGTGTCTACATTGCCCTGGGTGAGCAGAACCGTTTCGTGATCGGGGGCCACCAGGGTAGCCCCAAAGGGATGGTGGCCGAATGTGCGGGAGCGCATGGCTATTTCATTGGCGGACCTGAGTTGGCGCAGCATTTGTTCAGGGGAGGGGTCGGGGTTCGTAAAACTGGGGGGAAGGTCGGTCAAAGGCTTACTCCGGTTATAAAAGGCTAAGGCAAAGAAGCATTAGCTCTGCACCATGCTAGTGCCAGAGGGGCAGGGTAGCCAGGGATCCGGGGGGGCAGTAAATGATGCATTACTGTCGAAAAGTTATATCAGGGCAGGTATTGTAGATATCCCTGCGGTATGCAGAATATTTATGCTGCTTACTTTTCCGCAGTTTGGTGTAATTGCGCACCGTGCGTTGGGCCAATTCAGCAAAAAATTGATTCAACCCAGGGGTTGGCCTCTATTGTATTGAGAATTCCCTTGAGATCAAATCTCCTAATTCCTGCCCCCCTAATCATCCACTGAGTGAGTTGCCGACTATGCTTGAGCGTCTGAATCGCCGCAAATTTCTCGCCATCGGGTCTGCCTCCCTGGCGGCATCAATTCTCTTAAAAGCCTGTGGTTCTGCGCCACCGGAAACCGCCGAGGCTACAGCAGAGGCTACAGGTACAGAAGCTGCTGCCGGGGCTGCAGGTACCGCTTCCAGCATTGCCATTGTGCTGCCGGGGGTGATTACCGACGGGGCCTGGAACCAGCTCGGCTACGAAGGAGTAAAAAAGGTGGCCGACGACCTGGGCAGCGATTTTGCCTATGTCGAGAAGGTGGCCCAGGCCGACCAGACCGAACAGCTCAGCGAATTTGCCCGCCAGGGCTTCCGGGTGGTGGTGGGTCACGGCGGTCAGTTTGATGCGGCCATTGCGCAGGTGGCGGCAGACTTCCCCGACACCTATTTCATTGGGGTAAACGGCAACGTGTTTGGCCCCAACTACGGTTCGGTGCAGACGAACTACAACCAGATGGCTTACCTGGCGGGGGTCATTGCCGGCACCATGAGCGCAACCAAGAAGGTTGCTTACATGACCGGCCTGGAGTTTAAGAGTACCCAGCAGCAGGGCAAGGCCATGGAGCTGGGAGCCAAGTCCGTAGACCCCAGTGTAGAAGTGTCTGTCACCTACGTAGGCGACTTCAACGACATTGCCAAGGCCCAGGAGGCGGCCCTGGCCCTGATGTCTAGCGGGGTGGATGTGATCTTTCACAACCTCGACAATTCTGCCCCGGCGGTGCTGAAGGCGGCGGAAGAAAACGGTATCTATGCCATTGGCAACGCGGTAGATCAGTATGAACTGGCCCCCGATGCGATTCTGACCAGCACGGTGCAAGACATTGGCGGTGCGATTTCCTATGTGGCGGAGCTGGCGGTTAAGGGCGAAGCCGAAGGCAAGAAATACGTCCTTGGTCTGGAGAATCCAGAGCTGGTCAGCCTGGGCACCTTCAGCGAAGCGGTGCCCGATGAGCTGAAGCAAAAGGTCGAAGCCCTGCAGGCCGACATGCTCGCCGGCAAGCTCACTTTTGAGGATACCGAGGAAAACGGCAAAGCCTCTGTCAAAGTGGTGGAATCCTGAGACCCATTTTCCATGAGCTATCTGCGGCTAGAGGGAGTGACCAAACGGTTCGGCAACTTTGTTGCCAACGACGCCATTGACCTGGAGGTGCAGGCGGGCACCATCCATGCCCTGCTGGGGGAGAACGGTGCCGGCAAATCAACCCTGATGAATATTCTCTCGGGGTTGTACCACCCCGATGGAGGGCAAATTTTTCTGGATGGTCACCCGATCCACATTGCTTCCCCCAGGGCCGCCATTGACTACGGCATTGGTATGATTCATCAGCACTTCATGCTGGTGCCGCAGCTGACGGTGACGGAAAACATCATCCTCGGCACCAGTCAGGGGCTGGCCCTGAACCTGCAGGACAGGGCAGCAGAAGTTGAGGCCATGAGCCGTCAGTACGGGCTGGATGTGCCCCCCCTGGCCAAGGTGGGGGAGCTGGCGGTGGGCATTCAGCAGCGGGTGGAAATTCTCAAGGTGCTGTATCGCCGCGCCCGCATTCTGATTCTGGATGAACCCACGGCGGTACTTACCCCGGCGGAAATTGAGGCCTTTTTAAATATTCTGCGGCAGCTGGTGGCCGACCACCACACCATCATTTTCATTACCCACAAGCTGGATGAGGTGATGGCCGTTAGCGATGCGGTAACGATTCTGCGGCGGGGTCAGGTGGTGGCGTCGCTGCCGACGACGGCGACCAACCGCTACGACCTGGCCAGGCTGATGGTAGACCGGGAGGTTTCCATCAACCAGCGCGCCCCCAGTCAGGCCCCGGGGGAGGTGGTGCTGCAGGTGCAGAACCTGTGGGTTAACAACAACCGTCAGGTGCCGGCGGTGCGGGGCATTTCCTTTCGGCTGCGGGCGGGGGAAATTCTCGGGGTGGCGGGGGTGGACGGCAACGGCCAGCGGGAACTGGCAGATGCGATCGCAGGGCTCACCCCCATCGCCTCCGGCACCATCTGCTTTCCCCAACAGGCGGGGCAGAGTGTTGACGCCATCAACCTCGGCTACATCCCGGAAGACCGCCAGCAGCAGGGCCTGGTGCTGAGCTTTACCATTGCCCGTAACCTGATTCTTAAAGCCTTCAGCAAATTACCCTTTTGCCAGGGCTGGTTGCTACGGTCTAAGCCCATCAACCGCAATGCCGCTGGGGCGATTGAAACCTTCGACATTCGCGCCCAGAGTCCCCAACTCAAGGCCAATCAGCTGTCGGGGGGCAACCAGCAGAAGGTGATTCTGGCCCGGGAACTGGCGGGGGAACCGCAGCTGATCATTGCCATGCAGCCCACCCGGGGGCTGGATATCAGCGCTACGGAGTATGTGCAGCAGAGCCTGCTGGAGCAGCGAAGTAGAGGGGCCGCCATCCTCTACATTTCCACCGAGCTGGAGGAGGTGATGGCCCTGAGCGATCGCCTGGCGGTGATCTATGCTGGCGAATTTGTCGATATTGTAGAGGCCGCCACCGCCACCGTTGAAACCGTGGGCCTGTGGATGGCCGGGGGACGCAAGAGGGAGCCGAATGAGTCAATTATCCGTTAAAGAACCGCCAGACCTGAATCCGCCAGAGACGAAGAGTTCTGCCTTTGGGATAGGCCGCTGGCTGGAAGTGGCCCTGCCGCCCCTGATTGCCGTAGGGGCGGCTCTGCTGGTGGGGGCCGGGCTAATGGTAATTGCCGGGGCGAACCCCCTTGTTGCCTATGGGGCTTTGTTCCGCGAATCCCTCACCACTTACTATGGCTTCGCCAATACCCTGACCAAAGCAACCCCGCTGCTGCTGGTGAGCCTGGGGGTGCTGGTGGCCCTCAGGGCCGGGCAGATTAACCTCGGCGGCGAAGGCCAGATTTACATGGGCGGCCTGGGCAGCTTGATTGTGGGCCTCAATTTTCAAGGATTGCCAATGGTGATTCACCTGCCCCTGGCGCTGTTGGGGGGATTTGCCTTCGGAGCGGGGTGGGCTGCGATCGCCGGCTACCTCAAAGTTGCCCGGGGCCTCAACGAAGTGCTGACCACCCTGCTGCTGAACTACATCGCCCAGTATTTTGTCAGCTACATGGTGAACGGGCCGTTTAAGGAACCCGGTGCCCCCACCCCCTTTTCCCCCCTGGTGGCCGAGAGTGCCTTTTTGCCGAACATTCTGCCCAAAACCCAGGCCCATGCCGGGATTTATCTGGGCCTGGTCATCGCCGTGGTGCTGATGATTGCGCTCTCCATGACGCCCTTCGGTTACCGCATCGATACGGTGGGGCAAAACCCCATCGCCGCCCGCTATGCCAAAATTCCCGTAGGCAAAACCATCATGACGGTCATGGCCATCTCTGGCGGCTTGGCGGGGTTGGCGGGCAGCTGCGAAGTGCTGGGGCTGAAGCATCGCCTGTTTGAAAACTTCTCCCCCGGCTATGGGTTTGACGCCATCGCCATTGCCCTGCTCAGTCGGGGCAATCCTATTGCGGTGGTGTTTACGTCTTTCTTTTTTGGGGCGTTGCGTAGCGGGGCCAACGTCATGCAGCGCAGTGCTGAGGTGCCATTTACCATTATCTACGCCATCCAGGGCCTGACGGTGCTGTTCATTGCCATCGCCCTGGCGGTGATGGAATCTCGGGACGGAAGGGTTGCAAAACTGGTACCTATCCGGTCAGATCGCAATCAGGTGGCTCAGTCCCAGTAGTTAATGTGTCGTTCATCAGCGCGGGGGAGATAAATGGGGGCAGACCGTAAACTCTTGGGACTCATTCAGAACTGAGATAATGAAGCTAATAGACATTATTGATTCAAAGCTGGCGGGCACTGCCCACCCGATGGCAGATAGAGACTTCTGTTAACCTGCGAGGGGCTGGTTTGTGCCATAGCGTTGGAGTTGGTTAGGAGCGATCCCATGATTTCAGTTGCACCAATCAGGACTTTACCCGATGGCTCCGTGGCAATTATTCCCATGAGCTGGCCAGATTACGAGGAATTTGTCGAGTCCCGCGACGATTCCAGCATTCCACGCCTTAAGTACGCCCGAGGGAACCTGTATCTGAAGATGCCAACCTTTGAACATGGAGTCCTCGATGAACTCATCTCAGATCTGATCAAAGCCATTCTTCGGCAGCAAGATAGGGATTGTGTGGCGACAACCCCCGTGACGCTTAAAATTCCAGAACAGTCTGGGATCGAACCCGACCACTGTTTTTGGATTGAAAACTGGCAAGCCGTCAACGGTAAGAAGCGGATTGACTTGGCCGAGGACCCAAGGCCCGATATCGTAGTCGAAGTTGAAGTGACTAACTTCACGGATATTAAGGACTATCAGCCTTTTCAGATTCCCGAGGTGTGGCTCATTCGTGAAAACCATCTGGTCCTCTATTCGCTTACCTCCGATGGATACTTTCCCAGCCAGAGCAGCCGCTTTTTCCTTAACATCCCCATCCAACAGTTGTTTGATGATGCCCTCACCGAGATTGGCAACGGCATTAGTTCCCTGAGGACTGTTACCAGAGTGCTGCAGCGATCCTCTGCTTGATGTCAATGCTCTCCTGATGCAGAATCCTCTTCTGTGGGTTACGCCAAGGCCCAGTTCTGCCTTCTACCGTCCAAGGGAGTTAAGGCCTAACCCACGCTACAGTTTCTCACCCACCCTAACCTGCAGGAAGCCGCTCCGCGTCTATCACTCGCCCACCCACCTACTCCACCACTCACCTACTCCACCACTCACCTACTCCACCTACTCACCTACTCCACCTACTCACCTACCCCACCACTCACCTACCCCACCACTCGCCCACCCATCCACCCATCCACCCAAAATGGACAACCACCTCACCATCTTCACCGACTACCTCTCCTCCGCCATTCGCCTGACCGTGCCCCTGGGCTTTGCCGCCCTCGGAGGCCTGCTTTCGGAACGGTCGGGGGTGCTCAACATTGGCCTGGAGGGGATGATGCTGACGGGAGCGTTTGTGGGTTCGGCAGTGGGGTTACTCAGCGGTAGCCCCTGGTGGGGGTTAGGGTTCGCCATCATCGCCAGTGGCCTGGTGGGTTTGCTCCATGCAGCCCTGTGCGTAAGCCTGCGGGTGAATCAGCTGGTTTCTGGCCTGGCGATTAACCTGGCCGCCGCAGGGCTGACGGCCTTTTGCGCCCGGCTATTGTTTGCCAGCGGCACGGTGTCACTGCCGAAAATTCAACCCCTCGCTATTCCCATCCTGCAGGCCCTGCCTGTAGTGGGCATTCTGTTCCAGCAGGATGTCCTGGTTTACCTGCTGGTGCTGATGATGCCCCTGGGCACCTATCTACTGTTTCGCAGCTCCTGGGGATTGGCCCTGCGGGCGGTGGGCGACTATCCCCGGGCGGCAGACACGGCGGGGCTGTCGGTGTCGAAGGTGCGGTACATCAGTGTG
Source organism: uncultured bacterium (assembly GCA_964590465.1). Lineage (GTDB taxonomy): Bacteria > Cyanobacteriota > Cyanobacteriia > Phormidesmidales > Phormidesmidaceae > CAZPYG01. The sequence continues at coordinate 1,144 of CAZPYG010000163.1, read as the reverse complement.
GGGCTGTGTGGGGCACTGTGCGGTGTGGGTGGAGCTTACCTGGCCCTGGTGCATGTGGGCTTTTTTACCGAGGGCATGAGTGCGGGTAAGGGGTTTATTGCCCTGGCGGCGTTGATTTTTGGACGCTGGCACCCGGTCTATACGGTGCTGGCCTGCTTTCTGTTTGGGGCTACGGAAGCTCTACAACTGCGGCTGCAGGCCTTTGATGCCCAGGTACCCTATCAGTTTTTGCTGATGCTGCCCTACATAACGGCCCTGCTGGCGCTGATTGGCATTGCTGGAAAGGCGATCCCCCCGGCGGCATTGGGGGTTCCCTATGCGAAAGAGAGCAAGTAATTTCATGACCTATGCCTTTGGCGGCACCGATAAGTGGTCAGGGCGCTCCATGGGGAGGCCCACAAATCAGGTGGTGAGTAGCAGCGGTCAATCCTTTGCTGCGGCCCATCCTCGTTACCTTAATCCTAACGCCGAGGCAGCAGGGCCCAACGGTGCATTTACGCAGATTAATAGGTTTCATACCTGGGGAAGACCCGTGGGGTATAGACCCCATCAATCCCCTCCTGACCGGGAACCCGATTATCGATGCCCAGGGAATCAGTGGGCGGCTCCACTGCCGCCTGAATTGCCAGATTATCGATTTGATTGATAATGGTAAATCCTGGTACTGGCGGTTGATCCGCGGGACCAATGATATGGCTGAAGTACCGGGACCATTGAGCCGGGTCCAGTTGCCCCACATTGCTGGCGTAGTAAATAGGAACATCCCGATGCAGATAGTAGTATCCCCCGGTGCTGAACCACTCTTCATGGAGGTTAAGCACGGATACCACCTCCGGCTGATCGTTCAAATCAAGGTAGGCTCGCAGGCCGGGATCTCGCTTTAGAAAAACAAAGAGGGCCACGATACCGATTAGGGGATACAGCGTCAGGCCAATGACCAGCGGCTGTCGCCAGGTTCCCCGCCAGCTTTGGCGGGCCTGCCACAGGTCGTTCAGAAGAACGGCCACCAGCAGTAAACATAGGGGCACAACCACCGTAATGAAGCGATATTCCTTATGGGGAATCAGCGTGTGGGATAACAACAAGCTGCCGAACAGGCAGATTTGATTCGAGCGATACGGGCGCATGTTGTTGACGGTGGAAA
>CAZPYG010000162.1:2485-11322 GCA_964590465.1 uncultured bacterium | reverse complement strand
CGGCCAACCACGCACGACCTGAGCTGATGGTCTATTTCCGCGGACCTGCACTGAGGTGCAAACGGCCAGCGCTACCACCGCAGCCCCCAGCCGACGCCCCCAGAGCAGCCGGAAATACCCGCTGATGAAATCGCGGTGAAGTCTGCCATCAAAGACTTAGCGATCGCCCGATGTGCCCACTTCCGTAAAGAGGGAGTCAACCTCAAAGAGCACGACATTCACCTTCATGGTGAGATGAGCCACATCCAAAGCATTGGTGATAACGGCGATGGCATCCAGGGCAGCGCTACCGCTAACCAGAAGACAGCCCCCCTGCTGGTGGATCAACTTGCTCTAGAGTTTTGCCGCCAGGGGGAAGGCCACGGCGATGCAGCCTACCGCTACACCTTGGAGGGTCTGATCTATGAACGATGAACTACAGCCCCTCTCAGAGCAACGGTTGACCCACACCCTCACCAGCGTGGTGATATTTCTGTGTGGTGCTGGGCTGGCATTTTTCGGCAATACCGGGCTACTCAAAGGGGCGGGCTATTCCGTCCTGTTGGGTGCTGGGTGGTACTCAAAACGCTACGACGTGAGCACCGAAGAACTGCTGCAGGTGCCCTATGAGGTAACGCGGGAAGCCACTACTGCAGCCCTCACCGAAGTCACCGGCAGCAGCATTAAGCCCCTGGCGGTTAGCGCCCTGCGTCAGATTCCCCTGGGTGACCAGCTAGCCCGCAAGCTGGAGCTGCAGGGCAAACTGAACAGCGATTCAATTGACCGCTTCATTGATAGCCGGTCGTCTCTGGTGCTGGGTGCCTCTCGGGATGGTAAGACAGTCTTTCTCCACTACTGCCTGCAGCGCTACCTATCAGAGCATCCCAACGCAGAAGTTCACATTTGCGATCTCGACTATGGCTCTACTCATGACGGGGTTGTACGGGATTGGTTCAAGTTGCCGATTGATACGGTCGTCGGTATCGACATCGACACGGTACGGCAGCAGATAGAGCACGTTTCAAACGTCGTTTCTGACCGGGCCAACCGCACAAAAAAAGCACTTCGCAAGGGGCAACCGATACCCGACTATAAGCCCGTGTTGCTGCTGGTGGATGAAATGATTTTCGTTCAGCAGCAGTGTGAGGAAAAGCAGTTTGACAGCCTCAAAAAAGCGGTGATGAACATTGCCATTCGAGGGCTGAAACAGAACGTTAAATGCTTCATCGGCTCTCAGTCTGCAGCCGTTTCTGAGGTTGGCTTGAACCGCGCCCAGCTAGACCAGCTCAATATTTTGAGCCTCTACAACTACAGCGCCAAAACCTCAAAAGATAAAGACAACCTGCCTGCTGGCTACGAACTGGTAAGAGATGAGCTGGCAGACCTGCCCCGCGTCATTGGTGGGCACTATGCCGCCTGTGCCTACATGGAAAGCCGATGGGAGTTGGTCTTTATTCCTGAAATCGACACCCGCCAGCAAACCTGCGTCGATAGCGTCGATGCCCTGCTGGCAGAGTACCGGCAACGCCTGACCGATTACGACGGGCCGGTGAACTATTCCCGAGTGTTTGAGTATTTGGGGCTGGCGTCCAACCTGCGCCGCAATGATGCCCCTGAGTACCAGGCGGTGAAGGCCTGGGTAGATGACCGCAAACAACAACTACGTCAGGAGCAAAAAGCATCATGAAATATCTTCTTATGGCCTGTGGAGTCATCCTCTGCGGACGCATCTACATGGATTCTGCCAAGGCTGGCTACGTCGACTTAGACGGCATCATCCGAACCGGGTGGGATGTGACCACAGATGTGATTCAGGGGGTTGCTGGTGATTAGGTTAGCCCTGCTGGCAATCATCGCGGCCAATCTCTGGGCGCTTAACCATAATTTTGGAGGTGCAATGTGGTCGTCACTTCAAGGACTCGGAAACCGCTTTACCCAAGACAACACCGAAACCTACCAGCCGCAAGAAAACGACGGCTGGTAAAGCAACGTAGCGCCAGCGATACGCTGATCGATATCGGCCTGGCGCTGCTGGCCACCGGTCTAACGACGGTGAACGTCGGCATTAAGGTAGCCGTCGATGCCTACCAGGATGTGAAGGCCATGCTTAACCCCTCGAATCATCTACCCGGCTGGCTGAGTGGATCGGAGTGGAACACCGGGGGAAAGGTGCTCGAAATTGGCGATAAAGTCGCAGTGGGTACCGTCACCAGCATTTTTGGCCCTCGCATTAGCCCTGGCGGGGTTGGCAGCACCTATCATCAGGGCATTGACATCGGCCACCCCACGGGCACGATTCTCTACAACCCTGGCGGCAATTGGGACTGCATCAGCTCTACTCGCAGCACCACAGGAGCAAGCCTGCTGCCACGTCGCCAAAAAGAGCAGGCGATGTGGGACCAGGGCTAGTGCTGACAGTTTTCAGGGTGCAGATCGACAAGTAAACGCAATTTTTAAGGCAGAAATTATGAACGTTCACAATCCGAAGCAAACCGAAAACCAGAAGCAAACTGACAAGACGCCCCGTGAAGCCACCATTCGCCTGTTAGACATTCTCGGCAAAACCAATGTGCTACGCCTGGCGCTGGAGCACGTAAATGATAACCACGATGATCTGAGAGGCCTTTCTGATGCAGCAGACACCATCAACGCAGATCTCATTAACCTGCTGGATGTTTTGGAGGGTGTTGAGTACTCATTCAAGCGAATGGAGCTACAACTCTGGCAGTCTCAGAGTCCTTGAATGCCCGGCATAGTGCTTATAAATCATTTCTGGGCTGTTGCCTACCAGCTTGGCGACATCTTCCACCGGCATTCCCGCTCTCAGCATTGCCGTGATCGCAGTGTGGCGAGTGTGGTAGAGAGTTCGGGCCTCTAGTCCCAACTTTTCTAAAGCTGGATACCAGATTGACTCGGCAACATAGTCAGGGTTAATCATGCCGCCCCGTGGAGCTGGGAAAACCAAATCTGACGATTTCGCCCTGCTGGGTTTCACCTTCTCCAGCAGGGCCTTTGTCTTTTTGTCCACTGGCACATTTCGGAAGTCTTGCGTCTTAAGCCGGTTGACTGCCCGTGCTCCGCCTTCTGCCCGCGCTCGATTGCGTCGAAAGGTCACTTCATCACCGCTGACGTTTTTCCACGTCAGCGCGGCGGCCTCGCCGGGCCTGCAGCCAGTTCTAAACAAAAATTCGATGTAGTCGGCATAGGGCGAGCCTTCATCCCGCAGCGCCTTTAGAATGGCGTCTCGTTCATCCAGCGTGAACGGGTTAATGCTCCGTCTCTTCTTTTTCCAGGTGTATTTCAGTTGCTCAAACGGGTTGCTGGCAATGCGGCCACTCATGACAGCCCACCGGCAACAGGAGTTGAGGTAGGTCAGCAGGCGGCTGGCGATCTCCGGTGTGTGGACTCGCTCAATGTGCTGGAAGTTGTGAAAGGCATCGGTCAGGTTATGGCTGGGCAGCGCCTGCACATGATTGGTGAAGGTGCCCCGATAGAGTCTCATGGTGGCTGGAGCACAGGTCTTAGCTTTGTGCTCAACAAACTCCTTCCACAGCTCCAGCAGACTGGGATCTTTGCCCGGCTTCCGATTAATGGCGTATCGCTGCAGCGACTTGTCAAAAATTCCCGCCTGGCGATCGGCAGTCATGCGATCGGCAATTTTTTCGCATAGAGCCCGGTTGGTTTTATTTGCCGCCAGGCCAGTGGGAGCGCTCTGCTGCTTCCCATCATCTCGCCAGCGGAAGTAGAGCCGACCTGAACTCTCAAAGATGCCAACAGAGCCTTTCTTTCGCCTGGTCATCGTTCACACATTTTTGAGAAAGTTTCTTGCTCAAAAGCTTTTCTGTGTAAATAAATATACCTGAATACCCATCATTTCTAGATCTGATGCACTAGCCTTGACGGTGGCATTTCACTAAGCGAAAAGCTGTAAGCCTTTTATTGCAGGGCTTTTGGCAAAATATTAAAAATGGGATGACCAGAAATCTAGTTGCACCAACCGAAACCCAACGTGGGTCGTGCCCGTATCCAGAGCCTGAGACTCCCGGGCGGCAGGACGATAGCGGCTGCAGTAGTTTTTGGCACACAGGTAAGACCCCCCTTTGATCACATGCATCGCTCCATCCATGGGCTTTTTGGGGTCATAGCTGTCCTTCTGGGAAGGCCCAACCGGATCACTTCCATGGGCCAGGTCGTCGTGGTTAACGGTAAACCAGCTGGAGGTGAGTTCCCACACGTTGCCGGTCATGTCGTAAAGGCCGTAACCATTGGGAGGAAAGGACATCGCTGGAGCCGTGCCCAGGTAGCCATCCCGTTTGGTGTTGAAAAAGGGGAACATGCCCTGCCAGGTGTTAGCCTGCTTGGCGGAATACTGCTCTCCCCAGGTATAGGTCCAACCCTCTACACCGCCGCGAGCCGCGTATTCCCACTGGGCCTCGGTGGGCAGTTGGCGACCGGCCCAGTCGGCATAGGCCACCGCATCTTCATAGGCGATCTGGACAACCGGGTGATTCTCCTTACCCTGGATGTCGCTGTCGGGGCCGAAGGGATGCCGCCAGTTGGCACCGGGGGTCCACTTCCACCAGCTCAGGTAGGCCACCTGCTGGATGCCCTCCTCTGGAGGCTGAAACACCAGGGACCCGGCGGCCCGGTCGTCATCTGCAAGGTCAGGAAACTGCTCCATAGAGAGGGGCCGTTCCGCCACCGTAACGTAGCCAGTGGCTTCTACGAATTCGGCAAATTGAGCGTTGGTGACCTCGTGGGGCTCAATGCAGAAGTTGCTGATGGTGACGTCCTCAGCGATTTTTTCTTCCACAAAATCGGGGTTGTCAGACCCCATGGTGAAGGTGCCGCCGGGGATGTATACCATGTCGCTGGGGCAGGGGGATGGGGTTTCGGCGGCGAACACCATTGGCGTCGCTAGCAACCACCAGCAGCAAACGATAAGTAGATTAGCGACAAATTTGAATGGAAATCGTTTCATGGGAAAAGGGGAGGTTGGGTATCGGGTGGCGGGTGTTGGGTTTCAGCAACGTGGGTTGGGCGAAGCACGTCCGCTGTAAGGGCGAAGCATCTGGGCGAAAACTATGGGAGTAGTCACGTCAATTTCCTCCCAGATGCTTCGCCCCTCCGGCTCTTTTTCTAGCTTGTGGCTGCAGTAGCCTGCTGCCGTTGTCGCTTAATCCAGATGTTATAGGGAAGGGCTGTGAGGAAACCTACCACCATGTAAGCAATGATGGTGGGAATGGCCTGTCCCACTCCGTTGGCGGCTACTAGAAATAATGCCAGTCCTGCATTCCGGGCGATGGTGCCGGTTGCAATGGATGAGCGGGTTTCGAGTTCCGGACCTCCCAGCAGATGACCGCAGATCAGACCAAAAATTACCACTGGGGGAATTACGGCCAGCCCCCGCCAGGGCACGGTGGGAATGGTCACCAGGCTGAACCCCAGCAAAAATACCAGCAGCACAATAAATAGGGTGTTTGCCACGGTTTTGAGCAGGTCGCCAATATTCGCTGCAACCTCGCCCCCCAGACTGCGGATCAACAGCCCCAGCCCCAGGGGTAAAAACTGCACCGTCAGCACCTGTTTGGCGATGATGAGAAAGTCCGCACTGGCTTTTACCTCCGCAAAAATAGCCGTAAAAATGAGCAGGGTCAGCGGAGTCGTGACGACAGCCAGGGTCGCCAGGGTGACCTGGAGGCTGGTTGCGATCGCAACATTCCCCCCCGCCATAATCGCCCGCTGGGTCAACAACGGTGCCCCCGGTGACGCCGCCAGGGCTACTAATCCCAGGCCGATGGGTACCGCCGCCGGTAGCCCTTTCAAAAATAAGTAGCCGATTAGCCCTGCACCTAAGGGAAACAGCACCAGGGTCGCCAGCAGGGCGCGCCCCAGTAGCCCCGGCTGCTTCCCGAGGGAAACAATGCCTCCCTCGGGTGTCTGTACTCCCAGGGTCAGCATCAGCAGAAAAATGGTCATTGCTGCCAGGGTCTGCACTACCCGGCTGTCGAGGGTAAACACCTCGGCTAATTCCACTCCGCTCAGGGCCAGGGGAATGAACGCCGCCAGGCCTAAAAACAGCAGCACCACCGCCACCGTTAACCCCTGGGACCAGCGGGGAATATACTCATATTCCTCTGCTTCAATATTTTTGAGGATACGCCAGTGGTTGATGATCGCCGCCACCAGGGTAAATAGCCCCAGGGACATCAGGCTCAGGCCCAAGATGCGCTCTTCAGTCAGTGCATTGATCCCGACCCCGGTCTTGGTGTTGTCCAGGTACGTGAACAATCGGTCAATGCCAAAGCCAAAGCTAATCATCGAGAGAGCGGTGCGAATCCAGGCCATCAGGGTGCGTTCTTCGGCGGCGCGGGTACGTTCTCGGGCCAACTCGGTGCGAATTTCAGCCAGGTCGGTGCGTTCCACCGCCATTTCTGTACGCTGGGTAGACATTCCCGTGCGTTTTTCGGCCAGATCAGTCCGCTGCTCCGCCAGGGTGGTCCGCTGCTGGGCCATGTCTGTGCGTTGCATCGCCAGTTCGTTGTTGCTGGGGAGTGGGTTGTCTGCTGGAGCCGGGGTCGGGTTGGTTTCAGTCATGGTTGGGGTTAAGAGAAAAGGTCGGAATACACAGGGCGCTAACGCAGTAGTGGACTAATCAAAATGCCGACAAAGGCCATAGTCCCCAGTACAGCCAGGACGTAGGCCACCACCAGGGAGGGGGAGTGACGGTGCAGGTAGATCAGGTCGTTGCGCTGAATTCGCTTGAGCTGCTGGCGATGGTCTAAAGCTGCGTAAAGCATGGCGAAGGTGCCCAGAGCCACAAACGAAAGACCCAGAATGCGGCTTAGCCGGATTGGATTAACCGCCCCTCCCAGGGATAGCTGGATGGTGGCGACAATTCGGTCAATACCAAATCCAAACCCGATCAGGGAAAGGGAAGTGCGAATCCAGGCCATTAGCGTCCGTTCTTCGGCGGCACGGTTACGCTCTTTGGCGAGTTCTGTACCGGGGTTAGGAAGGTTGGGAGTCGAGTTAGCATCAGCCATGGCAGTTTAGAAATTTAAAGGTTAGAGGACAGGTACAATCGGGTAGGGGCGAAGCATCTGGGAGGAAATTGACGTGACTGTTCAAATAGTTCTCATCCAGATGCTTCGCCCCTCCGCCTTTTCGCCTGAATCCTATGAGTGAGTCTCAATCCAAAAAATTGTTCGGTACGACCAATGAGCTGGCCAAGGAACGCAATCGCGCCGCTGCCGAGCGCACCATCAACTCCTGGATTGGCACCTGCCTGAGCCTGATCGGCATTGGTGTTGCCATTGATCAGATTTACCGTAGTCTGAGCCAGCGGTTTCCCAATGGCGGACCTTTGGGAACCGAAACCAAAACTCACATCACCAGCATGGTCTTTATCGGCGTTGGCCTGGCGCTGCTGGCCATTGCGTTGCTGCAACATCGCCTTTCGATCAAAACCATCGAGCGAGAAGACTACGTGCTGCTGTCGGTCACGGCCCTGAATCGCCTCGTAGTCACCGGCATTTTGGCAACAGGTTTTCTGGGAATCTTCGCGATTATTTTTTTGCTGTAAGCCGTTAAGCATATTGAATGGCCTCCTATAAAAAATCGGTTTCAGGTTCTGTTGAAACAACGGAGACTACAGTCCCAACCATCCCCAATAATTAATGCCCAGGCGGAAAAAGGCGATAGATCCCACAGTAAACAACGCTAAACCCGTCATCCCGCCTAATGACCAGCGAGGGGTGAAGTAGTATTCCGGTTGTCTCAATCGTTTTATTTCTCCTTGATAGTCACGAATAGCAAAGTACAAATTAATCACCCCTAACCCAACTAAGAGAAGGCTCAAAATATATCCCCATTCGTTCACATAGGGAGCAACGGGGGCCAACAGATGCAAGATTTCATCAATCCCTATTCCCGTACTGATTAAGGTCACGCTATTGCGCACAAACGAGAGTAAGGATCGATCTGCCGCAATGTGGTTTCGTTCTCGCGCCAGTTCTGTCTGCACATTAGACGGGTAAGGAGTTTGCATGGGTTCATGCATTGGGCTTGTCCTCCGCACTGTCGGTTGTAAATAAACTGTGATACTTGTGCTCCCGAGCCTTATCTCTCATTTCTAGCTGGGCTTCAATTTCTTTATTTAAGAAGTAATTTAAGAAGGTTCGGATGACTGCAATCACCGCCAACCGGACTAACGCTTCAGTGCTGGGCGCAATGGTGGTATTGAGGATGTCTGCCCCCAGCTGAAATTCCAGAGCCAGGGCCAGCCAGAGGCCAAACTTTAACCGCACTTGAATGAACGGAAATTCAACCTTTCTGCGATGCCTGGTGAGCTTTATCGCCAGTTGCGCCGTCAGCACAATGCCGACCAAAACGCACACAATGGCAACGCCTTCCAGCAGAACCTCACCCACCTGGGCGATGATCAGGAAGAATTCTTCAATGGGATATAGCCATTCCAATTCCATAACTTAGTTGATCTAATAAAAGGTCAGATTATGACTTATACCAAGTCCAGCTCGAAATCTGTATTTTTCTCTAAGGTAAAACTCCACTTCTGGACTTGGACAAGGTTGAGCTAACAATCTTTTCGTGACGTCGAAATCACCCTTTGCCAATAATCATCAGCCTTATACCAAGTCCAGCTCGGGATCGGTAGTTTTCTCTAAGACAAACCCCCACTTCTGGACTTGGACAAGGTTTAACTTAATGACATTTCTTGAGAGTCAGCCTCCAATTTTAATTCCAGTTCCTGCACAGCCTCTAGAGATTGCCCGGTGGTTTCAATCCGGAAGACAGCGGTCAGCCCAGCGGCTAAAATGCAACACACCGACAGCCCA
>CAZPYG010000162.1:0-2475 GCA_964590465.1 uncultured bacterium | reverse complement strand
GCACCCCCCAGGATTTCTGAAAAATTGGCAGCACAAAGGTGCCCAGTACTGCTCCGGCTTTGGCAAAGGCCGCGGCGAATCCAGCTCCTGTGGCTCTGATTGAAGTCGGAAATACCTCCCCCGACAGCAAAAATGTGGTGGAGTTAGGTCCGGCATTCATCATTAAATTGAAGACCAAAAACCCAACCAGCACCAGCACAATTTCTCCCCGGCTGCCAGAGGGCCACAAGCCGGAAGCCGCCAGAATTCCCAGCCCCACCGCCATGCCCAAAAAGCCGATAATTTGCAGGCGCATGCGGCCCAGCTTTTCGACCAGCACAATGGCGCAGATGAACCCCAAAATTAAGAACACATCCACCATGGCCGAGCCTTTAGCGGCCCCCATTTCCCGCACCATGAAGTCAGTCTCATTCGCAAAGGCCAGCACACCGATAATGGCCGGGGTAAAGATGCCCACGCCGTAGGTGGCAATATCCTGCAAAAACCAGGGGGTAGAGGCCAGCAGGGTACTGCGGCGGTGGAGACGACTAAACAGCACCCCATAGCTTGGCCGCTCCTGGGATTGCGGCGGTTCCATCTCGGCGGTGATGGTGATAGGGGTTTCCAGCAGTTGAGTGGCCGCATCAGAGGCTTCGGCATATTCCCCCCGGCTGATGTAGTAGCGGGGGCTTTCCAGGCTAAAGCTGAGCCGTACAATGGCGACAACGATGGCCAGCAACACCCCCACCCCCAGCATCCAGCGCCAGGCGTACTGAATTGCCAGCTGATCGGTATCGGGATACAGGGTGCGAAAAATATGAATCACGATTAGCCCCGTCAGGGCTCCCAATAAGGCCCCCACCGCCTGAAAGGTAAAGGCTCCAATCACCATGCGGCCTCGAAATCGGGCCGGGACATTCTCAGTAATGTACGACACGCTGATGGGGTAGTCGGCCCCAATGGCCACCCCCACCAGAAACCGAAAGGCAATCAGGGAAGTAGCATTCCAGGCCAGGGCGGTGCCGGCGGTGGCCATCACAAAAAGGGCCACATCCACAATCAGCATCAGCTGTCGCCCCACCCGGTCGGTGATTGGCCCCAGGGTGAGGGAACCCAGCAGGGACCCGGCCACCGCAGCGGTCGCCACCGCCCCAATGGCCGTGGCATCCAGACTAAAGTCCTGCTTTAGAAAGGGAATCGCCACGCCGATGATGAAAAAGTCAAACCCATCCAGGGCAATCAGCCCCGCCGACAGCAGCCACAGCAGCCACATCGTGCGGGTAATAGGGGAGTTATCCAGGCGCTGCTCGAACGAGTTGGGATTGGTCGTCGTCGTCATTCGTCGGCTTCCTTTGATTTAGCGGCAGGGACTTCATCCTCAAACTGCAGTAGGCGGGTGCTGGCGGCAATAGCCAGAATCGAGAGGGGAATCACTAGATAGGTCCACTCCAGCCCTCGAAACGAGAGCCGCTCCAGCAGACCTTTAACAAACACCACGGTGAGCAGCACCACCAGCACCTCAAGCAGGGTCTTTTTGAGCCTGCCGATGCTGCTGACCTGTAACCAAAGGGGTGTGTTGGGATCTTTTCGCCCCATCTGAATAAATAAGGAGTAGATGCCGTAGGCAAAGTACAGAAAAGCCAGCCCCACCAGAAAATCATCCAGGCATTCCAGCAGCTCGATGGTGGCCAGTTCGGAGGGGTCAATCCGACTCCCTGCCATGACCGCTTCCTCGACCCCGGCTACCAGCAGGATTGCCTTGACAGTATTGGTCGCACCAATCCAGAACATCACCAGGGCTCCCAACAGGGACGAGAGAATGGCTAACACACTCATGAACCGAGTCCACTTAATCGCGGTTAAGACCCGAGGCATGGGGCTAAATGATTCAGGCGGGGGGGAAGGTGCTGCCATGGTTAATGCTGGTAAATAAAGGTTTCAAATTTCATTGGAGTCATCCATCCTGCAGCAAAAGCTTGAGTACCAGGGTCTGAATTTCTAAACCCGAAAGAATGAACTGAATCCCCAGGGCAAACTGCATCACCCCCAGGGTAAAACCCAAAATTTTCAGGGTAACGGGGCGAATGAATTTGAAGATAAAGATAGGCTTCATGGCAGCAGGTAATCATTCCCCGAGCGGGCAATATCTGCCGGATTCACCGACACCCCCGGCAGCAGCAGCGGCAGCACTATGGGAACGTAAACTACCGTCACCACCATCAGCAGCACCATCAGCCCGACGCTGAAGGCGACATCGGCCTTTGCCGCCTGGGCCAGCTTGGGCAAAAAGGGAGCCCCCGCTGCCGTGGCCAGCAGAATTAGCCCAATGCCCAGAGATGGTTCCAGGGGAATCATGGTCTTCAGCAAAAATGCCAGCGCTGGCACCAGCACAAAGTTGGCCAGCAGCGCCCGTACCACCAGGTTGATATCCTTGAGAGGATTGAGAATTTGCTGCACCGTCAGGCTCAGCCCCAGGGCCAGCATGCTGCTGATCAC
>CAZPYG010000161.1:0-11345 GCA_964590465.1 uncultured bacterium | reverse complement strand
CAAAATCCATAGCTACAGTCGCTACCATGAGGAGCAATTCGGCACATTATCCTATCGGCTATTGCCGTAGAAACGGGCATCTATCCGCAGGCCGTTGCTAAATTCTGCTCGACTGGTCTAGCGGGTCTGCAGGAAGAGAACGATCAAGGTCGTGACGGTAGCAAGGGTCACGGCCAGAGCAATCTTCCAGGGGCTGAAGGGGCGCTCGCCAACGACCTTCCCGGTTTCACCATTCACCAATACCTGATAGACCTTGCCCTGATAGCGGTAGGCCACCATCCAGACGGGCAGCAAAATGTGCTTAAAGGTCTGTTGACTATGTTGGGTGGATACCGAGTGTATGCGCTGGTCATCACCGCCAATGTGGTGCCGTACTGAATCCCGAATAGCCTGATCCATGCGCAATTTAGCCTGTTCCCAGCCTTCTTTCAGGGGCACCTGGTAGCTTTGCGCCTTAAACCCGGCCAGATACTGAGGGTCATAGGGGCTCAGGTGAGCTGCTGACACAGAATTCCAGAGGTTGCTTAAGCGCACAGAATCAACGGAACGAGTCGCCGGTACTAAAACATCATCAAAAAACCGGGAAACGTGACCAGAGGTCCGGTACCAGCGGGTTTTGCGGATTCTTTTTACCTCACCGTCACTGTCTTTTTCGCTTATGTAGTAATGCTCGCCCCGTTCTCCGGTGTAGTGGCTGTGGGTTTGGGCGTCGTAGGTCCAGAAAGGCAGATATATGCCCACCAGGGATTGCTGCTGGGCCAGTCGTTTGAGTTGCCCCGGAAGAAACAGGGCCTGCCAGTCTGCCAAATCGAAACGAAAAGTCAGCCACTCCCGTAGAACGCGCACGGCCCCCTTACGACCTACCCTAAACGGAATGACTCCCGCTGGTGCCAGGACAGGATGGGCAGGCTTCGCCTGGGTGACGATACTGGTCCCGCAAAAGGGACAGCGGCCAGCTACATCAGGAGGCTCGAAAGTTACCGTAGCTCTGCATCCAGGACACTCAGCCTCCTGGGCGTTAGTCGAAAGGGCGACTGTCTGGGTCTGGTCGATATAGAGAAAGTCATGCAGATCGTGCTCTTGGCGAGCTTTGTGAACGCTGACCTGGGGATTGTCGGAGAGAGTTTGGGCATGACCACAGTAGGGGCAACTCAACTGTCCCTTAGCCGGATCAAAGGTCATATCTGCCCCACAACCGGGACACTGATACGGCTGAACTGGGGAAGAGCTGGGTTCCATCGAAATACCTCCACTAGGACATGGGTGGGGGCGGTGGCGAGAATAGCCCCTGCAGTTCCGGCAAAGTACTGGCCGCCTGCCAGCCTCCCATGCCAGCGCGCCACACGTTGGAGTCTGGGGTCAGACCGTTGGGCATAAGCTGTTCAAGGGTATAGGGACCCAGATTTTGCCCATTACGGGTGATATACCAAACTGCAGCGGCCATGGGGGGAGGTGGGCCGGGTTGAGCCGCTGGGGCTGGCCCTCCGGGGGGCTGAACGGCAGGGTTCATCGCCCCGGCTAACTGTTGGCCCATGGCGATGCCAACTCCCAGATCCAGACCCGGGTTACCGCCCCCTGGATTTTCTGCCGACTTTTCAACGGCGTTGGCGGCCTGGTACTGGGCATACTGCTGCATGTTACCCAGTAGCCCCATAGAAGCCCGTTTATCCAGGGCCGCCTCCACTTCCGGCGGCAGAGAGATATTTTCGATGAGCAGTTGCCGCAGCTCCAGACCGAAGGGATCAATGTCTGTCTGTAGGGCCTGGCGTACCTGTTCGCCCATAGCCTGGTAATTGGCGGCCAGATCAAAGACGGGGGTTTGGTCACGCCCTACCCAACTGGCGAAGGAGGAGACGATCATGTTGCGGATGTGGTCGCTAATTTCATCGGTTTGAAATAGACCGTCGGTGCTGACCAGTTCCTCCAGTAAGCGGCGAGGGTCGGCCACCCGTATGGCATAGCTGCCGTAGGCCCGTAAGCGGACCGGACCCAGTTCTGGGTCACGAATGGTTATGGGGTTAGAGGTGCCCCATTTCAGATTGGTAAACACCCTGGTGTTGAAAAAAATCACCTCTGCCTTAAAAGGAGAGTTAAAAGCATAGGGCCAACCCTTAAGGGTAGTCAGGATGGGGAGGTTTTGGGTTTCCAGCCGATATCGCCCTGGACCAAACTGATCCGCGATGTTCCCTTCGCTGACGAACACGGCAACCTGGCCCGGTCTGACCGTGAGTTGGGCACCCATCTTAATTTCGTTTTGAAACCGCTCAAAACGATAGGCAATCGTGTCCTGGGTGGGATCAAGCCATTCAATGATGTCAATGAACTCGCCGCCCAGCTTCTCAAAAAGTCCCATAGCCCCTGCCGTTTCCCTTTAGGTTGGTTATATTCAGCGTTCCCATTTCTGAAGATTAATGCTTCACTAAATTCGGATAGTTAATCCCTGCAACGGGTTGAGGCTTGCTCCCTCAGGGAGCCGTTTCACGTTGGTGCTAGCCTGTCCTTCGGACAAACGACAAGCTCAGCCTGGGCGGAATAAGCATTGGGAACGGGGGGATGTAATTAGGATTCGTAGGAGAGGTTACGGCTGGCCCATTGTGTGGCCTTTTTACTAAGGGGCCCCAAAGGTGGGATTACCCAGCAGATGGGTGGCGGCTTCAACAGACAGGGGTTTAGAAAACCAATATCCCTGTCCGGCTCCGTAGCCGCTGTTCAGAAGAAAGGCGAGTTGTTGCTCTGTTTCAATGCCTTCGGCGATGAGTTCCAGATTCAGCACCTGGGTCAGGGCTGAAATACCGGTGGTAATACGCATCAGGTTCTCGTCTGTTTCCAGGGCACTGACAAAAGCCCGATCAATTTTGACGGTGGTAATGGGCAACTGGTGCAGGCAAGACAGGGAAGAATACCCCGTGCCAAAATCGTCCAGGGCGATACCGAGGCCAATTTCTCGCAGATGCCTCAGGTTGGGCAAAATTAGACCGCTGGTGTCGATCAAGAAGTCTTCCGTAATTTCTACGGACAACTGGTGAGGGCGAATGGTGGACTGCTGTTGTAGCACCTGACGGCAATGGTCAAGCAGATCTGGCCGGGCCAGGGATTCAGGGGACAGGTTAATGCTCAGCCGCAGGGCAGGCCCGATGTCGGGAAATTGCTCGATCCATCTTCCCAGTTGTTGGCAGGCCTGCTGCATCACCCAAGTTTCAACGTCGTACATGTAGTGGGCGCTGCGGAGGACCTCCATAAACGCCCCCGGAGCGAGAATTTCGCCATTTGGGTGCTGCCAGCGCAATAGGGCCTCAAAGCCCTGAAGTCGTCGATGGCGTAATTCGACGATGGGTTGGTAGTACAGCACAAACTGCTGCTGGCTGAGGGCAGATTTGAGGTGGGCTTTGAGTTCGATGCGGGCCATGTCTTGGGATCGCATCCTCGGCTCAAACACCTCCACCCGTCCAGAGCCCAGGGCTTTGGCCCGGTACATGGCAATGTCAGCGTTTTCCAGCAGGGTAGTGTCTTCCGCCTGGGCCATGGCTGGAGTGTAGAGGGCGATGCCAATGCTGGCGGCGGCGGCGAATCGCTGCCCCCTGGGAGTAAAGGGTTCCTTAAAGGCGGCCTGGATGCGCTCCGCCACAACCAGGGCAGTAGCCTGGTCGGCGGCCTCTAGCAGCAGAGCAAATTCATCACCCCCCAGTCGAGCTACCACATCCCCTGGGCGCAGGCAAGACTGCAGCCGCTGGGCCACTTCCACCAGAAACATATCCCCTGTCAGGTGGCCCAGGGTATCGTTGATTTCCTTGAACTCATCGATATCCAGGTAGAGCACCGCGAAGGGATCGGCATGGTCCCGCTGGGCCCGGCGTAGAAACAGCTTGAGCTGTTCCAGAAACAGATTGCGGTTAGGCAGTTGGGTGAGCTGGTCGTAAAAGGCCTGGTGGTGCAGGGCGGCTTCCGTGCGCTTACGATCGGTGATGTCGAGGATGGTGCCCACCATTTCCATGGGGGTACCATCCGCCGACCGTTTCGCCTTGCCGATGATGTTAATGTACACCTGGCGCTTGGTCCGGTCAGGGAACAGTCGCACATCCACGTTGAGATTGTTGCCGGAGATCCGGACGGCTGTGTAGGACTCCAGGAAAAGGGGGCGGTCATCGGGATGAATCAGGGCCTGCCAGGTCTCAAAATTGAGCTGTTCAAGGGCGGGATCTAAATCAAAAATACGAAACAACTCCTCGGACCATTCAACCTGGTCAGTTTGCAGCTCGTGTCGCCAACTGCCCACCCGGGCCACCCGTTGGGCCTCTTCGAGCTGTTGTCGGGCCTGCTGCAAATCGAGTTCAATCTGCTTGCGTTCGGTAATGTCAACCACCACTGCCATCACCCCCGACAGGTTGCCCTCGGCATCGTACAGGGGAGAATAGGTCCCGTCATAGCAGCGAGGCCGCAGATCGGACACCACGTACAGAGTCGTTTCTGCCTGTTGGGTTTGCTCCGTTTCAAGCACCCGACGCTTAACCGCCATCAGCTGCTCCGTTCCCTCTGAGTCGGGCAGCAGTTCGGCATCGGTGCGCCCCAACACCTGCTCGGCGGTAAAGGCTCCCGCCGGGTTATAAATCCAGGTGTAGCGCAGGTCTAAATCATGGGTGAAGACCACCACCTGGGAGCCTTCCAGGGTTTGGCGAAATAGTGTCTCACTGCGCTGCAGGGCCTGCTGCATCTGGCGAGACTGGGTAATATCAGTGCTGATACCCAGAATTTGATGGGGGTTACCATGATTGCCCCGCTGAAAGACGGTATTGCGCTGATTGAACCAGCGCCAATCGCCGTTCTGGTGGAGAAACCTGACTTCGAATTGCAGGATATCACCATCCGCTGCCTGGCTGAGCCGCTGAAAATGTTCCTGTACAACCGGCAGGTCGGCGGGATGAATGAGTCCCAGCAGTCCCTCGTCCCCAGCGGCGTAAATTTGCTCTGGCGGATAGCCCAACCCCCTTTCAATAGCATGGTTAATGTAAGTCACCCGGCCCAGGGGCAGCTCAAAAATAGAAATCATGTCGGGGGTAGACTCGGCGATTTTCTGCACAAAGGCCCGATGTTCCGCCAGGGAAATCTGCACCTGCTTCAGATCGTTAATGTTCACCAGGGTAAGTACCACGCCATCCTGGGTGTCATCTTCGCGGCGGTAGGGGAGCAGACGCATCAGGTAGGTAATTTTGGCGCTAATATCGACGACTTCCCGCTCCAGGGGGTCTCCCGTCGCCACCACCTGGGAGAGCCTGGGCACCAGATCGGCAATGTCTAGAAAGTGGGTGAGTTCGGTGAGGGGTCTGCCGGTATCGGTGGGCCGCAGGTTAAACAGATGGGCGGCGGCGGGGGTGAAGCGGCGCACGTTGAGCTGGCTGTCGAGAAAAATTACCCCGATGTCGGTGCTTTTGAGCAGGTTGTTAATGTCGGCATTGAGGTCAGTCAGTTGGGCAATGCGTGACTGGTTTTCGGCGTTGAGGGTGTGCAGTTCTTCGTTGAGAGACTGCAGTTCTTCGTTAGCGCTCTGCAGTTCTTCGTTAGAGGCCAGCAGTTCTTCGTTGGTGGCCTGGTACTCTTCGTTGGTGGTTTCCAGTTCAGCAATGGTGGTTTGCAGGTGCTCGCGGGTCTGCTGCAGTTCGGCCTCCAGGTCGGCGATGTGGCGGGCAGCTTCGGCGTCTAAATCGAAGGACAGCAGGGGGATAGCTGGGGCTATGGATGGAGTGGCGGCATCCTCCGGCGGCAGTAGTTCGATTAAGACAATGATAGTATCGCTGAACCCCCCGGATTCTGAAGCGGTGTTGACCCGCAGGGTAGCCTTGCTGCCCGGGGTCAGGGTTTTGTCCAGGGCGATGTCGGTAAAAATAACCGGTTGCCCGTCACGACGGATGCGGTGGAGGGCCGTACTCAGGGGCAGGCTCAGGGGCAGGGGCACCATTTCGGTAATGGTCAGATTAGCCTCCTGCTGGGGAAAGCTCAGCATTTGGGCCGTATTCATGAACACATGCAGGATCTGGTGGCGGCTGTTAATTAGCACGCAGGTCATGGCCCGGTCGTGACAGTAGAGTCGCAGAATGGCTCCCAGAAATCGGTCGTACTGCCCGGTCGGGGGACGCGATGGCGGGGAGGGCTGCCACGGACGAGCCATGGACTGGCGCGGCAGCCCCACCATCCCCAGGGGCCCATCGGCACTTTTTTGGAACACCTTGAGCCCGTTGCCCCGATCGACGAATGCGGTATCCAGCGGACCCAGCCCCTCAGAGCTACCCAGCACCAGTAAGCCTCGGGGCTGTAGGGAGAAGTGCAGTAACCGCAGCACCTGATGCTGCAGGATCGGCTGCATGTAAATCAGCACGTTGCGGCAGCTGATCAGATGCATCTGGGAAAATCCGGCGTTGCGGCTCAGGTCGTGGGGGGCAAATACGACCTGGTCCCGCAGGGAAGGTTTAACGATAACGGTCTGATTATCGTGGTTGAAGTAATGCTGCTGACGCTCCCTTGAGACGGTGCCCTGCACCAGGGTTTCGCTGTAAATCCCCCGGGAGGCCAGGGCCAGGGCTTCGGTATCAATGTCGGTGGCGAAGATTTTAATGGGGAAGCATTGGTTGCTCTTTCGCATCACGTCATTGGCCACCATAGCCAGGGTGTAAGCTTCTTCCCCCGTGGCGCAGGCGGGTATCCACATGCGCAAGACCTGGCCTGCTTCCAGGGTGGTCAGAATTTTGGGCAGCCCTTCCTGTTCCAGGTATTCCCAGACTTCTGGATCGCGAAAGAAGCGGGTTGAGCCAATGAGCAGGTCCTGCCCCAGCCGTTTCACTTCAGCCGGAGAATGGCTCAGGAGCTGGATGTAGGCCTCCAGATGTTCTGACTTCGACAAAATCAGCCGATGCTGAATGCGCCGGTTCAGGGTACCGGGTTTGTACTGGGTGAAGTCGAGGCGGGCTTGATCCTGCAGCAGGGTGAGGATGCGGTTGAGCTGGTGGTCAGGGATCTCGGCGGTGAGGTGACCAGGCTGGCGATCCCGATTGACCGCCAGGTTGATCAGCTCATGCACCGCAAAGGCCAGGTCTTCGGGGGAGAGGATGTGGTCGACGATACCGGTGGCAATGGCATTCTCTACCATGGCCTCAAACTGGGTGGTGTCAGGCGACTGCACCATGGCGATGCCCCCTCCATGGTGGATGGCCCGCAGCCCCTGGGTGCCGTCATTGCCTGTGCCAGACAGTAAAATGCCGATGCTATATTCATTGACTTCCCGCGCCAGGCTGAGGAAAAACTTATCAATGGGGTAATTTGTTCCTGAATTCTCTCGCTTCCCTAACCGGAACCGGAGTCCATCCAGGGTGGCTGTGTAGCCTGCTGGCAACACGTATACCTGTCGGGGCTGCACCAGGCATCCTTCCTCCATCACCTGAATGGGAAGGTCAGTGTGACGCTGCAGAATATCGGGAGTCAGGCTGCGAAAATCGGGTGACAGGTGCTGCACCACCACGAAGGTAGCTGCGATGTCAGACGGCATGGTGGCGAAGAACCTCTCCAGGGGCTGCAAGCCCCCTGCCGATGCACCAAGGGCAACAATAAAAAAGTTTTTGGAGGTAGATGCCTGGTTGTTGAACCCGTCATCGTTGGGAGGCGATTGGGTAACCATTTAAGCGCTTGAGCAAGCATGCTCTCTAAACAACCAACAGAGGTCACAAGGGGAACACAGGCGAGTAACAGGCGACCATGGGGAATGGCGTCCCTAGGACTGAATCGAATCACCACAATGCCGGAGCAATTCCAAAATCAAGTGCGAGGGGTAGCCGGTGGATGTAGTTAGAAGTCTTAATCTCTCAGGATAGGGAATAGGTTCGTTATTTGTTAAGAACCTTTCACATACCTAAACATTCAATGAAACACAATAATGGTTGGAATTGAGAAAGGCATGGCTCCTAAAAAGTGTTGCGGACGACCCTTGGGATCAGAACCACTATCCCTAAAAAGAACTCCCCAGAACCAGGTTCTGAGGAGCATTCAGATTAAACCAATTGGAACATGAAGCCCAAACCCAACTACCAGCTACGGGTGGGAGCCAGGGCATGGCCCCGAATCAGACTACCCAGGGTTTTGGCGGTGATCTTCATCTGCACCAGTGGGTTCGCAGGCACCACCGTCTTATAGAGGTAGCTGTCGAAGGTGAGCTTCTGTACATCAATGTCAGAGCACATTTCGACAAAGGCCTCACGGGTGGCGTCAGAGCGGTAGAAGACGGTCTGCAGCAGATCCAGCACCTTGTAGGTCATGCCGTACTGCTTATCCCACCGCTTCAGGTAAACCTTCAGGTCGTCCTCGGTGGGGATACGCTGGCCATTGTTGGAGCACTCCACAATGGTTTCGGCGCACATGCGGGCTGACTTGGCGGCAAAGTAGATGCCCTCACCGGAGGACTTGGTCACGGTACCGGCAGCGTCACCCACCAGGGCCACGCGACCCACCACCCGACGGGGACGGGGATGCTCAGGAATGGGGTGGGCTTCTACCTTGATAATTTCGCCCCCTTCCAGCCGCTTGGCGGCCCGGGCACGGATGCCGGCCTGCAGTTTCTTAATCTTGGCCTGGTTCACCCGCATGGTGCCGGTACCCACGGCCACGTGATCGTACTTGGGGAAGACCCAGGCGTAAAAGTCGGGGGAAACATCGTTGCCCACGTACATTTCCGCCAGTTCTTCGTAGTAGTCCATCTTGTCTTTGGGGAGACGAATGCGCTCCTGGAAGGCGATTGCATAGTTGTAGTCCCCGGCTTTGATGGCCTTAGCGACCCGAGAGTTAGCCCCATCAGCGCCGATCACCAGATCTACCTGCAGGGAGCGGTTCTCGCCCACCAGCCCATCTTTGCTGTGGGCGGTGTAGTGCAGGGTATAGGGCTCGCTTTCGGTCTTGGGCAGGTCCAGGGTGTGGACGGTGCCGTTGATCAGCTTCGCTCCGTGTTTGGCGGCGCGATCGCGCAAGAACCCGTCCATCACTTCCCGACGGCACATGCCAATGTACTCATCATCCTTGAGGGTGCTACCGATGTTCACCTCGACATTGGAGGGAGAAATCATCTTCATCTTGCGCACGCGGCGGTCGATGATGTTTGGGGGCAAATCAAACTCATCAACCATACAGAGGGGAATGGCCCCACCGCAGGGTTTGGCATTGTCTAACTTACGCTCGAATAGATAAGTTTCAATACCAGCTCTTACTAATGTCTCAGCAGCCGAGGAGCCTGCCGGACCTGATCCTACTACTGCTACCCGAAGTGACAAGGATACCTTCTCCAAATCGCTAAAAAGCTACGAACCGCATCGTATCATGCTGGTTTCGGCAATTTGGCCCGGTACAGAGGGATGTTAACTGTATTGCAATATTCGTTTACATTGCGATACCGAAATCGGGTATTTCTCTATTTTCTGGGCAGAGTTTTTTCAATCGATGGCGGCCCTATCCCCCACAGTCGGGATTTTGTAACAATACCCTGCTGGCCAGAAGTCTGGAGGCTGGATCAGCTACAAATCAACTCGGCAATCCAGAGAGAATACAAGCTGTTCAACCCTCTGCCAGTATCGTTCCAGCTGAATTGCCAAGGGCTTAGCTTGACTGGCGTGGGTTGAAACCCTACCTCTCTTCCGGGATACCTGGACTGGGATAGCAGGGATAAGACCGTTTCATCTTCACCTGATGAACATTGGGCATATTTTCAATAAAGGAAACGATTTGTTCCATCTGGTCACGGGACTCCAGGGGAATGGTCACGGTGGCCCGGGCTTTACCATCCCTGCTGGTAAAAACGTTGCGGATATCAGGGGTTAGCTTTCTTGCTGCTAGTTCATTTAGGATTTGCCTCAGGGTATCGGGGCTATCTTTCATAGATAGAGATAGTTCGATATAGCAGCGATCGCAATTCCAAATGATCTGCTGAAATTTTTCTGGATCAACGTCACAAATACTGGTGCAGTTTCTTTGATGCACGCGAATCACATTGTCATTAATACCAAAAATGCCGACGGCATCGTCTCCAGGAAAGGGCAAACAGCACTTAGAAAGCTGCAAGCCAGGAGACTGATCCAGGAGAATACCGCTACTCATCTCATCGTCTGCAACTTGTATAGCCTCGCCGAATTGATGTATTGCCGTCCGCTCCAACAGCCTGGAAAGTTCCTCAACAGTAATACGCCCCTCCCCCACCTGTTCGACCAGATGGCTCAAAGTACATTTTCTTAACGCGGCGATGGCTTCTAGTCTGCGACTAATCGCTCGAATATTGAATTCGCTGCGAACGATGCCCCAACCCCGATCTTTCCAAAAACGCCGGAGCGTTTTCTTAATGGATTTTTTTGCTGTTCTAGTTTTTGCAAAATCTAACCAGTTGGGATCTGGATGGAGCCGATTTCCTTGAATAATTTCAACCACATTATTAGTCTCCAGGACCCGATCCAGGGGAGATTCTTCACCGTTCACAAAGGCACCGATACAGTTGTTACCCATATCGGTATGAACCGCGTAGGCAAAATCAATCACCGTTGCCCCTTCCCGCAGCTTTTTCACTGTGGCCATGGGAGTACGCACATAAATTTCCTGCCCCCTCTGGAAGGGAGCCTGTGGACGGCTTGACAAAAAATCTATTGTTTCCTGAATGCTGAGAATCGGTATATCAAGTCGAGCGCTAAATCAATGAGAGTCTGGGGACACGCCAGTATACTCTGCACTATGGGTTTCTTCCTTTAAGGCACCTTCAGACTGTTCAGCTGCCTCGGAGACTCCGCCGTAATGGTCTACTAATGCCTCTGCCACGACTGAGTTTATGTCCTGGTGGATGGCGGTTTCCCCCTTGTCCTTGGATTCATTAGAGGGGTTTGAGGGGGGCGCAGGCTTATCCTTCCATAGATAGGAAGGGGCTTTTGAAACAATCAACTCATTCGCGCCGATTTTCTCCAAAAGTCCTGCGATCCAGGGTTTGCCACCATAGAAGCATCCGTAGTCTTCGGCAATCTCCTCAAGGCGAGCCTTAGTCTCTGGAAACAGCTAACTCGAAGTATGGTCTAACGCTGAGCAGGCAAGCCTGATGGTTCCTTTAATGACCACCACCCAAGAACTCAACCCCACGCTTAAGTTCCCTCCTTTGGTAGTTATCTTCAGTTCTTTGAAACCTATAGCTTGCTGATTCCCCGAGCTTGCGTGTTTTCGACAACCGCCTGGGTGGCCATGGTGCTCACATTCCTGTAACAGTCCTGAAGAAAAAATAAGACACGGAAAAGTAAAAAATAGGCTGATCTGTCTGATAAAACCAGGTAAGCAAGTAAACCAGACTGCGA
>CAZPYG010000160.1:0-11405 GCA_964590465.1 uncultured bacterium | reverse complement strand
CCGGTCTGGTTTAGCGCCACTCAATGGGTGTATAGCTCTGACGAGCATGTGGCCTTTGCCGTAGACCTGACGGCTCAAAAAAAGACCGAAACCGCCCTGCGGAAAAGTCGCCAACGGTATCGCGAATTAGCGGAAGCCATGCCCCAGATCGTTTGGACCGCTGATGCTGCCGGGGAAATCGACTACTGGAACCAGCGCTGGTACGAATACACCGGCTTCAGCGAAGCAGAGTCCCTGGGCCTGGAGGGGGTCGAGGCGGTGCATCCGGAGGAGCGCGATCGCACCCTGGCCCAGTGGCAGCAGGCCCTCACCGGGGGCAAATCCTTTGAGATGGAATACCGTATTCGCCGCCATGACGGTGTCTATCGCTGGTTTATCTGTCGGGCTCTGCCCACCCAGGACGAACAGGGGCAGGTGAAAGGGTGGATTGGCACCATTACCGACATCGAACAACTCAAGCAGACCAAAGAAAAACTTCGCCAAAGCGAACATCACCTGCGCCAGGAACTGACCGAACGCTGCCGGGCAGAGACGGCGTTGAGGCGGGCAACCGAACATTTGGACCTGATCCTCAAGAGTGCGCCCATCATCCTATTTACCCAGGACCAGGACCTCCGCTACACCTGGATTTACAACCCAGATCTAAATTTTTCACCGGAAGAGATTATCGGTCGGCGCGATGAAGATCTGCTCTCCCCCGATAGTGCTCAACGGCTGACCTCGCTTAAGCAGCGGGTGCTCGACTCCGGCCTGGGCCTGCGCCAGGAAATCGAGATCTTCCATGCCGATCAGATGGCTTATTACGACGTCACCATTGATCCCCTCTGGGATGAGCATAATGCCATCGTTGGCATCGCCTGCGCCGCCGTTGACATAACCGATCGGGTCAGGCTGGAAGCCGAACGTTTACAGGCTGAAACGGCCCTCCTCGAGAATGAACGGCTCTTGCGGCTGGCTCTGTCGAGTGCCAATGCCGGCTCCTGGTCCTGGGAAGTTGCCACCCACAAACTCACCTGGTCCCCAGAAAATTATCTCCTTTACGGTTTCGATCCAACCCAGGGAGTCCCCAGTTTCGACGCCTGGTTCAATACCATCCATCCTGAGGACCGGGACCGGGTCAACCAGGATATCGCCAATGTAATTGAGCAACGCTTTCCCACCTATCGCTCTGAGTTTCGCATCCACCATCCCAAGAAAGGCACCCGCTGGATACTGGGCCAGGGTCGTCTAACCCTGGATAACCAGGGCAATCCGACTCGGCTCAGCGGCATCAACCTGGACATTACCGAGCAGAAAACCGTCGCCGTCCGGCAGGAAGAACTGCTACAGCGAGAACAGGCCGCCCGGGCTGAAGCTGAACGGGCCAACCGGGTCAAAGACGAATTTCTGGCGATTTTGTCCCACGAGTTGCGTTCGCCCCTCAACCCCATCCTGGGCTGGTCAAAACTCCTGCAGCAGCGACAGTTTGATGCGGCCAAAACCCAGCAGGCCCTGGCCACCATCGAACGGAACGCCAAACTGCAAACCCAACTGATCGATGATTTGCTCGATATCGCCCGCATCCTGCGGGGCAAACTCAAACTCAAAACCACCCCCGTCGATCTGAATTTTGTTATCCAGTCCGCCCTGGAAACCGTACAGCCCGCCGCCGTCGCCAAGTCCATCGAGCTCCAGTTCAATCCAGCCAGTACCGACCCCAAGCTTCAGGGGACACCCCTTCAGATCACCGGCGACGAAGCCCGCCTCCAACAAATTATTTGGAACTTGCTCTCCAACGCCATCAAGTTCACCCCCAGCGGCGGACGGGTTGAGGTGCGATTGGAGCAGGTTGCAGGAAGAGAGCAAGGGAGCGAGGGAGGAAGAGAGCAAGTAGGGGCGCAGAGGAATATACCAGTAGCGGTAGTCGGTGATCAGGCTGTATCCAAAAGTCTCGCCCCCCAGCTCTCTAGCTCCCCAACCCCCCAGCCTCCCGTTACCTACGCCCAAATCACCGTCACCGACACCGGCAAAGGCATCAGCCCCGACTTCCTGCCTCACCTGTTCGAGTCTTTTCGTCAAGAAGATGTTTCCATTACCCGGCTGTATGGTGGTCTGGGTCTGGGTCTGGCGATTGTCCGCTACCTGGTGGAGGCCCATGGCGGCACTATCACCGCCGACAGTCCCGGGGATGGTTTGGGAGCTACGTTTACCATCAAACTCCCCCGGCTGCAGGGCAATGAAGCAAGTCAGGGTACGACAAAGCCGACCCCTGAAGTGATGGATCTCCATGGCCTTCGCATCCTGGCAGTGGATGATGACCGGGATACCCGGGAACTTTTGGCTACGGTCCTGACATTTTATGGGGCCAAGGTAATCACCGCTAGCTCAGGGGCGGAAGCGTTGGCTCAGTGGGAGACTCTGCGACCCCATATCCTGCTGAGTGACCTGGGTATACCCGATCTGGACGGCTACGAGTTGATCAAGCGAATTCGGGATATTCCTACTCCTGATGGACGGCAGGTACCTGCCATTGCCCTATCCGCCTATGCCCGGGAGGTAGACCAGCAGAGATCCCTGGTCAGCGGGTTTGATCAACACATGGTCAAACCCCTGGATCTGGATAATCTGGTGCAACACATTGCCACTCTGGTAGAAGGCAATGCTCAGACCTGATCCCCCCAGGGCAGAATCCAGAAACCAGGAAACCGGAAACTAAAAGGGTCTGAAGCCCGTGTCCCCGACCGAAATTTCTTCCAAAGGCCCCTTTCGCCATCCAAACGGCAGCATCCCTAGGTAAACTGTCAGTAACCCAAACTGAGTCCAGGTTGGGAGCGGGAGTTTTCCTTAAACAGAACACTCCAGGTCTGGGCTATCCATGGGTTCTCAATCATTACTCTAATTGCTCCAGGTTTTGTGATGACGGCAACAGTTCCCAATCTGTCCACGCAGTATAACCCCACGGAAACCGAAGCCCGGTGGCAGACCCAGTGGGAAGAAAATCAGGTCTTTAAGGCTGACCCCGACCATCCCGGGGAGCCCTTCTGTGTGGTGATTCCGCCGCCCAACGTCACCGGCAGTTTACATATGGGGCACGCCTTCGAAAATGCTCTGATTGACACCCTGGTGCGCTACCAGCGCATGACCGGGCGCAATACCCTGTGGCTACCGGGCACCGACCACGCCAGCATTGCCGTAAGCACTATTTTGGACAGAGAGCTGCGGGGCGAGGGGAAAACCCGAGAAGATGTCGGGCGGGAACGTTATCTGGAGCGGGCCTGGGAGTGGAAAGAAGAGTCTGGCGGCACCATCGTCAACCAGCTTCGTAAGCTGGGGGTTTCGGTTGACTGGACCCGTGAGCGTTTCACCATGGATGAGGGGTTGTCCCATGCGGTGCTCACCGCCTTTACCAAACTCTATGAGGAAGGGCTGATTTACCGGGGCAACTACATGGTGAACTGGTGCCCCGCTAGCGAATCCGCTGTCTCTGACCTGGAAGTGGAGCAGCGGGAGGTTGACGGCAATCTATGGCATTTCCGCTATCCCCTGACGGATGGTTCAGGCTATGTGGAGGTGGCCACAACGCGCCCAGAAACCATGCTGGGGGATACCGCCGTGGCGGTGAATCCCAACGACAGTCGCTATACCGCCATGATCGGCAAAACCCTGATGCTGCCCATCATGAATCGGGAAATTCCCGTCATTGCCGATGAATATGTCGATTCTGAGTTCGGCACCGGCTGCGTGAAGGTCACCCCGGCCCACGACCCCAACGACTTTGAGATGGGGCAGCGCCACCACCTGCCCATGATCACGGTGATGAACAAAAACGGCACCATGAATGAGCATGCTGGGCCATTTCAGGGGCTAGACCGGTTCGAGGCCCGCAAAGCGGTGGTGCAGCGGCTAGATGAAGAGGGATTTTTGGTGCGGGTGGAAGAGTATCACCACACCGTACCCTACAGCGATCGCGGCAAGGTTCCCATCGAGCCCCTGCTTTCTACCCAGTGGTTTGTGAAAATCCGCCCGCTGGCGGATAAAGCCCTGGATTACCTGGACAATCGCAATTCTCCCCGCTTCGTTCCCGAACGGTGGACCAAGGTCTATCGCGACTGGTTGGTGAACCTGAAGGATTGGTGCATCTCCCGGCAGCTGTGGTGGGGGCATCAGATCCCGGCCTGGTATGCCGTTAGCGAGACCGGCGGCGAAATCACAGACCAGACTCCTTTTGTGGTTGCCGCTACGGTGGAAGATGCCGTGGCTAAGGCGGTGTCACAGTTTGGGGAAACCGTTCAGCTAGAGCGAGACCCGGACGTTTTGGATACCTGGTTTTCCTCCGGGCTATGGCCCTTTTCCACCATGGGCTGGCCCGACCAGTCCGCCAGGGATCTGCAGACCTACTACCCCACCTCTACCCTGGTCACCGGGTTCGACATCATCTTTTTCTGGGTCGCCCGCATGACCATGATGGCCGGGCACTTTACCGACACCATGCCCTTTGAAACGGTGTATATCCATGGTCTGGTGCGGGATGAAAACAACAAAAAAATGTCGAAGTCGGCCAACAACGGCATCGATCCCCTGGTGTTGATCAACAAGTACGGCACCGACGCCCTGCGCTATACCCTGGTGCGGGAAGTGGCTGGAGCCGGGCAGGACGTTCGCCTGGAATACAATCGTGAAACCGACGAGTCCGCCTCGGTGGAAGCCTCCCGCAACTTCACCAACAAGCTGTGGAACGCCGCCCGCTTCGTCATGCTCAACCTGGACGGCAAAACACCCCAGGACCTGGGAGTACCCGAGTTGGACCAGCTGGAACTGGCGGACCGCTGGATCTTGTCCCGCTTTAACCAGGTCGTGCAGGAGGTCCGCAGTTACCTGGATAGGTACGGCATGGGTGAGGCCGCCAAGGAACTGTATGAGTTTATCTGGGGAGACTTTTGCGACTGGTATATCGAGCTGGTGAAACCTCGCCTGCAGGCAGAGGGAATCTCGAAACACACGGCCCAGCAAACCCTGGCCTTCGTGCTGGATGGCATTCTCAAACTGCTGCATCCCTTTATGCCCCACATTACCGAAGAGATCTGGCATACCCTCAACCAGGTTGGGGAGGACCAGTTCCTGGCGGTACAGCTTTATCCCACGGTGTTACCTGGCTTAATCGATACCGACCTGGAGCAGCAGTTCACCCTGCTGTTCAACACCGTACGCACTGTCCGTAACCTGCGGGCAGAAGCTGGCATTAAACCCTCCACCAAAATTGAAACCATTCTGGAAAGCGAAAACCCCGAGGAACGTCACATTCTGCAGGCCACCGCCGATTACATCCGGGATCTGGGCAAAATTGATAGCCTGACGATTCGCGGTGGACAGGTTCCCGGGCACCAGACTGCCAGTCCTGGGGATTCCCCCGCTGCGGCAGCGGCCAAAGTCTCTGCTAAGAGTGCCAATGCGGTCGTGACCGAATTCCAGGACTTCTGGACGACAATGCGGCCTCTCCTGGAGCAACCGCTGGAATATCTCAATAATTTCTTTGCCGATGTTCGTCGACCCGCCGTCACGCTTTTGTGGTTGGGAGCCGGGGTTGTGGCCCTCAAGCTGGCCACCGCCATCGTGGATGCCGTTGATGATGTGCCCATATTTGGCGCCCTGATGGAATTGACCGGCATCTGGTTCACCTATCGCTTTGTGACCAAGAATCTGCTGACTTCAAAAGATCGTCAACAGTTAGTGGCCTCCTATAAAGCCTGGCAGAGGGAAGTCCTGGGTCAGCGCCGGGCCCTGTCTGCCTCATCAAAGCCCCAACCCGCCATCGAAGCGGCTGCCGTTAAGCTGCAGCTGCAGCCTGCGGTTGCAGCCGTTGGCACAGTGCAGGCTTTACCGGAAGCCGGCGGTACGGTACCCCAGACCAAAATGTTTGCTGGCGTAGTGGGGACGGTACAGGTACTCATCCCCCTTACGGGTGTGGTGGATGTAGACGCCCTTAAAGCCAAGCTGGAAAAAGACCTGAGCAAAATTGAAGGGGAAAGCAAATCCCTCAGTGGACGACTCAGCAACCCCGGTTTTGTCCAAAAAGCCCCCGCTGAAGTGGTACAGGGTGCCCGGGATGCCCTAGCCGAGGCCGAAACCCAGGCTGAAATTCTGAAAGCTCGTCTGGCGATGCTGTAAGCCCCGGTCAGGGATTCGTTCTGAGCCTGGTGTTGGCCTACGCCTTTTCGAAGGGTGCGCCTGCAGCAGGCGCAATCCGTAGAAGGTCCCTTAGACTAGGACCAATAGCACTAAACCCCGGTTGTCAGCCAAACGTAGGCCAGTACTCCCAGGACGACTGTGCCAGCCAGAACTTCCCTTTGTTGCTGCATAAAATATTCCAGACTAGCCCAAAAGTCTTTCAGGGCCTGACGACGATGGTCGCCTAGCTCGACCATCAATCGCTGGACTTCGGCGTTAACCTCGTCGAGGGTCATTTCGTTGTGCCTGTAGGCCACTTCCACCTCATCCAGCTTGTGCCAGTAGTCTTGGGTTGCGCTGAGCAAATCGGTAAACATAGAAAAGTGAAGACTTGTGAATTTTTGTAACTAGTTATTGACATGGTAACGCTTGCAAATGAAAAAGACATCTATATTCCTGGGTACGGCAAAGCCTCCCCAGGGGGATAACGGTATTCAACAACCCCATCGCGGCTGAATGTTACCCCCTACGCTGCAGTTGTGGTTCTGGCAGGCCTCATTGCCACAGTCATCGAGCTTTCTCTACTCTTGAAAGCCAGCTGACCTCTGAAAGGGACATAGGCCACGGAAGGTAACAGCCCATCTGGACTCAGCAGCAATTCTCATTTTGGATAATGTGCCATTCACCTGAGGAAAAACCATTGCAATTACAACAAATCGGTTGGTGTTGTGACACCAGCACCGCTGCCGCATTTTTACCCCTGGCTACCCAGGGCTTTTTCCCTGGACGCATTTCCCTGGAGCATCGGGGAGCTTATCGGGTAATGACGGAGTGATGACAGCAAAGGCCGCCATACCACCAGCCACCGTCAACTACTGCTGTTACCTTCCGGGGCCTTGTTGATTGATACTCCGGGGATGCGGGAGCTGCAGCTCTGGTCCACCTCCGATGGCCTGGAGGATACCTTCGGCGATGTGGAGGAACGCTCCCTTTGTACCAAGTTACAGAATTGAGTAATCCTTACCTAATCCTCCATTAGATCCAGAGATTAAAGCGAGATAAGTGTTTTTCAAGGGCTTTGGAGAGGGTCTTATTCAAATCACTTTTAGTCTTGAATGTGAGCCGCCTGTCAGCGGGCACGTCAAACGGATACTGACCCGGCAGGTCGGGACGTTCCATTTGTGCCAGCAGGATTTGATCCGCCTGCTTAGCCTGCAGGGCGTAGCCCATTTCCACACAAACATTGGGACTGGGAACCACTAAATTGGAATCGCCCCCAGCCGGCAAAATGGGTGTTCCATCCGCCACAAACAGCAGAGACTTGCGAATCTTCCGGTTTAGGGTACTCTGCAGCCGGGCCGGACCTTCACTCAGCCGGGCAGAGACTTCCAGGGTCAGGGGAAGGCGGGATTTCTGATTTAAGCTGTCCACCGCTGCCGTCAAACCTTGATTCAGCAGCTCTCCCGATTCCGGGAATTCCGTTTGATAGCAGAAGTAGATGATCGGCTCCAGGTGGGCCATGACGTCCTGCTTTGTGAAATAAATCTCGTGGCTCACCAGGTCAATATTAGAGATGGAGTAGCCCCCGCTGCCTTCAATATAAAAGGACACCGTTTCCCCATCCAGGTAGCGCTGAAACCATTCAGCCTGGCGCACTTCTAAACTTTCATCCAGAAAATCAGCCCGAAAGCCCGTCTTGAGCAGGCTACTTTTGCTCAACCGCAGGTCATGGGGACGTTTTTCTAACTCTCGGATGGGCTCGTAAGACGCTAGATACCAGGCTTTTACGGCAATAATGGCCATCGGGGATATCCTCAGGGGCGGTCGCTACATGAGTCAGGGCTTAGCTCATGGTCGATTCTAGCTTTCCGGTGGCAGCTTGGCGAACCAGGGGCTAGATCTGAAACCGCGATACCTCGGGGGAAAAGAGCCATCACCGTAATCCGGGGTTGGCTTTAAACACAACAACACCCAAACCGGTCCATAGGAACCTCCCCTATCTTCATCAGAAATGGCTGGAGATGAACTTCCGAATCAAGGCTGACTAGATCAGCTGTCGAATGCAGTGCTCCCGGCTTTCAGTGGGGGAAGTATTGGCCCAGGGTTTGGGTGCTGGTTTGTGAACGAGACAGATGGAAATTTAACAGCGCTTTCACTCCTTCTTGTGTTTGGACAATTGGCTGTTTTATCTGCCAGGGTGGTTTCATCAACCACATATTCAATATACCGATTGTTAGTATTGATATAACTCGTTGATAACAAAGTTAATCTTTGCCGTTGCAAAAAAGAATCCCCCTGGACAACCGCGAAGCTGAGCCTCTTCATACCCTCAGGCGATACAGAATTTTTAGGCCATTTGATGGGGGATTTTTTAGCGCCTTGGCAACAATTGAAAGCGTGATTTTGTCAGAAGTTTCCCTGAGAAGCTGAGGGCAAGGGGAAAATAGTCAAGGGGAGAGTCGCGTTTTTTCGTGGGTCCACAAATCTGTTGATGGTGGGTAACCTGTTGTAATGTTTCCCCTTAAACCCATGCTCACCAGTCTGACTCAGGGTCATTTCAAGCAGTTAGAAGTATGTCCCCGCAAATTTCAGTATGGGTACCTTGACCAACTGGTGGTACCGACAAATCCTGACGTGTTAGCCAGTCAGGAGTGGGGGACCCGGTTTCACCTGGTCATGCAGCAGCGGGAGTTGGGTATATCTGTGGATCCCCTACTGGCGACAGACCCAGAACTGGCTGAGGCCGTGCATCAGCTGGTCGAGACAGCGCCGGACCTGTTCCAGGGCAAAGATGAAATATTTCGCCAGAGCGAGCACCGCCGCACCCTGGCCTTTGGCAATTTTTTATTGACAGTGGTGTACGACCTGCTGGTCATGACCCCCAATGGATCGCGGATTGTGGACTGGAAAACCTACCTCAAGCCCCGGAGTAAGAAAATTCTGCTGCAGGATTGGCAAACCCGTCTTTATCTTTATGTGCTGGCAGAAACCACCGAATATGACCCCGCTCAGTTAACCATGGAGTACTGGTTCGTCCGGGCAAAGGATGCTGCCACCCACCACCTGAAGCCCACCCAGGTTGAGATTCCCTATTCTGCTACCAAGCACCGCAAGACAGAGCGGGATTTGCGGCGGCTAACCAGTCGCCTGTCGCAGTTGATGGCCACAGATTTACCCTTTCCCAGGGTAAATCTGTCGGAAGGGCACTGTCTGAGCTGTCCCTATGCGGTACGGTGTCAGCGTCCCTCAGAACGCTATGCCTGGCAGATGATCGACAAGTTACCCGCCGTAGATGACATCGCGGAAGTTCCTTTGTAGATATGGATATAGATATGGCTCTAAACCCTGTCCAAGTCCAGAAGGGGAGTTTTGCCTGAGGGAAAGCTCCAGTTGTCGAGCTGGAACTGGTGTAGAAACCCTCGTGGTTACTAAAGGTATTGTGTAATACCACATTCAGTCATGGATTCTTGGCGAATCTAGGGATGGCCTAAAGAAATCCTTTTGGATGAATTGCCATTCCCAAAATCTGTTTACCCTGTTGACAGATTTTGTTTTTGCAGGCGAGCCAACCGGTCGGCCACTCGCCAACCTACTCAGAAACACAGAACAGTTACCGAGAAAGTTATATGGCACAGAGTTTTGGTGTAATCGGCCTGGCGGTCATGGGTGAAAACCTGGCTTTGAATGTGGAGCGCAACGGTTTCCCCGTGGCTGTATATAACCGCTCCCGGGAAAAAACCGATCGCTTCATGGCCGAAAGGGCGGGGGGCAAAAATGTAAAGGCCACCTATTCCCTGGAAGAATTCGTTGCATCCCTGGAGCGCCCCCGCCGGATTTTGGTGATGGTGAAGGCGGGTGGCCCCGTTGATGCGGTTATCGGTCAGCTCAAGCCCCTGTTGGAAGAGGGGGACATGATCATCGACGGCGGCAACTCCCTCTACGAGGATACTGAGCGTCGGGTTAAGGAGCTGGAACCTACAGGGCTGGGCTTCATTGGGATGGGGGTCAGCGGCGGCGAAGAAGGTGCCCTCAACGGACCCAGCCTGATGCCCGGCGGCACCCGGGCGGCCTATGGCGAGATTGAGCATATCGTCACCAAAATCGCGGCCCAGGTGGATGATGGCCCCTGCGTCACCTACATTGGCCCCGGCGGTGCTGGCCACTACGTCAAGATGGTGCACAACGGCATCGAATACGGCGATATGCAGCTCATTGCCGAAGCCTACGATCTGATGAAGAATGTGCTGGGCCTGAATCACGATCAGCTCCATGAAGTTTTTGCTGAGTGGAACCTGACCGATGAACTCAACTCTTTCCTGATTGAAATTACCACTGACATCTTCACCAACCTGGATGAAGACACCGGCAAGCCCCTGGTGGAGATGATTGTCGATGCTGCCGGTCAAAAGGGTACCGGTCGTTGGACGGTGATCAGCGCCCTGGAAATGGGGGTTGCCATTCCCACCATCACCGCGGCAGTGAATGCTCGCATCATGTCCTCCATTAAGGCGGAGCGGGTAGCGGCATCCAAAGAACTGAACGGTCCTACCGCCAAATTTGAGGGCGACGTAAAGGCCACCATCAGCAAAATTCGCGATGCCCTGTACTGCTCTAAGATCTGCTCCTATGCCCAGGGTATGGCGCTGATTGGTAAAGCGTCCCAAACCTATGACTACGGCATTGACCTGGGCGAAACCGCCCGCATCTGGAAGGGGGGCTGCATCATTCGAGCGGGGTTCCTGAATAAGATTAAGCGGGCCTTTGACGAAAACCCCAACCTCGACAATCTGCTGCTGGCTCCCGAGTTCAAGCAGACCATTCTGGATCGCCAGGATGCCTGGCGGGAAGTGATCGCCATGGCGGCTCAGCTGGGCATTCCGGTGCCGGCTTTCAGCGCTTCCCTGGATTACTTCGACAGCTACCGCCGCGATCGCCTGCCCCAAAACCTGACCCAGGCCCAGCGGGACTACTTTGGGGCCCACACCTACGAGCGGGTAGACAAAGAAGGCACCTTCCATACCGAGTGGACCAAGGCCCCCGCCAAGGTTTAGGCGGTTCTGGGCATCGCCCGTCAAGGTTAATCAGACAACCAACCCTAAGCCCTGGATAGACTTTCCGGGGCTTAGGGTTAGGACCCTGGGCTTCCCCGACCGATTGGATTCCCGCCCATAAGGAGATGACGGGTTAGATCCTCTCGGTAAGAGTGTTCCAACTAAAAAGTTATCCAACCGAGATTCCTCCCTTCGGTTCTCCCACAGGGA
>CAZPYG010000159.1:0-11408 GCA_964590465.1 uncultured bacterium | reverse complement strand
ATCTGACATGTCAACGGCGGCTAAAATGCCGTAAACTTGTTTGTCTTGGTGTTCGGGGAAGAAGTCGCGAAAGCGCTGTAGTTGCTGCTTAAGTTGGGTAATGGCGGCTTCGCGGGCATGGCTTTTGACTTCGACAATGTAAGCCTGATTGACGGCACCGTTGGCGTAGGCGAGTACGTCAAGTTCCATGTGTTGTCCGGCCTTGCTAACGCGCACGCTGGGGCTAATCACTTCCATGCCGAAGCGTTCGCGCAGGATGGTTTCCATGGAAGGCAGGGCTAAGCCTTCGGTAAAGCTGCCAAATTTAGAGCCCAGGCCACCGATTTGCTTACCGAGTTCTTTAATCTGGCGGGTGGTCTCTTGCATTTTGCGGTCGGTTTCTTGAAACTTGCGGTCGGTTTCTTGAAACAGCCGCAGGATGTCGTCGTAGGTGGGTTGGGCGGTGGACATGGCAGGGCACGGTAGAAAGTTGAAGGATTGTATGTATTGTACCCAGGACGGTTGGTATTAAGGGGTCTGAGCTAGGGTAGCGGCACAAATCATGCTTTTCCACAGATAGGGGATGCGACCGGCAAATTGAAATTCACGGAGGGTAAAGCCTTCGGCGGTTACCAGTTCGCTTAAGGTGGAGACCGAAAAGAATTTGATGTGCCCTCCATCCCACAGGGTTGTGAAATGGCTATCCAGTTTGCCGGTGAGGGCCAGGGCCAGGTTTTTGAAATAGCCGTGGTATGGGGTAGTAACAATTAGGGTGCCGCCGGGATGAAGGCACTGTTTTGCAACGCGCACCAGTTCTCTGGGGTAAACCAGGTGCTCGATCACCTCGGCGGAGAAGACTACGTCGAAGGACTGGCGCAGGTCGGTGAGGTCAAGATCGTAAATGCTGCCCTGGCGGAACTAGCAGTTGGGGTAGGTTTGTTGGGCCTGGGCGATGCCAGAGGCAGATTCTTCGATGCCGGTGACGGTAAAGCCCTGGGTGGCTAGAAAATGGCTGAAGCTGCCGTTACCGCAGCCTAAATCTAGAAGAGTGGGGGATTGAGAATGGCTTTGCTGTAAGTGGGCTAAGACCTGGAGCATGGGGGGAACCAGGTACTGGTGATGGTGCCCCGCCTGGGAGCTTTGGTAGGTGTATTCGTAGTCGGTGAGGGTTTTGATCATGGGGACAGGGGCTTTGGGTTGAGGATGGCAGTATACAGGCCGATGAGTTGGGCAGCGACGCGGTCCCAGGTGTAGTGGTTTAGGACGAACTGGCGGGCGCGATCGTCTGCGGACTGGGTTTCATAGAGGTTCTTACTTGCATGAGATACAAAGCAATCTCTAAAGTGCTTCCATAGCGAGATGTTCGTGCACTTTGCCTATTCAAGAATCACTACATCTGACTTCCTTTATATCTAGATTCTTCTAAATTTGTGGCTTAAATCGCATATGAGAACACAGCTTCCTTATGACCGCCAAGGCAACCAGGTGCCTCTAAGGCTTTTAACTTCAGGGTATGAGATATTAGGGTATAAGATATAGCAATCCGATTTGACCTGTTCTACGTATACTGCGGCTCCAAGCCCTTGCCAGGTGGTGATTTTACTTCAAAATATTTTCACGAATCAAATAGAATCTCTATATTAGTCTGCTAGACGAAGTCTAAAAAACTAGCCAGAAGACTTTAATAAGAAAGTGCGATTTATTTTTTTCGCAAAAGGAAGAAGCGGTGGCAAGAGTTAAGGACAGGACTGCTTTCATCTAGTATAAGGAAGTAGTCTTGCATGGTGCTTCTGATTTTAGTTCTAGAAAAACCCCTTCTTCCCATTTCCCAATAATGCTGACCATCAAATTTAGCAGCTCTAAAAAAATAAGGTATTGAGGCAGAAATATTAAAAAATGGCCTTTTAAAAAAACGTTTAATTAAAGGAAACTCAAAAACAAATTCAAAGTTTGCCGACGAATAGGGAATCGAGATAATTACATAATCTCTCGCAACACGAGCTATCTCTGAAAGTGCTTTATCAAAATCCGACCACGGAAGATGTTCTAAAATTTCACAAGCCATTACCAAAGAATACGAATTATCTTCAAAGGGAAGATCTCTAACATCTGCCAAAAAATCTGGATTCAAATTTTTGTCAAAGTCACAAGTGTGAAGAGCTATCCCAGACTGCCGAAGGTAGTTGGCAACAGTCATATTGCCCGACCCGACCTCAAGAATATTTTCTGGAGCTAAAGACTTAGCCATCTCGATCTGCTTAAAATAAGAAATAAACCTCTGGACATCATCGTATTTTGACGAGAAGTAATGTGTAGCTTTGACTTGTACAGCAAAGTTTTTATTCATTATTATTTCCTGACTGATAATTCTTGCAGATTACTGTTTTCCTAGTCTTTCTGCGATTCCGATAATCGCTAGTCGAATAGTCAGCAATAAAATTGCTAATCCTTTGGCATTCTCTAATGGCTTCCACCTCAGCATTCTTGGATTGTCTTTTTCATCTCTGATTTTTTTCTGGGCAGCTAAATCAATCCATCTTTTTCCAGGTCCAGCAAAATGAATGACTGCTGCTCCATTAATCATTTCAAATACTTCTTCCTTAGTGTTAGGGTTCGACTTTCTGTACCAGACAAATTGATTGCCGACAATTTCCTGGGCGGAACGCTTGCCAAGCCCGCTTACAACCCGAGCATCTTGCCCATCAAATAATCCTTTGCTCTCAACGTAGCCACAATATATGGCCCAGGTTGCTTGTTCTATCCACCACTTATTCTTTGAAGGAGAACGCACTTTTTCAAATACAGATTCTAAATACTCAAGATTAATACAGGAAGGTTTGAAGTAGACAAAGCCAGAGTTGATACATGGAGCTAAAGGAATCCTGAATCCTGCTGACCAGTGTAACCGATAGGCTGGGATATCATCAGGAGATATGAGAATTTCTGGAGCCTCATCTGAAGGAGGTAGACAAATAGTTTGAGTGACTAGCACATCTGAGTCAATAAGCAGACAGCGATCATGTGTTTGAGATAATAAAGGAGAGTAAATTGCTTTTCGATAATGGCGAATATTTTCGAGATAGGCAGAAATATGAGGTAAACTCTTGATTTTTGAAACAACCAAATCTTCAATTATTTGATCGTCAAACACTTTAATTTCAAGATCATTTTGAATAAAATTAATATCTTCTGAAGTTAAAGTGCCATCACTAATAATTTTGAAGTCGGTGACATCTATGATATTTTTCCATGATCGAATACAGCTAATAACTCTTTCATCTTTCAGGAATCGACTTCCTAGGACAGAGATGCCGATGCAGTTTTTCTGCTTGCCTGACTCATCTTTTTTTGATTGCATAAGTCTCTGGGTTTGCATTAATTATTCCAAGTGAAATTTTGATAATCTAAGTATGGCAATTTATTGATTCTTCTTAGTTTAATTTTAGAGTATTCCAACTTAAAAGTCATCCAACCGAGATTCCTCCCGTTGGTCGGAATGACACAGCCGGTCGTATTGTTCGCGTTAGCGGCTCTAGAAGAGCAACGAAGCGAAGCGGAGTCGAGACATCTTAAATGATTACTGGATAATTACTTCCTGGGAGTACTCTTAGCATTATTAATCTTCCATTTGATTTTGTTGACATTTTAGAAGAACGGTGGATATGGCGGTTCTTGGACTCATGAGGTACACTTCGACAGTGAGAAGGCCTAAAGATTATAGGTTTAGGAAACTAGCATGTACCTGGTCAGAGTAAGAATCGCTATAGTGAATTATATTATTGGCGGACTACTCGATGCTTTTAAAGCTTTATGCTGCCAACAATAACCCCAATGGTAAGGAGATTTAGAAAATGAATCTGCTGCTCGATATTGAACTTAGCCTTGAGTTCTTCTCTGACAGCCACTGATAAACTTCTAGCATCTGTTCGGCAACCCTTGACCAGGTGTATTTTTTGTGGATTAACTGATACCCTCGTTGTCCCATAGCTGCTAGTTGCTGCCGATCTAAAGCCATAGCGGATTCTAGCGCCTCTACTAAGGATTCTGTTCCGGACTGAATCCACCAACCGCAGTCGTAGGTCACTAAGTCAGCCCAGGGAGCTGATCGAGTTGTAATCACAGGGGTACCAGCAGCCAGGGCTTCAGCAATGACTAGGCCGAAATTTTCGTTACGGGTTGGTAAAACAAATAAATCAGCTTGTTGATAAAGCCGCCACTTTTGGGCATCAGTCTGGGAGCCGAGGAGGCGCACTCTTGGTAAGTTTAGAGTGGTGATTGTTTGCCTCACCTCGGCCTGGTGACCGTTTTCGTCCGGACCAGCAATCAGTAGTTCCCATCCCCGAGGCTGTAGTTGATGCCAGGCTTTTAATAGGGTTAAGACACCTTTAACGGGGTGCAGACGGGATAGGAAAAGCACCTGGCGGAGATGGTTAGGCTTGCTATCGGGCTCAGGGAGATCTGTTGTAGGGGGAAAGTCAACCCCCCAAGGAATAACTGCTATGGGCAGGTGCGGTACAATTTGTCGAATCCGTTGGGCTTCTGCTAAGGATGTGGCATGTAGGGCACTTGCGGAAAATAAATCTTGTCGCTGAAACAGTTGCCAAACCACCTGTTTTTTGGCGGCTTTATATTGCCATGCCCAGGGTTCTAACATGCCATGCAGACTAACGATTCGCGGCACCTGCCAACGACGACACAGCCGAGCTACCCAGTGGTTATTTGGTAACCAGATGCCATGATCATGCACCACCTGCACAGAACCTTCAGTCAACAGCGGAAGTAATGCCGTGTGGAAGGCATAGCTCAACGTATTTACCGGCAGTCTTTGCCAGCCATAGTTAGGAGCAATGTGCTGAGTTTGAAGGAGAGGTTCTGAGCTGGTTTGGGCAACTAACTGCCAGGACTGTTGAGCATTCTGATGGGCCAGGGTAGCCAGTAGGTGAGTGAGTGCCATAGGCACGCCACCAGTGCTGCGATCCAGGTTGCGAATCGTATGGATGATCATGGCTGGGGCCAGATCGGATACAGCGCTGATGCAGAGACAGGGGGTAAGCGACGTTGGCTTTCGTGACGATCGACTTCGATTAAAAATTGGCCTAGCACTAAATATATACCCAGGGCCAATAGGGCAAAGGTAATGAGTCCTAACAGGTATGCCTCTAAAATGCTGCCCACCAGCAGCACACTCAGCCCCATAATGACCGTATCGCAATGGAGACGATATTGAGGAATGCGAGAACCAATGCGACTGAGTTTAAGCATAAATTTTAAGCATTGATAGGCAAAGTAACCCGCCGCTGCCAAACCTACAATTCCGGTTGCTGCGGCCACGGCCAGCCAGGAGTTTTCCCCAAATCCCAATCTTTCTCCGGTTAGGGGAGCACCAAATAGAGGATTACTTAAAAAGGTATTCCACTGGGCCTGCCAAACCATAGCCCGAGTATTTTCCAGGCTCGTTAGTTTCGCTGGAGTCGCCTGACCAATCACATTAGCCAAAACCTGAACATCCACCAAGGTCGCCATCATAGCTGCTCCAATGACCAACCCCAGACCCAGCTTGAGCCAGCGGCTAGACCGCTGGCCAAAGAACACAGCCAGCCCTACTAAAGTGGCCAGCATACCCATGCGTGACCCGGTTAGCACCAGGGCATAGCCTGTAGATAACAGTAGGATCAGCCACAGCCCTCTCTGCCAGGTTGGCTGGTTGGGGTAGAGCAGCAGAAACAGGAGGCTGGGGACCAGGGCCATTAGCAGAATCGCGGCAGCCTGGGGATTGCCCGTGGTGCCCATAAACAAGCCGTGCACAATCAGCATGGGGGCTGAGCTAACACTGGCTTGATAGAGACTGGCTGTAAGGAATACCGCGCCGGTTAGGGCCAGGGCCTGCATAGCCCATACAAAGTCTGACTCGGTTTGCAGCCAGCGGCTGGGTCCCCGGACGACCATCATGATCAGGCTGAGGTAGGTGGTTACCGCCAATAGACCGAACAGGATATCACCTTCCAGGAATACCTTGAGCAGTAATACTGCCTGCAGAAGCACCAAAGCTTGCAGGGGCTTGGGGTAACAAGCCTGTCGCCAACCCCGAGGGGTACGCAGGGCGAGCACCAATAGCAATAGCAGTAGGGTAAATGTAATAGGTCGCCCCAACTGGCGCATGGTCTGTAAGGGAAAGGCAAAGGGTGGCGGGTTGGGAATAAACTCGCTTCTAAACTCGCTGAGCGATGCGGCAAAGCCACACAGAGCTAGCACTATCCATGGCCACGGGGGGCGATTGGGCTTGGTGCTTAATGCCCACCAACTACCAATAACTAAGATGGTCAGTCCTGGCCAGGAGCCAAGAAACTGGGCTAGCTGGCTAATGAAATTCATAGGTATTAATAGACAGCAGGGGTAACCAGATCAAAGCACATATCATGCCAGCGGTCAGCCCATGCCTGGGCCGAAAAAGGAGCAGCTAACTGCTGCGATCGCAAGCCCCATGTGGGTAGTTGAGGGTGGTTTTGCTCTATGGCCCAAAGGGCCTGGGCCAAGCTTTCTACATCCTGAGGCGGCACCATGCGGCCATTGTAGCCAGACCTGACTATCTCTACCGCTGAACCACAGGCATCGGTGCAAATAATGGGTAATCCTGCTGCAGCTGCTTCGACTAGGGCCAGGGGCCAGGGATCGAAGTGGCTGGGAAGAACCAAGGCTCCTGTCTGCCCCAACTGGGCCAGGAGCTGGGGAGGTTGAAGAAAGCCGCAGTCGATGATGCCGGGTTGGTGGAGCAGGCTATGGGCCAGAGGCCCCTGGCCGCAGCAGACTAAAGGCCAGGGGTTAGTAGAGTGCTGCCGATAACGCTGATAGGCGTTGATTAAGGTATCAAGCCCCTTGACTGGGGCATAGCGACCCATAAACAAAAAACGCTGGGGCCAGGTGGCTTGACGATCTGCCCACAGAGGAGCCAGGGTGGCTGTATCGACCCCATACAGCCCCCGGCGAATTATGCTGGGGGTTACCAAACGTCTGGCGTATTGCCAACTGCGCTCACCTGTGACTACTACACGTGCCATCCGGCGAAGCAAACGCCCCAATATATAGGGAGCTAAACGTTGTTTGATGGTTCCCTGCCAGGGCGTATCCATCCCCATGACCAGCGGTATGGATTGCAACTGAGGCAGGGTGGCCAGATGACGATAGGGAGTATGGAACCAGCCAGGAAGTACCAGGATGTCGGGCTGTTGTTGCAGAACCAGAGATTGAATGAGATTTGAGTCGTTCCGTTCAGACAGGTTCAGCAGCCGACAGGGGATATCTGCCATGAGCTGATCGGCAAAGGCTGTTTCTGTTTTGGCCTGGAAGGCGATAACAAAGAGCTTAAGGTCAGAGTTTTCAGTCAGGGCGCGCCAGCAGGCAGCCATATAACCTGAAATATCCGGCCAGCAGAAGACGATGTTGAGAGACATGAAGATCGATCGGTGCTATGCAAACTCTTGAAACGTAGTCATAACCTTGTCTACAGTTTTTGACCAAGTATATTGAGCTGCATGGTCTTGGCCCTTGTAAACATAGGCTTCCCGAAGCTGAGAGTCTGCTTCTAAGTTAAGCAATATTTCGACGATAGCTTCTGTTTGATCTGGTTCAACGATGATTCCGGCATCACCGACGACTTCCGGTAGCGAAGCACGGTTTGCCACCATAGCGGGTACTCCAGCCGCCATGGCTTCCAGGGGGGGGATGCCGAAGCCTTCGTATAGGGAAAGAAAGAGCAGGCAAAGTGCCCCGCGCATAAGCCTGGGCAGGTCTTTATCAGGGACTATCCCCAGCAAATGAATATTGGGATGGGCCTGGGCAGCTCTGGCATAGTCAGGCTCTAATTGTCCGGCAATGACGATTTGAATATCGCTGTGGCGACTGCTCAGGGCTTTGGCAACGGCTAAATAATAGTCTCCCCCTTTTTTCTGCCGTAGGCCACCCACCATAAAGACGTAGGGAGTGGCTACCGGGAGAGTAAGATCATCAGGTGAGGTCGTGGAAATATCAAAAAATGGAGTCTCAACGCCGCATCCGATGTTCACAATTTTGTCAGCAGGGGCACCTAACAGGTTGACCATGCGCTGCTTAGAAAATTCTGAGATGGTAAAGACAACGCGAGAATGGTCGATAGCCCGACGCACCCAGCGACCCCATTTGTAGCGAAACCAGCGATGTTGCCAGGTTTGGGACCAGGGCAAGTCAGGTTCAAAAGCCTGAATATCATAAATAGTGATAGCAACAGGGCACTTGGTCACAGGAAAGTAGGTTTCCATTGGAGCAAAGAGCCAGTCGGTTGAGTCGGGCAAGTATTGATCCATGCGAGGAAAACCCGTCAGCTTCCACAATCGCTCGGTGCGATTTTCAGGCATGGGGAATGTTTGAAAAGAAAGATCTCGAAGAGGGCAGTTCTCAGGGAGACTTTTTTCCTTGGTAAGCCACTGCTGGGAGAAGAAAAGCTGAAGTTGGATGTCTTTTTGGTCAGCAATTTCTAATAAGGTGTTGTTGATGTGGCGACCTGC
Source organism: uncultured bacterium (assembly GCA_964590465.1). GTDB lineage: Bacteria > Cyanobacteriota > Cyanobacteriia > Phormidesmidales > Phormidesmidaceae > CAZPYG01. Next base: position 2,892 of record CAZPYG010000159.1, on the reverse strand, counting down.
CCCAGTACATGGAAGAAAGGTACGGGTTGGGTGGATGTAGGAGATAATGTGCAACATTAAACGTATTAAGTCTGTTGAGTTTCTCTAACTCGATATCCTAAGGCAGCAATGGGAGACTCAAACCAAATGACTATCAGCCATACTAAGCATATACTCAATGGATTTAGAAATTTGAAGATTCACTGATGATTAACTTCGAAGAAAGGTTTGAGCTTAAGAAGCATTCGCATAACATTTCCAAAACTCAATAGGTTTATCACAATATTCTAAAAATCTAAAACTATCGTCTTTAAGTTCATTAATCACCCACCTCAAAGTTTCTGGTTTCCATTCTGGATGTCCAGTGTTTTTTACTTTAAATAAGGGCACTAGTTGATTCAGGACTGATTGAGGAATTATATTCTTTGCTGTCTTAATTACTCCCGATTGTCTTAGCTTTCGTGCAATACTCCCATCTCTAAAATTTTGATTAGAAGCATTGTGTTTTTCGGTAGGATTTTGAATCTTAAAGTATGGATCAACACCTAAGAATTGAAACAGCGCTTGCATAGTAGCTTGAGCGTCCGTTACAAAGTCTTCAAAGAAAATAACATGTATCTGCTCATCAGGAAAAAAGCGTCGGAAGCGATTAAGATGTGACCAATATCGAGATGTATTAAGAAACATTGAAAAGTTGCGAACCGCCTCATCAAAATCTGGAATATTAGACGGCCATCCCATAATGGCACAATTGAGCCAATGAGATTCAATCCGCTCAATGGGGTCACGAACCATGTAGATTAATTTAATGTTGGGATAATATTGATAAATAATTTCTGGATCTGCTAGTAATCGATAATCTGAGCAAGTATAGTTTACCGTCCCCTCTCCGATCGCTTTTTCTGATTGAATGTTTTGAAAGAGATTATTATACCAAACCCAATCCCTACGTTTCATATAAATTGCTTGGCTAAAAAAGCGAGGCTCTTTAGGATTTGAAATAAAAACTTCGGGATGGTGCTCTAAAAACTTACATAGCGTTGTCGTTGCACATTTGGGTGAACCGATCACTAGGTAATTAATGTTGGGAATGTTCATGCTGCTTATAAGTTTCTAATTTTTGACTTGACTGATACTGTGATAAAAAGTGTTGATTATTCTATTAGTCTTTAGTAAATAATATATTTTTGAAAAAATTCCCTTGAAGTAATCGGGCAGTAATGCAAATGCATTGCGACGCTTTAATGAAAATTTTCTCCAAATGTTGTTTGCTGGCATGATTAAGCTTAGCTTATAGCCTGCCCAATGCAATAAAACTAGTTGTTTTCTATGATCTAGACCACCATAATGCCAAAGATAGTACTTACTATTAATTTGATAAATCTGTCCAGGCTGATTAGCCCAGCTTGACTGACAAATACCACCAAGCACTTCTGCCACATGGCCGTAACAAACAGGTTTGAGGTCACAGCAATAGTTGATAAATGCCTGGTCCGTATTCCGGGGGTTAAGCTGATCACGCACTTTAATCGCATCAGTCGCTAATTGCTCAAATTCTTCAAGAGTAAATAGTCCTTTTCGAGCAGCCCACCGTCCTGAATTAAAGCCTCTAGCTTTGCCCTGCCGCAAAAGCTGTCGGCGAAGTTCTCCGGGTTCGTAAACCTGGTTAATGGCACAGTCAAAGTGGAGCAGGTCAAAATCGTAGTCATCCAGGGCTTGAATGATGGGTTTGAGGTCGGCCAGCACCACCTGGCGGGCATCGAGATACATAAACCGATCGCACGGTCCCCAAAATGCTGCATAGCGACGAAACCAGTAGGGGCCAGTGGGGGTATGCCCCAGTTCAAAGGCTTTACCAATGGCTTCCAGTCGTTCAAAGGAAGGGTCGGTGTAAATCTCGAAGTTATAGGTGTCTTGCAGTTTCAGAAGGCGATCACATTGGTTATTAAACGGAATCAAAATCAGCCGCAGATCGGGGTTGAAGGTGCGGTAGCTGTTGAGGAAGGCGATCGCCCAGTCATAGACCACATCATTAGCGGAGAAGTAAACACCGATATGCATAAAATTTCTTACCAATGAGTCTAGTTGAGGATAAATCCCTTTCCTGGTCTTTGATTTGGGGCTTGTGATGAACTATATTGATCTCGTATCCAGGCTCTAAACTTAAGTCAACGATGGGTAAAGACTTCTATCATTCACAAGTCAAAGCCGCGTTACAGAGGGACGGCTGGCAAATTACCCATGACCCCTATCAGATTCGAGTGGGTGGGGTCGAGATGTATATTGATCTTGGGGCAGATGAAATTATTGGAGCCAGACGGGAAAATACCAAAATTGCCGTCGAGGTAAAAAGCTTCATCAGTCCTTCTCCAGTGTCCGATTTCCATTTAGCTCATGGGCAGTTCCTTGACTATCGTTATGCATTGGAAGAACAGGAGCCAGATCGCGCATTGTATTTGGCGGTTCCCTATTTCATTCATGAAACTTTTTTCCGTCTGAAGTTTATTCAAACGGTGGTAGATAGAAGCCAGCTCAAACTCTTGATTTACAGTCCAGAACGGGAGTCAATTGTGCAATGGATCGAGTAGCAGCTTATCGGCAACATATTCAGCAGTTGCTTCGTGAGAGGGCTGAACGCTCTATGCAAACATCTAGCGATGTGGAAGCCCAAACCATTTTTGATGTTGAGCGGGATCATTACCAGTTGGTGTATGTCGGTTGGACACCTAAGGGGGTGCGAGACTACGGCTGTCTTTTGCATCTCGATATTAAGGATGGCAAAATTTGGATTCAGCATGATGGCACCGAAGGTGGAATAGCCAATCAATTGGTGGAATTGGGAGTTCCTAAAGAGGATATTGTTCTGGGATTTCAGCCGCCTCAAGTCAGACCTTATACGGAGTTTGCTGTAAG
>CAZPYG010000158.1:0-11629 GCA_964590465.1 uncultured bacterium | reverse complement strand
TTGGTTGACTGAGCCCATGAATTGAAAAAGCGCTCTCTTCGGAGGGCGCTTTTTTCGTATCTGGTATGGTGATTAATTATGTGCGTTGATTTTTAAAGATACGTAGAATGATGTATGAAGAAGAGGCCCTGGCGCTGCTTCGACAATTGTTTGAAGAACCGGGCCTGAGTGATTTGCAGGAATCCGTTTTTCAATTGTCCTGGCAGGGGCTCTCCTATTCACAAATCAGTGACCGACTGGGGTATGACAGGGGCTATATTCGCATTATTGGGTTCCAACTTTGGCGAGACCTCTCAGAAATTTGTGATAGACCCGTTACTAAAAAAAATATCAAATCGGTGTTTCACCAGCAGGCCCAGCAGCTTCAATCTCGGGCCCTACCAGCAGACTCTGATTTAGCTGTTGACGAGCAAGATGGTCTTTTTTCGCCAGCTCCTGCTGGCTATCAGGACTGGGGAGACTGCCCCCAGGTACATCAATGTTTGGCCCGAGAGACAGAACTCGAAACCCTACAGGGTTGGATCAGGCAAGAGCAGGTTAAATTAATTGGAATTCTCGGCATTGGCGGCATTGGTAAAACGACTCTGGCGGCACAATGTGCACTTCGTCAACTACCTCAACCAGCACCGCTGTTTGGTAGTCCTGGATAATGCCGAAGCCATCCCCAAAAGTGGCGATCGTGCCGGTCGCTATCGTCCCGGTTACGAAGCCTACGGCCCAGGGGGAGGCAAAACCCACTCCTCAAGACCACCTGGTTCACAAGTTTGGTCATCGCGTGGTGCGCCGCACCCTGCTGTTCTTTGGGATTCCCGATGGGCGTTGCAGCGAGAAACAACGCCACGAAGAACAGGCGGTGCTGATGACAGCCAGCCAGGCCAACGGCATTCAAAATATGCACACCGGCCCCGAGGTGGTTGCGGTTGGCTCTAATCCAATGATTCCAATCAGGGATTTGCGAATAGCCTGGTGTTGCCCAGCCCCACCCATCAGTCCTGTCAGGATGATGAACGACCTCCCCTCACCAATAATTTGAGGGAGTCCCGGTTTGGGTCTTTTCGGCGGTTGCTGGCCAGCTATGTCTTTTTCTGGGCCATGGCGAAACGGGTGGCCTCGTTCCCGTTACTGCGCTACAGCTTCTGGCGCTCCCAGAGCCGCACCAAAATTATGACCACCGCGGCCCCGGTTTCTGCCAGTAATCTGGATCGCCCAGAGCAGGAAGAAGTCTCCATTTTGGACTTACCGGCCCTGGCCAAGCGAGAGCAGAGTTAGTAAAGAGGTTGCAGCTTTCCCGGAAGACAGGTGGCGATCTCAGATCCAAACCCTACCCACTTTCGTGGCAGTGTGGGAGGACGTGGACAGTGGGATAGTGCGAAGTGCGCCCCACTCTGAGCAAACCCATACTGCTTACCTTATATCTATGTGGGTTGCCCCCCATGCACGAGGCCAGGGGATAGGAGCAGCCCTGATTGATGCTGTTATTGATTGGGGCAAAGCGGCAGGCTACAAACGGCTGATACTTGATATTAGCGATAGTAATGATTTTGCGATCACACTTTATACCCACAAAGGGTTCAAACCCACGGGTGCGACAGGTCACTTGCCTCCCCCGAGAGAACATATCCTTGAACATGAAATGGCGCTGGATTTGTAAGCCGATGGATATAACGCCGCTGCACGACCTGATTGAAATTGAATATGAGCATGGTGTGTGGCGGGACGATCTGGCCACCATCACCGGCTCGCGCACAAATCAGCAGATTGTCACCCTGGTGGAAGATCTGGTACAGCAAGAGCTGAATCAAACCGTTCGTGGTGGTCTCTTTACCGAAAAGAGTGTTGGAACTGTATTTGGTCTGGAGCTGTCATCGGGGGAGCGTGTGGTCCTCAAGCTGTTTAGTCCTTCTCATCCATACTCTCAATTGGCGCGATGCGTAGACAAGTTGGGAAGGGCTGGTTTTCCGGCACCACCGTTGCGATCTCGCCTGTTCCAAACCGAGGGTGGCATCACCGGAATGTTCTACTGCTTCATGGATGGAATGATGCGGAATCCCCATGAATCCACTGTCCGCCAGGAGTTGGCCCGAGTTCTGGCGGAGTTGACCAACATTCTGGAGCATGAAAATCCTTCTGAATTGCCGCTGGCACCGACACGAGAAAGTATCCTCTGGCCACCTCCCTATCGCTGCTACCTGAAGCTGGATGCAACCCCAGAATCGAAATGGGTTGATGGCGTTGCCCGTCAGGCTCAGTCAGTAATCCAGGCTCAGGATGCACCGCTGCTACCGGCCCATCTGGATTGGGGCGCTAAAAATTGCCGCTTTGACGGAGACCGAATTTGTGTGGTGTACGACTGGGATTCCTTATATGCTGCTTCCGAAGCTGAGATGGTGGGTCGCGCGGCGGCTCAATTTACAGCCCAATGGGATATTCCCGCTCCGCAAACCCCAAGCCCGACAGAAGCTCGGCATTTTGTCCGCGAATACGAAAATGCCCGTGGACGAAAATTCAGTCAGAACGAGCGAGCTGTACTCGCCGCTGGAGTAGACTACATCATGGCCCACATTGCCCGTCAGGCGATGGCGGCTGGCACCCCACCGCAGAAAAATGACTTCCTGGCGCTGCTACAGAAGTGGGGAAGCGGTACGCTTTTTGAATTGCCGAACTCTACTTTTTTAAATAAGCTTCTGTGTGTGCATACGGTTACTATCGCAAGGAACACTATGATGGAGAAGACTGAAAGCAGCAGTCTGCCCCTTGAGGAAGCTCTGAAGCAACAATGCCAGCATCGGGATACCAACCTGGCGCTGCAACCCATGGATAACTTTAGCAGCACTCCCGGAGGTTCCCACGGGCAGCCGCTAAGTTTCTGGGCTGCTTGGAACTTAAATGATCGTCCGCGTAGAATTGCCCTGCTCATAGATGATTGCCAAGAAGAGTACAGACCCTATGCTGGCAAGATTCTTCCAAATATCGTCAAACTGGTGGAAGCTTTTCGGACAGCCCGATCGCGGAGTGACGGAGTCTGCATTACCTGGAGTGCCTGGACCCGTACGTTTGACGACGGCATCGCCAACGCTATGGATCGATGGTATGGCCCCAGAGGTCTGCGTCCAGACAACCCAGAGAACGCGGTTTATGTCTTTACCGGAGCAGCTGGTATGAAGCCTTTAGCGGAAATCGCTCCAACGGAAGAAGAATTAGCCAATGGCTGGTTCTATCACGGCAAACATCTGGATATGTTCTGGAACTTCACCAAAGATGGAAAGTCCTATCTGGATGAAAAACTTAAGGCAATCGATATCGATACGATTGTGATTGTTGGTCTGTGGACGGATGAATGTATCCTTAGCACTGCTTATGCCGGCAATTCACGGGGTTACGATGTCGTCGTGGTAGAAGATGCCGTCGCAACGGCAACAGCTAATCAAGAAACGGCTTTGACAATAGCCAGAAGCACGGTTGCCAAGGTACTGTCGACCGACGATGTGATCCAATACATGGAGCGCGATTTCGTCACAGGAGCCCCCGGTGCCGTCAAAGGAACGCACCATCCTGACGGACGAAAAGAAAGCTAAATCTTGCCTCCAGCCAAAGGTCGTAGACGATAAACCTGCCTCAAGTCGGGTTGTAATCCAGGCATTCTCCTCTTCTGAAAACCCAGGGGGAGGGGGCGACTCGTTATAGTTCAGCGACAGATCATAGACCGCTTCGTCGTAGATTTCTCTCAGGGCCGCCTGCAAATCGAGGGATACATCGCCATCGGGTGGCTGTAACGGAATGGGCACCACCGGCAATGGGGACGCCAAAGGCACCGGCCAAATTTCAATGGCGAATCTTGCTTGCCAGAGCACAGTGGACATCTGGCTACAGGTATCCCTCAAGGTAAGGGTCCATACCGGTAAAGGGAGAAGGCATGGCTAACCATTTGCTACGCTGCTTTGATCCTAAGCTATTCAGAAGCCAGAGTCGGATTAAGCTGCCGGGGTTACCAGTGGTGCTAATGCTATAACGTTCACGCCAGATAGTTATACCAAGTCCAGATCGAAAGCTGGAGTTTACTCTAAGGCAGAACTCCACTGCTGGACTTGGTATAAAAATTATCTACAGTTGTCACAATGACCACAACTCCCCAACTTTTGGGCTTCGCAACGAAAGCCAAAAGCTATCAGCAGTGACTGCCAACGGCACAGGCGACTGTGTAAATAGTTACGCATTTGCTGAGTAGAAGAAGCCTGCAGCACAGATTCAGTCGGGGGGTTATGCGTTAGCTGATAGTGAAATGGGTCCAGCCACTCCAGTTGTCCTACACTATGTAACCAAGATAGGGAAATTGCCCCATGCTGAAATTGCCGACTGATCTCTCGAACATCTCCCGTTTTGGGAATTTGCCCAGCCAGTTTCTGGGCTTTTTGTTGTAATTTTTTGGTCTGATTTTCGAAAAACTGTGCCCTTTGGCTATCTCCATTGTCGAGCCATCCAGTGGGTTCACTCACTAAAGTCAATGCTTCTGCCAGCTTTCCATCGCGTCCAGCCCGACCCACTTCCTGGACATATTCGGTAATGGTGGTGGGTGCTTGGTAATGGAGTACCCAACGGGTATTGGGTTTGTTAACTCCCATCCCAAAAGCACTGGTGCAGACGACACATTGGAGCCGGTCCTCAATCCAATCGGCCTCAATACGACGACGTTCTTTGCCCCCTAAACCGCCATGGTAGGGGGAAACCCTGTAGTTTTGGACCTGCAGCCAGGCGGCTAACCCTTCAGCGTCACGGCGAGTGCGTACGTAAATGAGTCCGGCTTGCTGAGCATGTTTTTTCAAGTATTGTTTGGTCAGACGCTTACGATGGCCAGTACTAAAAACCGACTGCACTCGCAAGTTTAAATTAGGCCGATGGGGATTCAGCCTGACTTGATGGGGAGAATGCAACCCCAAAACTTCCTGCAAAGTTTTTTGGGCCGTGGGGTCAGCGGTGGCGGTAAAAGCAGCAATGGGCAGTGTCGTACCTTGGGGGCGTTTTTCAAGCAGGGCTTGTCTCACAGTACCCAGTCGCCTGTAGGCCGGTCTAAAGGTCTCGCCCCACTGCACTAAGCAATGGGCTTCATCAAGAATGAGCCCATTTAATTTCACCTGAGGCTGCTGAATTGTTTCCCACAAAGCTGCGCTGAACAGCGTCTCCGGGGAAATATAAAGCAACCTCAACTGACCTCGCTCAACAGCCCGTAGCGTTTGTTGACGAAGCGGTCCCAGCATTTGACTGTGCAGGGCAGCCGCTGACAGATTACGTTCTCTTAACTCCTGCACTTGATTCTCCATGAGAGCAACCAGGGGAGAAATCACGAGAGTTAGCCCTGATTGCAACAGGGCGGGGAGTTGAAAGCAGATAGATTTTCCACCCCCGGTAGGTAATACGACCAGGACATCCTGGTGACTTAGCAACGCCTTAACGATGTCATCTTGGGGTTTGCGAAAGTTTGGATAGCCCCAAATGCGCTGAAACTCCGCCAGCACGGTAGACCATTCGATGGTGTTTGTAACGGTCATGGTCCTTTCTCCTGGCGAAGTTAACCGAGTCCAATCCCATGGATTGCTATGTTCAGAATTCCCAGGGAGAGAAAAGCCAAACATAAAAAATGGGTGCTGCTTTGAGAGCACCCATTAGAGTTTTCAGAATCACTTAAATTAAGTTATCAACCGACCCCTTTACTCAAAAATGAATGGGAAATTGTAACCCACCCCAAGGGTAATACCGAGACCGAAGCCCCCGGTAACGCGCCAGTTACTGACAGCGTTCAGGGTGAAGTCACGGGAAATGGGAACATCCGCACCGGCATTAATCAAAAGACCAATATCAGCTCCGGTTGGAATATCAACACCAGCCCCTACATAGGGTTGGAAACGGAAATTAGCGAATTCGAGGGTGTTGAAGTTATAGGTTATAGGCACCGTAAAAGAGGTGCTCTGGTTGGTGACTAACACCCCTGGACGCACCGAGAAACGGGGCCCCAGGGAAACCTTACTAATGACACTAAAGCCAAAGCTGGCAACCCCAGTCTCGTCACGATCGCCAATCCCAATGTTACCGCCTACTCCCACATACATTGGAGCCACGGAATTGTAACGACCCCGAGTCAGTTGGGCTAAGTCTGCCTCATCAAAACTAGTTGGGCTGGCCTCAATGGTGGAAGACTCCAGGGCAACGTCAATACCAGCAGTGTCAAAAGCTAACAAACCAGAGCTATCTACCACACTGGTTTGAGCCGTCTGCTCGGGTAGCAGCAAGCTGGCTTCGCCTGTTGCTTCGGCCACCCCATTGCTCCACTCATCAGTGGCTTCAGGTAACGCTACTGCGGCTTCAGGTAAAACCTCTGTCGATAGTTCAGACTGATCTATTGACTGGGCCAATAGGCTATTTTCAAACTTAATTTCAACAGTCTCAGCAGCAAAAACTGTGTCAATCTCCCTGGCTTCAGCCTCACTGGCCTGGGCTGGTAGGGTAACACCGACAGCAGTCACAGCAGCCAAGCCCATCAAGGGGAAGACGTGCTTGGAATAAGCCATGATTTTGTTCACTCCTCAGTTTCAAAATAAATGTGCCTGGAAACACGGGTAGGCTGTTTCACTCACCTTGAGCAAATTTCGTAGAACCTTTTTAAGTTCTAGAAAACAACAGCCTATTCACACCACTCATAATCTATAGTTTTGCTAGCGATTCTACCACCTCTCTTTACAGCGTCGAAGCATATGTTGACAACAATTTGGCCAGGGCAACAGTGCTGCAGTTTATGGCTTGTTCTTTCTAGAATTCTGCAATCATTTTTGCAACTGCCGGAAGGAGGAGTTTATTCTGGCTATGCTCCTGTCCCTCGGTGAAAACGACCAGCACAAACGGATTCTGATCGGGCAATTCAATGTAGGCCGAATCGTGGCGAACTTTACTGGTAAACCCAGCTTTTGAATATATTCGAGCATTTGCCGGTAGCCCTTCGCCGAAGAATCCGTGGATCTGGTTTTCGTCTTCCTGGGGAGCAGGAGAGGGGCCATCTAACCGCCGCTGCATGAGCGCCAGCATAGCCTGGGATCGCTCTGCTGAAGCCGCCACTCCCCCGGCAATGCTATGAATCAGCCTGGCCACAGCGTTAGTGGTCAACATGTTGCGGTTTTCGTAGAGTTCCCCAACGAACACTCGCTCTCGGCCATAGGGACCGTCACACCAGGGCTTTTGGTTCAAGTTAACGGATTCCAACTCAGGCCACTGCAAAGATTGAAAAAAGCGGTTAACAATATTGCGCTGAAACTTCCAGGTTTCAAACGGCCCGGGAGGCAGTTCCGGACCACTGGTGGTGCCGGTCAGACTATCGATGACCAGGCTCGTGGCGTCGTTACTGGAATCTACAATCATGTCCCGTATGGCTCGGTCCAGTTCGGAGGAGGGTTGCAGCATCCCCTGCTGGAGCCATTCATGCACCGCCACCAGATAAAACAGCTTCACCACGCTGGCGGGGTAAATACGCTCCACTCCCCGATAAGCAGCCCCTTTTGGACGATGCTGCCAGAACGCTTCAGGGGTCAGCGCTCCCCCGGTGTTAGTAATGTAAGGAGGCTCGTACATCACCCAGGTAACGGCAATTTGTGTTTGGCCCAGGGTGGGACAGTCGCTGCGCAGTTGTTGAAGCACATCCGACAGATACTGTTCCATGTCGGGATTGGGGGCGAAAAATGTTTCCATGATCTATCCTGCAGGCCGCTACTGCCCTGGATTGCAGGGCTGTCAGGATGATAGACAGAATCGACAGCAGAAACAACTCCTGGCGAGGGGCTTCCGGCGGCTTTCAGGATGACAGATATTGGCCCATCGCTGGCGTTCCATCGCAAGCCATTCGCCATCTGCTCCGTTGAGGCCTGATCGATAAAGCCTAAAAAGCCATATCAGGACTTATAACCATGGGGAATTTAAATTGAGAAGCCGCCTTCTAACCTTGCAGGCCCCACGAACACGCTAGGCTGGTTACAAATTCTAAAAAAATTGTGACTACCCATGGGACAGCGCTTTCGCTTTGCCGTCATTAGCGATCCCCACATTGCCCGCCCCGAGACCATTCCCGATTCTCTCCAGCGGTTCCACCTGGTGGAAGTTAGCATTCCCGGGATCGAACAGATATTTGATCACCTGACCCAGCTCGATCTTGATTTTTTGCTGCTCCCCGGAGACCTGACCCAGCACGGAGAATGGACCAATCACCAGTGGCTGATTGAACGACTAAAACAGCTTCCTTTTCCGGCCTATGTGGTCCCCGGCAACCATGATGTGGTCGCCCGGGACGCCACCGATCGCGCCATTGGCATCCATGACTTCCCCCGCCTGTATCAGGATTTTGGCTACAGCGATGGCAAAACCCCCTACTACCAGCAGGAAATACTACCTAGAGTTCAGTTAATTGGCCTCAACTCCAACGCCTTTGAGGCAGACGGCAGCCAGATTGGGGTCGGTTATCTAAGCGAGGAACAGCTGGCCTGGCTGGACGATCTCCTGCCCCAACTACAGCAAAATCTAGTGCTGGTCATGCTGCACCATAACCTGCTGGAACACCTGCCCGGTCAGGCTAAAAGCCCCCTGGGCCAGCGCTATATGGTGCATAATCACGAGGCGTTGATTCATCGTTTGCAGCAGGCCCAGGTGCCTCTGATATTCACCGGGCATCTCCATGTGCAGGATATTGCTCGTCGGGGCAACCTCTGCGAAATTTTGACCGGATCCCTGGTCAGCTATCCTCACCCCTATCGAGTGCTGGAGATTGAACACCATGGGGATGGTGGCCTCACGGTAGCGGTAGACTCCCACCGACTCAAAACAGTGGAGCCCTGGGAAGATCTGCAGGCCATGTCCCACCAGTGGATGTGCGATCGCGCCCAGGGCTTCATGGTCAAATTCTTAACCAGTCCTCCCCTTAACCTGCCCATTGCCGAAGCCGAAGCCATTGCCCCCGGCCTCCAACACTTTTGGGCCACCATTGCCGCTGGGGATGCCCAGTTCGACTTTTCCCACCTGTCACCGGAAACTCGCCGAGTCCTGGAGGTTTTCAACGCCGTGGGGGAAGATGGCCAACCGCAAAAATTAGACAATCGGGCTCGGTTGATTTGGGGTAGATAGGGGATTGGGTCTCGGGTATCAGGTGTCGGGACAGGTTAGGGGTGCCATTACCCCCATCCATCGCACCTGGCACCCACCCATCCACACCCTAAGGCTGCCGACAGATTCCGAATACCGACGTAAACCCGTGGAGAAAGGTCGTCCTGCCAATGGGTCCGATCTCGCCCCCACAGAAAAATCCGCTGAGGGGGACTGGACCGAGGTGCTCGAAGAACAGCTCTGAATCAAAATTTGGCCTGCCATATAGCCCTTCTCCCCGACCCATGCAGGAGAACAGCAGGGCACCGACAGGGGTACTGGCGGTGATCGAGGATTGCTTCTGATATCTCTGGAGCAGGGTCTTCAAATCCTCAGCGGAGGTCTGGGCATCCCGCAGATGGAACTGGATGCGCTGCCCCGGACGCAGGCGGTCGCCCACGGCGATCGCACCAATTTTGGGATCTACCCCCAGCAAGGTTCGAATCAGGAAGTCCCCATGGTCAAGATCAACTTTGAAGCTGTCTTGGGCAACCCCAATAAACAGAGAATTTTGGGCCAGCAGGCGATCCTCTTCACTCAGGGTTTGAAATAGTTCCTGCAGCACCTCCAGGGGAGACCGTTCTACCCCACCGGCGGTCGGATCGTTGAGGGAAATCAGAATGTTTCGCTCGACCTCCACAACCTCGTAAGGTTGCCCAATGGGCCGGCATCCCTGGGCCACAATAGTATCGAGGACCACATCTCCACACAGGGCTACACCGACAATCCCTTCGCTATGGAGAGTGTCATCACAGAACAGGCCACTGACCCGATTAAAACTATCAACGCTGGCTAACCCGCCCACTTTCACAGCTTCCGGATAGGCAAAATCTAACCCCTGCAGCAAATCATTCACACTGGAAGAGAAGGGATCAGCCATTAAAATAAACTGGGGATCGGCCCCAGGGGATACCCCCAATAAATCCGTCCAGGCTGCGGGAGGACTATCGAGATCGGGGAAATCCTGGCTGGAAAGATAAAAGCTCTGCACCATGACATCCGGTAAAGCAGCCACGCTCAGGCTTAAGGCTGGGGCATCTTCCACCTCTTCGGGAATGTGTTCTGAAGTCATGCCTACCACGCCACCGCCGCTGCAGCCGACCAAGTGAGGAATGGGCCACATCTCCTGTAGGAGGGGCAAAAGCCGTGAAAATTCGCTGGTAAACGAGGATGAAATAAACAGCAGCCCCAGGTCAGGTTGCCCGTCAAACGTGGCCTGCAACTGCTCAACCACTTCCCTAACCGCGCTTTCCAGGGAAGGGCGTTTCGACATGGCACTGGCCCATTGCATCGGTTGAGAAGTTCCCTTCATCCTGCATCCTTAGACTTTTGAGTGGCTAAAATGTAAATCCTATAGAAGTAGATCCTATAGAGTTTCCCAGCCTTTGCACACCAGTCTCTATTAAGCGCAAATCTTATCCGTGCAAATCTTACCCGGCTGTCGCGACAACCAACCCTCTTGCGGCCACCCGATGCCCCAGGAGCTAAGTACAATTTCTGCCAGACGGCACACGGTGATAGAGATTCCTGCTGATATATTGCTTTATTAAGAAGCGTAAAACAAGCTGCAGTAAGTACTCACGCAATCCATTACATTGCCATGGGCTGACTCAAAACTGAAAGGGGTTGGAAGGGTCAATTACCTAACCATAGGGTGATGCTTTCCCCTCAAGAATTAGCCCAGAGCTTACACTATACTAGGCTTGTAAACGATGCGCCTGACACCAAAATCCTGGCTTATCCATGACCAAGGTTTTGTTAAGGGCCTCCCAGCCTAGCTGCAGTTACAGAATGTTGTAGTTACAAACGATAAAAAGGTTATGAGCGACACTATCCAAAATCGCATTGATCAAGAACTCGAAGCGGCTCGTAACGCCTGCGATACCTCCGGTACAAACTCTGAGGAATGCGCCGCCGCCTGGGACGCTGTGGAAGAACTACAGGCCGAAGCGGCCCACCAGCGCGACAAGGGCGAGGGTAAAGCCAAGTCTTCCTTCGAGCAATACTGCGACAGCAATCCCGACGCTGACGAGTGCCGCGTTTACGATAACTAACAATGGCGCTTCAAGTTTACGGGATTCCGAACTGTGGCACCTGTAAAAAGGCGTTGAAGTGGTTGGATGATCAAGGTATTCACTACGAGTTCATCGACACTAAAGTTCATCCCCCGGCCCAGGAGCAGATAGCCGATTGGGTTTCTGCCCTGGGGTTTAAGCCTATGCGCAATACCTCAGGCCAGGCCTACCGCGCCCTGGGGGATACCAAGCAAGACTGGGGGGACAAGGAATGGATCGACGCCTTTAGCCGCAATGCCATGCTGTTGAAGCGGCCGTTATTTGTAAAAGATGGTAAGGCTGTCCTGGTGGGCTTCAGGGCTAAGGCAGATGTGCTGAAAGAAACCCTGGGGGCTTAAAGGTCTCTGGTGCTGAATCCTGATACATGCAGAATGGTTGCAGACAGC
>CAZPYG010000157.1:0-11698 GCA_964590465.1 uncultured bacterium | reverse complement strand
CAGAAAAGTGATATTCACCCAACCCAAAGAACAGCAGCTATTTTCAACCCCAATCCCTCAGGCCAAAAAACAACCCGCGAAGCAGGCTTTAAATCCTTAAGCGTTTCTTGTTGCCATGTTATCGATGGACCACCTCAAAGACCAGGATCAATCCATGCCAGTGCTCTTAGATATGATCCCAACCGTTCACAGGGGCCCGATTAAATTGTTTAGGAAAGCGGGTCAGCTATGGCTTTTTTGTCATATTTCATTAGAAAATGCTTAAAGTTTTTTATTATTCAAATCACCCATTTGATAGATGATAATTAGAGTTTGGTGGACGACAGTCGAATACTGAGATTAGGAAATGGCCTCATCGCAGCACAATCCATTCCTTCTCAACCATTCCCTTTAACCCACCGGCAAAAGGGTCGGTTTGGGCCCGGTTAGGAGCATCAATTAACCGCACCAGTTTCTCTACCGCGTCAAAACTAACCTGGGCTGGCATGGCCTCGTGAAGCACCCGGCGCATCACCCGACGCTGAAGCGCTAAGGGAGCATTTCTAAGGGAAACTCGATCAATCCGCCAGGGCTCTGAATTTATGGGCGGCTGAACCACAGTGTCATATAGCTCTTGAGTAAGCTGCTCTAACAATTCGACCTCAGCGGTCAGGAGTTCTGCGGTCTGGGCCAGGGTTGTTTCCACCTTAGGGTTGAAGTTTTCCCTCAGCTGAGGCATCACCTCCAGCCGCAGGCGGTTGCGGGCGTAGCGAAGGTCCTGGTTGGTGGAATCTTGCCAAATGGGCAGGGCAAACTGGCGGCAAAAATCTGCCGTGTCCTGGCGGGTCCAGTCCAGCAGGGGGCGAACTACCTTGATCTGGGGAGTTGTTTCACTCAGCGGACGTTCCCAACTGAGCGCCTGTAGACCATCAATGCCGCTGCCGCGAATCAGGTTGTAGAGGAGGGTTTCGGCCCGATCTGTGGCCGTGTGTCCTGTGGCGATGCGCGCCCCTCCTGCCTCAAGGGCTAGCTGTTCAAACACTTGATAGCGCCAAACCCGGGCCTGCGCTTCTGTTTCCGGAACGACCCTGGCCATTACCACTCGGCAGGGGATTCCCCAGTGTTGACACAGCTGCTCTACAAATGCAGCGTTTGGGGCCGAGTCGTTTCGCCAGCGATGATCGCAATGTACGACCATCAGGTACCAGTTCCATTTGGGTCGTAAGTCCCGCAAAAGTTTCAGCAGACAGACAGAATCTTGCCCCCCCGAAACCGCGATAATTAAACAGGTATCTCGCGGCAGCAGCGATCGCACGGTTAACGTTCGATGCACTTTGGCATGAAAATCACTCCAGTCAGTTTTAGTCATCGTCCAGGTTTCGGCCACCATCCCTTAAGGTGAATCTAGCCCCCATTGTCTCAAAGCTACCCCTTGCCATGGACCTGCTTGACCAAATCCGCGCCGATTATCAGCGTTTCCCACAGAACCAGAGCTTTCACCTCTACGCCGAGGACGTGTACTTTAAGGACCCCCTCAACGAATTTCGCGGCGTCAAACGCTACCAGGAAATGATTGGTTTTATGGACCGCTGGTTTCAGCAGGTGAATCTGCAGCTCCACGACATCCGCTACGGCAATCCCAAACAAATTGATACCCGCTGGACCCTCAGCTGGGTTGCCCCCGCCCCCTGGAAACCGGCCATGAGTATTCCGGGACGCAGCGAACTCAAGCTTAACGATGAAGGGCTGATCTGCGCCCACATTGATTACTGGGATTGCTCGAAGCTGGCGGTACTGGGGCAGGTGTTTGGGTTGAGTACGGGGAAGCCCTGACGTGAAAGCCGATCATCACTCGGGGATTCGTGCTGTCTCCGATCAACGGGTGGGTTGGGACGAAGCCTTCAAGGCCATGGCAACCCGGGGCGATGATGCCCTGCTGGACGATATTCCAACCTCTGAGTGGGATGACACAGAATGGGAATGGTAGTTCATCGCCACCCAACCTGCAGTCACTGCTCTATGGTAAAAAATTATACCCGTTGGGACTTGCCATAATAGAAGCAGTGTAACCACTAACCGACCTATGGCTAACTTGCTAGAGGTTGAGGCAGCGATCAAGCAACTGCCAAAGCAAGATGTTCGTCATCTTCTAATCATGCGGGAGCAAGAGCGATGATCTCAGCAGGCCAGGGTAGAAGCACTTTTGCTTGAGGGTCTGGATAGCGGTGAACCCGTTGAAGCCACTGATAATTGGTGGGACCAAAAGCGCTCATCACTACGTGCCGTTTACCTTTGAGCCTGTGGTAATAAGTTGAGAAGTACCACAATCGTTAGTTCTAGCGTTTAATCAAAGCAACCCTGCTGAGTTTGTTCTGACGGAAGTCCTCAATTGGATAGCCCCAACTCACCACCGACTTGCTTTGATTTTCCTATCGCTAAAGCGCAATATCTCTTCAGCAGTGCTGGCCAACCCGGTAGGGGCGGCGATAAGCAAAAGTTTTGGACCAGAATCATGGGTTATCCGTCATCTAAATCGATTCAGACAGCCATACTGTCCGCAGTTAGCGTTGAACTGCTTGCCTACGAGCGCGAAAATGAGTTTGGTAGAGTCTATCGGGCGTATATTGAATTACAGGGGCCTTCTGGTTTGGTCAGGCGCATCAGAACTGTTTGGATCATTCGGTTTGAAGAAGATATTGCGCGTTTTGTAACCGCAGTTCCCGATCGGTTGGGAGGTTTGTAATGAGTCAGTTTCAGCTTTTTGACAGTGTCAAGCTAATCGAACCCATCCCTCTGCCCGAAGGGAAAACTGCCCCGGAGGAAACAATAGGGTCCATTGTCGAGGTTTTTAATGATGGCGAAGCCTTCCTGGTCGAATTATTTGGCAACTGGGTTAAATATAACGAGCAAGGAGGCTTTATCCCTGCTGCCCCGGAGGAACCCGAAGCCTTTATGGAGACAATTGGGGTTGAAACGGTTTACCCCAACCAGATCATCCTGGCAGCTTCAGCACGAGGAATGATGGGCGATCGAAATTCCTTAAGGGTCTTAGCTGATGAGCTACCAGACGATTTGGTAGCTGAAGTGCTTGATTTCGCTGAGTTCTTGAAACTCAAGCAGCAACGCCAGATTTCGGCTGAGGGTTAGGAATTGTCATGAAAATTCAGTATTTTGAAGATACAGACACCCTGGCTATTGAGCTGACCAATAAGCCTGTCGCAGCAACAGATGCTGTTTCTGATGACCTGATTTTGGATTATGACAGTGAGGGCAATATCGTTGGCATTGAGATTTTAGATGCCTCAAAGCGAATGCTGAACCCTCGCTCGATTGAGTATGGTGTGATGAGGTGAGTAGCGTGGGTTGGGTGAAGCGCCAGGGGAACCCAGCAAATGAGGCTAGCGTTGGGTAGAACGGAGTATACCCTGACCTGCCGTTACTTGCCATAATAGAAGCACTTTAACCATTAACCCAGTTACTAACCTAATCATGGCTAACTTGCTAGAGATTGAGGAAGCGATCAAGCAACTGCCAGAGCAGGACGCTCGCCATCTGGCCGCATGGCTGCAGGACTATTTGGATGAAGCCTGGGAGCAGCAGATCGAAGAAGATTTAGCTGCCGGTAAGCTGGATAGCCTGATTGCTCAAGCGGAAACCGATATTGAGGAAAACCGAGTGAGGGATTTAGATGAAGTCCTGCACGACTCCTGATTTCTAAGAGATGCAACAAGTTTTTTTAGATTGAAAAATGCTAAACATTGGACTGCCAAAAGATATAGAAGTTTTGCTGCATCAACAGGCGGCAAACGCTGGCTATAAAACCGTCTCTGAATATTTGACTGATCTAATCATGCGGGAGCAAGAGCGTTTATCTCAGCAGGCCAGGATAGAGGCACTTTTGATCGAGGGTCTGGATAGCGGTGAACCCATTGAAGCTACTGATGATTGGTGGGACCAAAAGCGCTCATCTCTAGGTGCTCAGTTGCCTTATGAATGACATGAGTAAGCGAATTACAATTCGCCCACGTGCGAGCCAGGATATTGATGACCACTTTGCTTACCTTGCTCAAAACAGTTCTATTACCGCTTTCCGGTTCTTCGATGCGGTCAGGTTGACTATTGCTCAAATCGCCAGAATGCCTGGGCTAGGTGCGGCTTATTCAACTCGGAATGCCAGACTGACAGGTCTTCGCAAATGGTCCGTCAAGGGCTTCAAGCGATACATGATTTTCTATCTGGATTTGGAAGAAACAGTTGAAGTAGTGCGTATCCTTTACGGATCGCAGGATATCAGCAGCATTTTAGAGCGAGAAGGGTAACAAAAAAGATTGGAGGGCGGAACCGTAAAGGTTGTTTATGATGCTGAAGTCGATGGTTTACGGGTTCTCTTCAGCGATGCCGCCATTTAAGAGAGCGACGAAGACAAACTCGGAACCATCCTGGATTACGACGCTGAGGGCAATAATGTTGGCACTGAAATTTTAGATACCTTGCAGCGAATGCCTGAACCACGCTCAATTGAGCATGGGGTGATGAGCTGAATAGCGTAGGTTGAGTGAAGCGCTAGCGGAACAAACAAACTTGATTAATGCTAGATTTAACTCCGTTCCACTCAAACTAAAAATGTTGCCCCTAAATTGAGCAGGAGATTTGCTACGATAAAAATCTTCAGAATTTCTAGGATAAAAACTGGATCAGTCTCCAACTTGATTTTCTATAAACTCCAAGACTTGGATGCTTTTTCTTAGATATTCTTTTATCCTTGCAAGCGTAATATCTGAGCTTTTACCGTGAGCTATCTTGTGCCTGTTAGTAATAATTGAATTTATAGCTTCTTTGCGACCTTCCTCTTTAAGATGCAGTTCTAATTCATCAGCCCAAGACGGATCAAAAGCCCTGGCAGTATCAAGGAATTTATTTGTATTTGGGTTCTGAATTTTGGCCAAAGTTTTAGTTGCAAAATTTGCAACAGGTCTACCAGATGTTTTCACAGCAAACTCTCTGTAAATTTCATATATAGCATTTTCTAAGAGCCCCGCACTCAGAATGCAAATATACTTTGCCCAATGACTTTGCAACTCTAAATCATCATTAAAAGCCTGATTAACCTTATCTAAGAGAAAAGAAAGAGACTGAATTTGGCTCCTTAATTCACGGTTCCGCATCTATGCTTCTGAAAAATAGCTTGTTGAAATCTCAATTCTTCTATTGACATTCTTTTCGTCAGAGGTTGACCTAGAAATCAGTTCAGTATATTCCTCATTTTCTAATAAGGACTCGTAGGAAGTTTTGACTAAGTCCTCATCAATTGAAGGTTTTGTGCTAATTCTTCGGGCTAAACCAACCATTACTGAATCAAAAACTGCTGCATTGAGTGCTCTTTCAGGGCGAAAGGGTCTTTGAAGTTTTCTGTCAACTATATGAATTGAATCCAGGAATATTTTCTCACTTTCACAGAGAAAATCATTTGTCGTATTAATGTGTCTCTTCGCAAAACGATTTAGAAAATCCTTCATGGGTCTCTCATAATTACCCAAATTGAAGTACAAAGCAAGAAACCTTAAAATTAACTCTTGATCCTTGAGTCTTTTATTCTTCTTGCCTCCAAAAACTCGTCGCCAGGCCTCATCGGAATTCAATCGTCTAATCAAGTCAAGAAGATCACCATGATAAATTGCAGATCTGATTTCTTGTGCTGTGAGTCTCTGCCCACCATTGTTTAATCTTTCGAATATATGATAGATGCTTGTATCATCATCATCGGGAAAATCTTGCTTTACAATGGTCGCATGGATAATAGAGTCGTCTAAATTCCTTCTATCTTTTTCATCAAGATTTTCGTAGGTTAACCCTTCATATTTTGGCTGAACCTTTTGAAGGGTGAAAATAGTTCTTCTATTACTTTCGCTAGAAGGATTGAAGTATCCATTATAAAAAAACTGCAAAGATTTTAATCTTTGTTGCCCATCTATCACCATGAATTTTCCAGAGTCACTTTCTTTTGCAAAAAACACTCCTGGCACTGGAAGACCTAATAACAAGGATTCGATAAATCTAGAAGCCTCACTTTGTGTCCAGACATATTCTCTTTGAAAGTCAGGAATAAAAATATCATTTCTGTTGATTCTTTTTACTATTCCCTCAACATCATAGTCCGCTCCAAAACTAGTGATTTCATACTTTTCCGGTAGTCCTAAATCATCTGAATCGGCATCATCGAAAACAGGATTCTCGTCCTCATATCCGTTCATTGCCAGATCAAGGGATATTTGTTCTCTTGCTTGAGACATAGGAAACCCAAAATATCATTCAATATATGTGTTCAATTGTAATACCTCTTATTGGATTCGCGACCAATCTATCTCTCTTGGGTTGCGTCATCGCAGCGCGTGACGCACCGCCTTAATATTGGGCACCCTAAGCCTAACTCAAATCTCTTCAAACCAATGCCCAACTACCGCCGCCCCCATACACTCGGCGGCACCTACTTCATCACCCAGGTCACCTACCAACGCCAACCCTGGCTTTGCACAGAGCTTGGCCGAACGGCTCTCCGCCATGCTCTGCAACACGTTCAGCAGCAGCATCCTTTTTTGATTACATTCATTACAATCCGGTGAAGCATGGGCTTTGCAAAACGCCACAGCAATGGCCCTTTTCGAGCTTTCATCGATTGGTACGCGAAGGCATATACCCTCCAGATTGGGGCCGCAACGAAATCACCAGCCCAGAAGGAGTAGAAGATTGGGACGGGTAAGTTTCGTGTCATCAATGAAAGCATCCCATCCATGAGTAGGGTGTGTTGTCGGCTCAGGTTGACCTGGCGATGCATCGGCGTTCTTATGGCCGCAACGCACCGCTTACCCGTGTGAAATTGCTTATATTCGGTGAGTTTGGTGCGTCACGCTGCGCGATGACACACCCTACGGTAATGAAGCTTTTATTGGGATGGGCCAAATTCGTCGGGTAAATCTTCGATTGAGATTTGCAGTTCCCTGCACAACGCTTTTACTTGCGGAATCGTTGGCCTGGGCATTGCCTCACCTGTTTCCCACCGGACATAAGTGCGCAGCGGAATTCCGCATTGACGGGACAACTCTTCCTGGGTCAATCCCAGTTTGTCGCGCAATTGCTTTAGAGGAGACTCCCCCTTTGATGCTTCTTTTGGACTTTTTTCCGGCATGTCGAGACATTCAGCCACGACAACAAACATCTTGACTTATGACAAGATGACATGTCACGATGGCATATAGGTTTTGCGACCTGATTTTGTTAACTCAGTCTCTCATCTTGCGGGGGGTTTTGTGCCCTTCGCACCGTTTCTTGTTGCAAAAACCAAAGGTCCCCGGTTTCTCAAAGAAACCGGGGACCTGCTTACCACAATCATTTCAGCCAGCCATGCAAGAATTCATCCCCAACACCGAAACCTATAGCCTGCCGCCCAGTTCTACCCCTGCGTCTGAGCCTACCCGCGAACCCGTGCGGGTCATCCTCATCGGTTCCGCCGTGGGCATCAATCTGGTGATCGGCACCTGCCCTCGCCTGGGCTTAGTGACTTGCGGTTCTAATTCGTCTGCGCTGCTTCGCAAGTCCAGGCGCCGTAGGCTAACAGATCAGCCAGGGTATCGGAGTTGAGCTGGCACGGGGGCTCTAACTCCATATCAAAGCCTGTTTGGTAGGAATTTAATATATCTGCCACCCAAGGCACAAATTGAAGCACTTCGTCTGGCAACAGGGTTAGCTCAAACTTCAGCAGCTTCTGTCCTTTTGGAAGCAGGTGTCTCTTGCCTTTTACGGGTTCTAAACCAAGCCCCTGGTTAATGCCCAACCGCAAGATTAAAGGGCGGTCAGGTACCAGTTCATCGGGGGCGGTATGGGCATAAACACAAATGTAGTTCAGTTTTTGGAAGTTATCGGTCCACGACATTTTAGGGGTGTTGCCCAGATAAGAGCTTCCCTTGGTAATATGCACCGGCACGCCAAGGGAATGACCCAACAGGGTGTAAAACTCCTGGCGAATATCAGTAACGGTCCGAATAGCTTCTGGGGTCATGCAAACACTCAATAACACTAACGCTTGCAGGGCTGGCACCATAGTTTCCCGGTTCAGCCCTGCCCAGGCGACCCATGTTTCAGTTGGGTCAACAACTATTTCTCTACAGCAGCGGGCAGGATGGCCCCCTGGGTATAGGCCCGACTCAAATCCACATCTTTCAGATCGACGTTAGTTAAGTTTGCCTGGGTGAGGTTTGCGTTGGTTAAGTTGGTCCCCGTCAGCACCGTGTTGCTGAGATCAGTACGGCTCAGATTGGTCCCCGACAAATTCGCTTTTGTTAGGTTTGTACCGCTTAAATTAATACCACTCAAATTGAGATTGCGCATATTAGCCGCCATCAAATTCAAGTTGCGAAAATCGCGCTGCCCAGCTGCATAGCGGCTCAGCAATTCTTTAACATTAAAAGGTTTGGCAAACATAAGCCTGAAAATCTCAAGATAAAGATTAGTACAAACCGTCACAAATTCTGGAAAGTTCTCAGATAAGGCGTAGGGCATCCTGAGAGCCAGAGAGTTGGCAGAATTTGCGACCTGAAATCCCCATGGGGGCGACAATCACACCAGCAAGCGACGGCGGCGAATGTCGTATCGGGCAACGTAACCCGAGGGGTTGACTCGCAAATACACCACGTTATCAACCTGGCGCGATAGCTCTTCGTTGGGGTCCTGAAAAACGAGGTCGCTGAGATCGCAACTCTCGCGATAAGCGGTTACCGCAAGATCAAAATTATCAGAAAAATCAGCCATCGTTACCTCAAATACAGTCCAGGTAACCGCCTCGGATAGCATGCGCTTTACGCTCAAGCTAACAGCAAGCATGCTTCCTGGCTTCATATTCCCTAACAGTAGCATGAGAAACACCCCTTCATAATTTGGCCGGGGTGGGTAAGCTCAGATCCTAGAGGCCTGGAACACCCGGAATCTGCTGCACCGTTGAGGGGTGCAGGGAGCCTGTGCAAGGTCACGGCTAACTTTTAGGGGTGTAGCGTGGTGTCGAGTTTACGTTGGTCCTGGGGGCAGGCTGCCCCAACGCGTTCGCGCTGGGCGTGTTTTGCGCTCAGCGTCTCTGACAGGAGAAAACCCACCAGGCCATAAGCTTTCGTAGGTCGCCCTTCGCCTGACCCACGCTACAGCACATTAAACCTTGGCTTCTTCCTTCACCAGCTTTTCCCAGCCCAGGTCTTTCAGGCTGTTGTTGCGGCGCAGGGGACGGGTCACCAGTTCGAGGATATCGCGGGCATTGGTGAAGCCGTGGATTTGGGCGAAGGTAAACTCCACCGACCACTTGGTGCTGATGCCGCGAGCTTCCAGGGGGTTGGCGTGGGCCATGCCGGTAATCACCAGGTCAGGCTGGATGTCTTTAATGCGCTGAAGCTGGTTGTAGTTGTCGGGCTTTTCGATAATCTTCGGTAGGGCAGCGCCCATGTCGTGGCAGGTCTGCTCCAGCAGCTTCAGCTCGGCCCCCTGGTAGCGCTTGTCCATGTAGGGGATGCCGATTTCGGGTACGGTCATGCCGCAGCGGATCAGGAACCGGGCCAGGGAGATTTCCAGCAGGTTGTCCCCCATGAAGAAGACGGATTTGCCGCGAATCAGCTGCAGGTAGTCTTCCAGGGATTCCCAGATTTTCGCTTCCCGCTCTTCTAACCCCTGGGGTTCAATCCCAAAGACAGAGCAAATTTTTTCAATCCAGGCGCGGGTGCCGTCGGGGCCGATGGGGAACGGGGCACCGATCAGCTTGCACTTGCGGCGGCGCATCAGGGTGGTGGCGGTGCGGGAGAGGAAGGGGTTGATGCCGATGACGTAGTCCCCCTCATCCAGCACGGGCAGTTCTGTGTAACGTTTGGCGGGCAGCCAGCCGGAGACTTTGATGCCCTGCTTCTTCAGTTCCAGGGTGATCTGGGTGACGATGGGGTCGGGCACGGAGCCGAACAGCACCAGATTGGGATGATCGTGATAGTCCGTCTCGGCTGCTGCCTCGGCGATGTCTTCTTTTTTGCGGCCAAAGCTGAGCAGTTTCTGGATGCCGCCCCGCTCCTCTTTTTCTTCGGGAGTCTTCACTTCATCGCTGGTGGGGCAGCGCTGAGCCATGGCGGCGAGAACGGTGTCTTCCCCCTGGGTAAAGGCGTAGTCCAGCCCGTTGGCGCGGGCCACCACGATGGGGATGCCGATTTCCGCTTCCAGCTTGGGGGCCAGCCCTTCCAGATCCATTTTGATAATTTCGGTGGTGCAGGTGCCAATCCACACGATCACGGAGGGGTTGCGATCGCGCTTAATATCCTCACACAGTCGCTTCAGTTCTTCGTAGTCGTTGAGCTGGGCAGAGATATCGGCCTCTTCCAGCTCGGCCATGGCGTAGCGGGGTTCGGCGAAGATCATTACCCCCATGGCGTTCTGCAGGAAGTAGCCGCAGGTTTTGGTGCCGATCACCAGGAAAAAGCTGTCTTCAATCTTCTGGTACAGCCAGGCGACGCAGCTGATGGGGCAAAAAGTATGGTAATTGCCGGTATCGCAATCGAATTCTAAAGCTTGGGTTTGAGGTTGGGCGAGGGTCATGGCAGTTGTCTCTTGGGTATTTGGACGTTACTGCCTGGGTCTGTCATCCTCCCTGCCGCCGCTGCCGGTACAATCCTCATCCCGGTATTGGGGATGGGGTAGTTCGTAACCTTTAGGGGGTGCCGCCGGTTTTTCGATGTTGACCGGAATCGGCGACTCGGCTTGCAAGGCGGCCTCGGATGAGGTGCCGCTCGGGAGCATCCTTTGGGCTTCAGCCAGGGCTTTTAGCTCTTTGTCGGGGCTGAAGTCAAGACCCAGGACGGTAATGATACGGTCGGGGTTGCTGCTGAGATCCACCACCAGGGGAAGCAGGTTGTTCAGGTTCGGTTCAATGGCCGCCAGGGAGGCCAGAATGAACCCTGAAGAAGGCCGCCGCTGCCCGTCAGTGGTTATCCAAATACCCAGTTTGTCAATCCAGTCGCGGTTGTCTCGGTAGTAGGTCAGCCACTTGAGCTTGAGCGACTGGCGCAGTTGCTTGCTGTTCACAGATGCCTCGGGCGGGTTTCGCCAACCTCATGTCCAGAGATTGATTAAACCAGAAAACTGCCCTACAGATCTTGAGACATATCCTGGGAATCAGGAAGCATGGGCTGATCTTCGTTGGCGTCGATGGTTTGGGGCATTTCGCCGCCGTCTAAGACCATCTCCGGATCGAAGTTGAGACCCAGCACTTCCACCAGAGCATCCTCATCAGAGTTGAGCTGGTAGAAGGGCACCATCAGGTTCGACAGTTTGGGTTCCAGGGCGTTCACTACTCCTAAAATCAGGAAGGAGGAAGGCCGCCGTCCCCCGTCCGGGGTGCGAACCGAGGTTTGACGCATCTGGATGGTCAACCAGGGGCGGTTGGATTGAACATAGTCCAGCCACTTCTGGCGGATAACCTGGGTGAAGTTCTCGAAAAAGGCCATAGTCCTGACTCGTTGCTATATCGCAATAAACAGTAAATGTTCGGATTGTAACGACTGCGTACCGATGATAATGCAGCAATTCAGGATTAGAACTTCATTGGGCAGGATTTTTGCAGCAATTAGAGAAGTTGTTGTTTCAAGGTGCGTATCCCCTCCTCGGAGCTATCCGTTAGGCAGATCTCCCCTCACCCCCTCAGTCCCCC
>CAZPYG010000156.1:7820-11885 GCA_964590465.1 uncultured bacterium | reverse complement strand
GGCTTCCCTGACGCAATAACTGACGGGCTAATTCCTGACCAAACCCACCCGTGGCCCCGGTAATTAGAACAACTGCAGAATTAAGCTGGGTCATCACATCGGGACCTTAACAGCAACTCAACATCCAATCCCTCTCCCTTCTCCCGTCTTAAAATCCCCAATTATTCATCACCCATGCCTGAATTACCTCCTGATAGCGGGCCATCAGCACCCCTGCCAGAAATCCGGTGCCATGTCCCACCCAGGATTTTCCCCGCTGTAAGGGCAGTAGGCCCCAGAGTGCCCCACTGTAGAGCATGCCGACAAAAATTGAAGCCGCCATGGCCGGAATACTGCGCTCAAAATAGCCCCGAAATAGCAGGTACCCCAGGTAGCCGAACACCACGCCGCTGGCTCCCAAATGCTTGGTATTGGGGCGGCCCAACAGCCAGATACCCAGTCCGCTAATCAACCAACTGCCAATGGTGACGAGGCTTAAAACTTCCAATCCCTGCAGCAAAATGATAGTACCCAAAATGGCGAAAGGCCCTGTATTTGCTGCCAGGTGCTGGAAGTTACCGTGCAGTAATGGAGCCACCGCAATACCCGGAATACCGGCAAGCTGGCGGGGACGAATGCTGAGATGGTCAAATACTCGACGAAAAAACAGGGCATCCATGATGGATAGCACCCACATCAAAATCAGTAGGTAAACCAGCAGGGCAATGCCTGAACGAAAATCTTCGGGCAGTACGTTCATCCAGCCATTGCCCGAGGTCTGTAGTAAGACCCGCACCATGGGAACCCTCATTTCAATACCTCCGCCAGGGCGGGGTTGAGGTAAGTGGCCAGGGTCTTGGGATCAACCCCTAACTCGGTACAGTCTGTGGCCGCCAGTTGAGCAGCCCTGGCATGCCACCAGGCTGATGAGATCGCAGCATCCAACACCAAATCTGAGGAAGGTTCCACCATGGTGGCGACCTGCTGGGTTAACAAACCTCCGATCAACCCGGTCAAAATATCGCCACTCCCCCCCCGAGCCAGGGCCGGTGTACTGTCGTTCATGAACCAGAGCCGACCATCTGGATGGGCGACCGCAGTGCAAGCACCCTTCAGCAAGATCACCGCCCGGCTATGGTGGGCCGCAGCCCTGGCAGAATCTCCGGCATCCAATCCGGCGTTGAGATCTGGAAATAATCGGTTGAACTCCCCGGGATGGGGCGTCAGCAGGGTTGGAGCAGGGCGCCGGGGCAGCACCTCCAGGGGGGACAGATCGGCCAAGAGATTCAGGCCATCGGCATCAAGCACCAGGGGCTTGGGAACGTTCAAAATGGTTTTGAGCACAGCCTCAGCCTGGCGAGAAAGCCCCGGGCCACAGGCAATGGCGTCGTACTGATCAAAATCTAAATCAGCGGGGAGATTCGCCATGGCCCCAGAATCGTTCTCCGGGCAGCCTAAAACCAAAGCCTCTGGCATCTGCCCCACAACGGCCAATCGCAGAGATTCCGGAACGGCCAGGGTGAGCATTCCCGCCCCGCTGGCTCTTGCTCCCAACCCTGTGAGGATAGCCGCCCCACTAAATTGACGGGAACCCGCCACCACCAGCAGATGCCCTACCCGATATTTATGGGTGTCCGGGGTGCGGGGTAGGGGCAATCGCTGCCGGGCTGTGGGTAGGGTTATGCGCTGAACCTGGGGGGGCGCCTCCAGCACCGAATGAATGGCCGAGTCAGGAATGTCGAAATCAATTAAATGGGTTTCCCCCAGGTAAGCCAGGGCCTGACTCTGGCAAAAAGCTCGTTTCCACAGTCCTAAACAGAGGGTATGGGTCGCCACAAGGGTTGTTCCTAACACCTCTCCGGTGTCGGTGTGTAAACCAGAAGGCAGATCGATACTGACCACCGGTTGAGGCCAGCGGTTGATCTGGTCCACTGCCGTGGCCAGATTGCCCTCCAGGGGACGCTCCAGGCCAAAGCCGAACAGCCCATCAATTAACACGGTACAGTCTTCGAGAGCCTCAAAATCGCTGCTCACGGCAACTCCCAAACTGCGAATGAAGCCCAAATGAGCCGCCGTCAGGTCTTTTTGCCGCTCCAGCGGACAACAGACCACCACTCGATAGCCTTGAAACCAAAGTTCTCGGGCGACTACCAGGGCGTCCCCCCCGTTATGGCCTGGCCCCACTAAAACCCCTACCAGGGGATACTCTGAGTAGGGAAAGGAATCTAATATCCAGCTTGTAATGCGTCCAGCCACCTTTTCCATCAGGGCTGGCACGGGCATCCCCTGATCAAACATATGGGTCTCAATACGCCGCATTTGGTCGGCAGTGACCACAATGCTGGCGATGGCAGCCTGGCGGTGTTGAGCAGTCATGAACAAAAACTAGCTCACTAACATCCCTATGGATCGTAATGCACTCGGGAATTGCCAATACCTGCATCGCGATAGAACTGATTCCACTGAAATGCCAGGCCACGATCTTCGAAAGGACCGACCGCCACATGGGGCCCCCTCGGTGACAAACGCTGCTGCACCCGATCAGCGGGGGTACCCAACTGAATAATCTCGGCGCTAACTTCAGGCAAATTTCTTTCCGGCGTAGGAATAATGACGTAATAAGGAGCACTCACTCTGGCGCTGGTGGGCGGTGCCGCTGCCGCCGTACCGGGAGGAGTCGTATTCACTGGATAAGAACCAGGACTGGGAGGCACGCTGTAGGCCAGTTCCTGACCGAACTCTACGCTGCCCTGAGGGACGGTTTCAGGCCCTGCAGTCATCCCTGAATCGGCAGGGCCTACTGGAGTGGCAGGAATCGCCGGCAAACCGGGAACAGGCTGATCTGTGGGACTGGCCTGGGAAACCTGGGGCACCGCCGTCGTGGGCACAGGAGGCAAGTCCCCGTTGGTGGCGTACACCCCTGGAGATTGCACCGGAGACTGGGCATAGTAAGGTGCCGCCGCCGCCACTTCAGTAATATTACCCCCAATCCCCTGTATGGTCAGCTGATTAAGCCGTTCATTCGCATTTTCGGGGGAATTAAACCGTCCAGCCTGAATCACCGTTTGCCCCTGAAAATTGGTCCGAAATGCGGTCGGTTCTACCAACCGCACTTGTTCAAGCAGCGCATCGCTATTGCCGCTAACAAAAACCACATACTGCTGACCAGTAAAGTTTTGATTACTGGTGGTGGAAGGAGGCATGGCCCCATAGCTGGGCACCGGAATTGCCCCATCGGGAGGAGGGGGGGTGACGTCATAGGTTTGGGCCAGATCAACCGCCCCGTTCAAGCGTTGAGCCTGCGCTAACCCTTGGGCTCCACCGATACCCGCCGCGACACAAGCCAATGAAACAGCCCAAGACGTTCTACGGAGAGTCGTCTTGGTAGGTTGATAGGACCATCCAAATAGTTGACTTACCAGTGCATTCAATCGCTTTTTCATCTTCTGTCTCTCCTGCCCGAGGGGATTTCCCGGCTAAGGGTCATCTCTAAACCTGCTATCCAAAAGAAAGTGCCTTGCAAAAAATACCAAAACGGCATTTCTTAGAACACTTTTAGAGTTGAATCATGTGGATGTTAGCGCAGAATTTCAGATCTGCAACGGTAAAATTTTGGTCAGGGATTGATCGCTGTGATATCTGTCACGGGCCTGGCCCACCATCGTCACGTCGGTCTCCTAAATCAGTCACCCTGAGGCCATGTGACATTTCATACCATGGACAAAAGCGTAAGGAAGTTCCTGTATGGCCCGCCCCTGTAATAAACCCTTGAAGGCAAATCCATTCACTGCTCAACGGGACCCGCACACCGGACGCTGGAAAGTGATCAAGCCTCATCCCAGGAAGCCGAATGCCTGCCTGGGAAAGCTGACCCGCCAGCGCCTGAGTCTGCCCCCCATCCACCTTTATAGAATTCATGAAGTAGTGCGCCGGGTTGAAGTAACGCAGTTTTCCGGCTGAGCACCCTGTCAGGGAATGAACTCCCAGCACCATTTCCGTGTTCCTACAGCCAGGCCAGAGGTCTAAGGCCGCAATCCGCTAAAGATATACTCTGTAAGCCGGTATCTTTCTGTAAGCCAGTATCTT
>CAZPYG010000156.1:0-7720 GCA_964590465.1 uncultured bacterium | reverse complement strand
GGAGCGCCTCCCTTAGCTCGTGTTAGCAAACCCTATGCGGCAACTCTATCCTCCCATTGAACCGTATCGGTCAACTTACCTCCCTGTTTCTGATCGTCATACCCTTCACCTTGAAGAAGTCGGGAATCCCCAAGGAAAACCGGTTGTGTTTCTGCATGGGGGGCCGGGGGGTGGGATAAATCCCACTTATCGACAATTTTTTAATCCCCTTAAGTGGCGCGTGATTTTGTTTGATCAGCGGGGCTGCGGTAAAAGTACCCCCCATGCCGAACTGGCCGGCAACAATACCTGGGAACTGGTCAACGACATCGAGAAGATTCGCACCCATCTGGGCATTGACCGCTGGACCGTATTTGGCGGTAGTTGGGGCAGTACCCTGGCCCTGGCCTATGCCCAGACCTATCCCGAGCAATGCTTAGGGCTGATTTTACGGGGCATTTTCACCCTGCGGCAGAAAGAAATCCGCTGGTTTTACCAGCAGGGGGCAAGTTACCTCTATCCCGATGCCTGGGAACATTATCTGGCCCCCATCCCCCCAGCAGAACAGGATGATCTGGTCGCGGCCTACTACCGTCGGCTCACCAGCGATGATCCCAAAGTTTGCCTCAGAGCGGCCCGGGCTTGGTCAGTATGGGAGGCCAGCACCAGTAAATTAGTCCCTGACTCTGGGCTGATCGACCACTTCAGCGAGGATCAGTTTGCCGTTGCCTTCGCCCGCATCGAGTGCCACTACTTTATAAATCGCGGCTTTTTTGAGCAGGACGATCAGCTCTTGGGCAATGTAGATCGCATCCGTCACATTCCCGGGGTAATTGTGCAGGGACGCTATGACGTCGTTTGCCCTGCCACCACCGCCTGGGAACTGCACCGCGCCTGGCCCGAAGCCCGCTTTGTGATGGTGCAGGAAGCGGGCCATTCTGCCACAGAAGCCGGTATTACCAGCGCCCTGGTGGAGGCGACGGATGAGTTTTTGCAGTACGAATGATTTTTTACCGTCGGGCAGACGCTCTATCGGGGAAGTAGAACGGAGGACCTTTCCAGGGAGATTGCATCTACCCTGGTGTTTCGTTCGTTACCCCGCACCCACTGAGAAGTCATTTCGTCGGCACTAGTGGCGTCTTGCTCATTTTAAGATGGGTTTCGGGATGGAGAATTTTCAACCCGAGCCGCATTCATACTTAAAAAGACCGGATGACAGGCCTTAACCAATGTGTTTACACCACCGGCTGGCAATGGGCATGCGCCAGCCCTGGCCAAAGGCCCGGTCGGTAATTTTCAGTACTGGGGGAGCCTGACGGCGTTTAAACTCGGCCCGGGAGACGAGTTTGATTACCTTTTCGACAACGGCTGGATCGTGGCCAGCGGCCATGATTTCAGCCATGGATTCCTGACGCTGCACCAGGCGTTCGAGGATGTCATCCAGAATGGGATAGGGCGGCAGGGAATCTTGATCCACTTGGCCCGGCTTCAATTCGGCGCTGGGGGGCTTTTCGATGATATGGGGGGGAATTAGATCCGTTCCCATACCGGCCAGATTAGCGGGGTGCCAGTCTAACGGAAGGGTCTCGCCATCGTGCAGGCCATGGGCCGTCTTTTGGTTAAGCCAGCGGCAGAGGTCATAAACCCGGGTTTTGGGCACATCGGCAATGACCTCTAGCCCGCCGTTCATGTCGCCGTAGAGAGTACAGTAGCCCACCGCCATTTCAGATTTGTTGCCGGTAGATAACAACAAGTATCCAAACTTATTGGATATGGCCATGAGCAAATT
This sequence comes from uncultured bacterium, assembly GCA_964590465.1. Taxonomy (GTDB): domain Bacteria; phylum Cyanobacteriota; class Cyanobacteriia; order Phormidesmidales; family Phormidesmidaceae; genus CAZPYG01. The sequence goes on along the minus strand of CAZPYG010000156.1, from coordinate 5,952 downwards.
GCCGCGAATGCGGGACTGAATGTTTTCCTCCGCTACACCGGGCTCAGTCCCCGCAAACAGTCCTTCCAGGGTGGCATCGTACCCTGCCATAAGGTTGTCAATGGCCAGGGTTTCGTGGCGGATCTCCAGGTTGTGGCACAGTTTTAGGGCATCGCTGATGGAATGGTCAGAACTGTAGGGCGAGGGCATCAGGACCCCGAAGACATTGTCTTTACCCAAAGCAGCGGCGGCAATAGTCAGCACCAGGGCTGAGTCAATCCCACCACTAAGGCCAATCACCGCAGCCTTAAACCCGCATTTATAGGCGTAATCCCTCACCCCTAACACCAGCGCCGACCAAATCGCTTCGTTTTCGGTGGGGGGCAACGGCCAAACGGTACCGGACCGCAAATCCCCTTGAGTCAGGTCGTAGTCCATGACGGTCAACCCGGTTTGAAATGAGGGAAGACGGCCGACAATTTTTCCCTGACGGTTAAAAGCCATACTGGTGCCGTCAAAGATCAGATCATCGTTGGCACCCACCTGATTGGCGTAAATGATTGGGCAGTGAAACCGGGAGGCGCTGTGGGCCAGCATGCTGGCTCTGAGCTGCTGCTTGTTCACCGAATAGGGAGACGCCGAAAGGTTGATGACCACGTCAACGCCCTGCTCAGCCAGGTCTGCAATGGGGTTACGGGGATAACTGCGGCCCCCCCAGAACTCTTCGTCGTTCCACAGGTCTTCGCAGATGGTGACTCCCACTACCAGCGTCTGGTCTTGATGCTTCAGTTCAAAGGTGTTGGGGCCCTGGCCGGGCTGGAAGTAGCGATCTTCATCAAAAACGTCATAGGTCGGCAGCAGGGATTTATGGAAGACCTGCTCAACCTGGCCATTGCGCAACAGGGCGGTGCTGTTATATAAGGCTTTTTCACCCCGTTCCCGGGCCTTGGGATTGGCGGCAGCAACTCCCACTAAAACCGCCAGGTCCCTGGGTACCTCGGTTGACAACTGGTTTAGCTGGTCAATCATCGCCTGGATGAAGCTGGGGCGCAGCAGCAGATCCCGGGGGGGATATCCGCAGAGCGCCAGTTCAGTCGTTATCAGCAGGGCGGCACCCTGGTCATGGGCCCGGTGGGCGGCCTCTAGAATTTGACCGGCATTGTGGGTCAGGTCGCCGATGGTGGGGTTGAGCTGTGCGATCGCAAGTTTCATACCGGGTTCAGGGGAAGGTTAGAAAGCAGACGGCAGACGGCAACAAGTTAAAATTCAGATATCTAAACTAGATAAACACCATGGGTTTATCTTTACAGGGTTCAAAGGCTTCGGCATCAAATCGGTAAAGGCTGGCGGGACGACCTGCCCCCCGGGAGGTTTTGCCCCCGGTATCCTGCAAAAAACCCAGCTTTAGCAGCCGGGCACGAAAGTTGGAATAATCGGCAAAGTTTTCCCCCAGCACTGTGGCGTAGAGCTGGTAGAGGTCGCCCAGGGTAAACCGGTCGGGCAGCACATCAAAGGCAATGGGGCTGTATTCCAGCTTGTTCCGTAGCCGCCGATAGCCATAGCTGAGAATTTCGTTATGGTCAAAGGCCAGTTTCGGTACCCGGGCCAGGGGGTACCAGGCGATGCCGCTAACCCCTTCTGCAATTAAATCGGCATCTTCAAACCGCACCAGGGCAAAGTAGCTGACCGATAGGTAACGCACATTGTAGGCATCTTCCTGTTCCCGCGGATCTCGATTAGGGCCCCCAAAAGTATAGAGCTGCTCCAGGTAGAGGTTGTTCACTCGAATTTTTTCCGACAGCACCCGATAGGCGGCATCCTCTAGGGATTCTCCCTGGCGCACCAGGGTTCCTGGCAAACTCCAGTAGCCGGCGTAGGGATCATCATGGCGCATGACCACCAGCACCAGCAGCCGATTCTGATCGGTATCCACCGAAAAAATGACGTTGTCAACCCCCACCTTGAAGTCTGCCAGAGCAGGGGTGGTCAGGGGGTACTCAGGGTCTTTTTGGAGTTTTCCGGGCATGAGTATAGTTGGGTTTCAGAAATATAAGCTTTAACGGCCGGGGTCAGGTCCATTTCATCTTCCTCGTGGCGGTAGTGGGAAGAGGACACATCTACCGGCTGGGGTATGGGGGCGACGTTAACCCGAGTCCGCTGCCTTAAAAACTGCAGGGACGCTTCGCTGATGTCATAGCCGGGACGCGGCACCACCAGTAAATTAACCGCAGCAAAAATATCCTCTGCCCGATACCAGGTCGAAATTTGTCTAACCAAATCTGACCCAATGACCAGGAAAAATTTTGCCCCGGGCCATTTTTGCTGAGCCCGCTCAATGCAAACGATGGTCCGCCGATGGCTGAGTTCTGGGTGCACCTGCACCACCCCTGGGGGAGTGTCTAATTCGCTAATTAACAATTCCAGCATGTGGAACCGATTGTGCAGGGGAGTCTGGTGTTCCTTGAACGGGTTATTAGAGGTCCAAACCGCGACATGGTCGTACTCAGTAGCCAACCATGCCAAAATGGCGGCATGGCCCCGATGGGGTGGATCGGCACTGGTTCCAAACAAAGCGATGCGGGTCATAGGCATTCCTTTAAGGACGAGACATCAGGTTGGCACGGTTTTTCCCAGCAACGGTCTGCTCAGGCAGAGAGATGGGGGGTCAGGCGGCGGCTGGTATGCTCGGTCAGGTCCTCCAGCTTTTGAGAAATCTCAACGCTATAGGTTTCAGGTTGCTTCAACTGGCGTACTCCGGAAGCTAAACTGGCTATCGACTCGGCAGAACGGTGGGCAATTGCTTCCAAAGTCTCGGCAGACTGAACTTCAGAGCCATTTTCCATGACTAGCTGGAGCAGCGGTTTTTCCCCCTCCATGGGGGACTCGTCAACCAATCCCAAACGATCCCCAGTGGCCTGACCATCTTCGAACCGCCGGAAGATCTGCTTGCGTCCAGGGAAGGTGGTTTTACTGTTGGACTCCTTCATCACCGGGATGCCATCAATCTCCACCAGCTTGTAAACTCCGTTCACGGGGCTACCCGTAACCAGTTTGGTACCCAGACCATAGCCATTAATCACCGCCCCTTCTTCTTTAAGCCGGGCAATTTCATATTCATCCAGGTCGCCGCTGGCTAAAATCGCGGCGTTCGGTAAATGGGCTTTAACCTGCTTTGATAACCCGGCCAGGTCCCCAGAGTCGAGGCGTACCGCGGCCACCGCGGTTTCCCCCTGGCGGACTTTTTCCCCCAGGCGTTTTGCCGCCTCCACGGTGTCGTAGGTGTCAATCAGCAGGGCGGCTTTGGGGAAATATCGCTGAAAGGCCGTAAAGGCATCATCTTCATTCCCTTCAATGGCGGTAAAGGCCATGACCAGGGCATGGGCCATGGTGCCAGAAGGTTGGATGCCCAACTTCAGGGCTGCCAGCACGTTGGACGTCGTGTTCATCCCCCCGGCGATGGCGGCCCTGGCGGCCCACATGGCCCCCTGGGGGCTAAAGGCTCGCCGAGTGCCAAATTCCAGCAGCTTGGCTTCAGGGCCGGCAACGTCCCGCATGCGGGCAGCCCGAGTGGCAATTAAGGTTTGATAGTTAAGGGCATTCAACAGGTAGGTCTCGACAATTTGGGCCTGCCACAGGGGAGCCTCAACCCGCAGGAGCGGTTCCGACGGAAAAACCGCAGTTCCCTCGGGTACGGCCCACACATTGCCGGTAAATTTTCCCTCGGCCAGACGACTCCAAAAGGCATCAGGGGCGCTATCAAACAAACCCGTTTGCCGCAAAGCCTGCAGATGGGACTCGGAAAACTGAAATTGAGTCAAATAATCTAACGCTTGGGAGAGCCCCATCGCGATCATGTAGCCATAGCCTGAAGGCAGGTGTCGGGTAAACAATTCAAAACTGGCCCAGCGCTGATCCAAACCTTCCCCGACGTAGCAGGCCGCCATGGTGAGTTGATACAGATCGGTTAGTAAACCATAGTCTTCCGGGGACACGGACAGGGTTTGATGAGTCATGACTATTGTTTCCCGATTGACTTATAGTTAATTTTACTATAATTCAGGAGGGTTTGACAACTTTAGAAAACAGTTTCAAGCAATCAGAAAGCCGGAAGCCATAGCCTAGAGTGATATCCTGTTGACCTAGGAGGATCGCGAGCCAATGCCTAGATAAAGGGACCTTATTTTGGTGAAAATCGATAAGTCTTAACGTTGCACCCGGTCAATCAGTCCATGGCAGCTTTGGATTCTTAGGCACTTCATCGTTCGGTATTTTTCGCAATTTACCCAATTTTGCCCAGCCCAGCCCAGCCCTTTGGGAATGGTCTGAGATGGGGGAGAGTTCCCCAAAACCTGTCGCTTGAGAATCTGTCACATGCCTGCGAATGCCTGGTCTAGACAGCGTTATCGTTCACATCTAAGCCTTCTAGTAGCGGGCGGACAGTCCCATCTGTCACATATACGCCTGTTTGAACACTAAGTAATAAGTATCCGTGATTTCCCCAGGAGGAAGAGCAATGGATCTGACCCACACGATTGAACTCTTTAAAGAGCCTAAAACCGCGCGGGTAGAGCGTACCATTACCGCTCAGCTCAAAGGACGGGTCTTTTTTGAAGGCACTTACTGGCCTGCAAGGGTTTACGAAAAAACCGAAGGTATGGTCAGCGATTGTGCCATGGATGTCTCTAGCTGGGTAACGGTGATTGGCCGTCAGGGGTTAACCCTCCTGGTTTTGCCCATGATGAACTCTATGTACGCCTAAAGTTCCCCCGCAGCAATAGGTTCTACCCTGGAAGCACACGCATTTTTTGTGACAACTCGCTGGATTACTTAGGAGATCTCTTGAAACAAATTTACCCATTTTGTGAGGCACTTACCAGGGGCGCAGGCCCTGCTTGGGGGTATTTTCTTTCCCTGAATTCGCCTTAGGGCCAGTTCTCCCTTAAATGAATCGATCCGTTCAACACTGTAAAAGAAAGCCGTAAGACCCTGCCCTAGGACTCAATTTTGGGGCAAAGTTTTAGTTTTTTATGCTGGCGATCGCAATCTTTATTAAAAAAGAGAGCAATGTTTCAGAAGCCGCTACTATTTAGGGGAAATACATTTGCATTATCCAGGCAACAGCATGGATAACCTGACCTATCTTGCTCTTTGGTTCGTTGACCATACCCCCAAGACGAGCATTTCCCCCACGAAGCAGTTCTCTCTGTCTATGCTTAGATACCTGCTGAAACAATTCACAGCAGCGCTCTCCCTGGGGTGTTTACTAACCAGTAGCTGGGGGATGCCCCTTAAAGCCGCCTGGGGACGAGAGGTTTTTGTCAATACTCCCTCCGGGTACGCCCTGAATGTGCGGTGGGGTCCCGGTACCGGGTTTGGGGTTTATCGAAAAGTTTTACGGGGAACCCGATTACAGACCACCGAAGTGCGTCGCAACGGCTGGCTACAGTTAACCGACGGCACCTGGGTAGCGGGCAATTTCATTTCTTCCCGTCCTCTGGCGGGGGGGGGCGGTCCCTCACCCGGTCGCAATGTTGCCTATGTGGTTACCCCTGCCAACTTAGCCCTTAACATGCGCACCGGACCAGGAACAAATTATGCCCGAGTCGGTCAATTTTTGAACGGAACCCGGCTGCTGCTATCGGGACGTTACCAAAACGGTTGGGCCCAGCTGACGTCAGGGAATTGGGTTGATAACCAGTATTTACAGGCCACCTACCCCAATAATCCCCGTCCACCTATTCCGGATCCTCAGCCCACCTACGATCCCAATGTTGTGGAGCTGCAGCGGCGGCTGATTCAGCTTGGATACCTACCCCAAAATTTCGTGCCCAACGGGATTTATGATGAAGTAACCCAGCAGGCGGTGCGAGAGTTCCAGCGGGTCAATGGTTTAACGCCAAACGGTATTGTGGATGAGGCAACCTGGCGGGCCCTCTACGAGGCCACGGAACCCCCTCCACCTCGCCCCACCCC
>CAZPYG010000155.1:3220-11893 GCA_964590465.1 uncultured bacterium | reverse complement strand
GAACAGGGCCTCCAGTTCCTCATGGGAGATGCGGGCCAGAATAGTGGGGTTGGCAATCTTGTAGCCGTTTAGGTTGAGAACGGGCAGCACCGCGCCATCCCGGGCCGGGTTGATGAACTTATTCGAGTGCCAGGCCGTAGCCAGGGGGCCGGTTTCCGATTCTCCGTCACCCACGACGCAGCAGTTAATCAAATCGGGGTTATCCAGAATGCTGCCGTAGGCGTGGCTGACGCTGTAGCCCAGTTCCCCCCCTTCGTGGATGGAACCGGGGGTTTCAGGGGTAACGTGGCTGCCGATGTGACCGGGGAAGGAAAACTGCTTAAAGAAACGCTGCATCCCTTCGTAGTCTTCGCTCTTATCGGGATAGATCTCGCTGTAGGTGCCTTCCAGGTAAACCGGACCCAAAACCCCGGGAGCCCCGTGGCCGGGACCGGCCATGAAAATCATGTCCAGGTCATACTTTTTGATCAGCCGGTTGCAGTGGATATAGGTGAAGCTGAGGGCAGGGGAGGCACCCCAGTGGCCCAGCAGGCGATGCTTCACCTGTTCAGGCTTGATCGGCTCTTTCAGCAGGGGATTGTCCCGCAGATAAATCATGCCGATGGCCAGGTAGTTACAGGCTCGCCAATAGGCATGAATTTTCCGCAGTTCTTCATCTGAAAGGGGTTTGGTCTGAGGGGATGTTGCTACAACCATAAATTCAGTCCTAAATTCAGTCCTAACTAAAAATCAGTAGCAAAAGCTAATCGGCAGGCGAAGAGGTTTGTCGATAGAGTAACTCAATGAAATTAAGCTTTGTTTATGCAAACCATAGAGCCAACATCGCCTCTTTTTTCGCTTTAAAGGTGGAATCGTGGCTTAGCTTAAGGTATGGTTCCAAAGAAAGCTGTCACAAGGGCGACCAGCCTTTACATTACTCACAGTAGGAGTCTTCGAGGATTTAAGGGAATTTCTAGCCGTATTTTTCTTAAGGCTTTTTTTATGTTTCGGGTAGCAGGTTTTGAATCATTTGCTAGAGCTTAAAATCTCTATTCAGCACACTATCGAGGGTTAAATAGCGAACAGAAAAATCGGAATGTATAGGTACTTAGCTGCACCATTAACTTAATGGAGTCGGCCAAATTCACCATCTATCGATAGCCAGATAGCCGGATGAAATGTTCTGTTAAGCCCGTAAATAGTACATGAGAACCTGTAACTGCTCGGCAGAAAGCCCCAGGCGTTTTTGCAGATCGGCCAGGGTTTGAAAGGGGCCTCTCAGGGTGCGATCGCGCACAATTTCATGGGCCAGCGGGTAGGGCATACCGGGGATCTGCCCTAGCTGCTCCAGGCTGGCGTGATTGAGGCTGAGGGGTTGGGGGGCAAGGGGGCTGATTTCGTCATAATGACAGAACGATAGAACCTTACCCAGGGGCATCAACTGTCCCGGAGCGATGCCTAAAGCCGCTGCCAGGTCTTCGACACAATAAAATTGAACGCCCACCCCCCGCAGCCGATACAGGGTTTGAGCCTGGCGGATGGAAATTCCCGGCAGCCGCAACCAGTCATCCACAGCGGCCCGATTCACATCAATGGAAAAGCCCAGTTCCGCTGCCAGCTGAACTTCCTGGTAGGTGGTCAAGCGATAGGTTGGATCTGTTTCCAGCTTTCTGGCCAGGGGATGCCATCGTCCCTTCAGTTGCCGCCAATGATTTACCACAGCATCAGCCCTTTATCCCACCTTATCCAGCAGTTGCCGCCGCTTCTGCTCAAACTCCATCTCAGAAATCAGCCCTTCCTGCCGCAGGGTATCCAACTCTCGCAGGGCAGAACCCAGGGCATTCACCGTTTCAGGATTGAAGCTATCGTCACCGCTGACCTGGGGGGCCCAACGACTGGCAAACGTATCCTGGGACTGGGCCAGCAGCCAAAAGCCTTCAATGGCACAGGCAATGCGGGGAATTTGAGACCATCCAAACAGCAAATAAACCACTCCCCACACCGGCTGTCCCAAGTAAAACTTATGCAGCCCCGATAGGGGAAACGGCGTCGGCGTGAACGCCCCTAACCAAGCTAGAGCAACAGCCGTTCGGCGGCTACGGAGTTCTGTAGACATAACCCTTTTTCATCAAGCTACTATCAATCTTAATCAGCAGCTCATGAGCTGACCATAAAGAATCTCGCTTACCAAAATTGCCTCCCAATGGCAACCGTAGGATTTACTGTAAAATCTTAAGAATTCCTCAGCCTCCTATTGCTCCTGCATGGCCAGCACTGTCTTTTCGCCCGATTGGTTACAACGTTTCAGCGACCCCTACGCGATTTTGGGCGTTTCAGTGGCCGCTGATAACCGACGTATTCTCAAGCGTTACCACCACCTGGCGAAACAGCTTCATCCTGATATCCAACGGTTTGCAGCGGTCGAGCATCAGGAGTTTGTCCAGCAGGTCTTGTCTAAGTTGGTGAATCCGGCTTACCAGCAGCTGAAGCAGGAAAAAAGCCGCAATGAAGTGCTGGCCACCCTTAGATTTAGGGTGCGACGGCTCTCCCGGGAGCACAAGTTTCAGCCCCAGACTCCCCTGGGACAACAACTTTTCAATGTCCCGGAGGCGGAAATCGAACTGTTTTACGAGCAGGCCATCGACCAACTCTGCGACAAGCAGTACAGTTCTTTACAAAATTTCGAAACCTTAACCCCGCAACTGAACGAGATCAACCTCGTATTTTTGCGCCGCAAAATGGGGGATCCGGTGATCCGGGCAAAACGCACCGGCCTGATGGCCCCCTCCAAAGCCACCGCCTCTCCGATTCCTTCCCCTGGCTCTTCCCATGGGGCCGACAAGGGCCCCAGAGACTACGCTGACCGGCACTTTAAGCGGGCTCAAGATTACATCAGAGACAATAAAGCCCAACATGCCATCCAGGAAATGAAAGACGCCCTGAAGCTGGAGCCCCAAAACAGTAACTACCACTGCTTGATGGGGCAAGCTTACTTACTCCACAGGCTATCGGGTATGGCCAGGGTGCACTTCCGGCAGGCTCTGCGGCTTAACCCCAACAACTCTGTCGCTAAAAAGTACATGACCCGGTTAGAACAAGAAAATCCCGCCGGGGCTAAATCGGCTTCTCGGGCAAACGCGAGTTCCCAGACTAATGCTTCGGAGCCCCAGGCAGACCCACCCAAACGGGGATTGTTTGGCGGCATTTTTTCCCGGGAGTAGATCCTAAAGTAGGGTTATCTCTCCTTGGACCTGGGTTTGCGAGCTTTTAATCTGAAGAAATAGGATATCGGTGCTCCCTGTAATAAAGGACCCACGGCCCTGAGGCCAGTAGACCGATACCTGACTGCTGTAACTCACGTTAAAACTACGAAAAACGATGGGATTTTTTGACTCCGAAATTGTCCAACAGGAGGCTATGCTACTGTTTCAGGATTATCAAGCCCTGATGCAGCTCGGAGGTAACTACGGCAAATTCGACCGGGAGGGCAAAAAAATGTACATTGCCCAAATGGAAGACATCATGGAGCGATACCGCATTTTTATGAAGCGGTTTGAGCTTTCTGAAGATTTCATGGCCCAGATGACTGTAGAACAACTCAAAACCCAGCTTGGCCAGGTGGGCATGACCCCCGATGCCATGTTCCAGCAAATGAACCAGACCCTGGAACGGATGAAGGCCGAAATTGGCGAGTAGCTCTCCCCCCAAGACGTTGCTAGAGTAAGGGAACTATCGATTGGTTAACCCTTAAGGGGCAGGGCAACTCCTGGCGGTTCAGCCCCCAGGCCCGAAATTTGGAGAAGTTTTCTCGAACTTTGGACTCTGGGACTCCATCACTGAGCCTCAGCACGGGAAATTTGGACCTTGGAACTCGAAATTTCGAGGCAGGCTACCGACGATGGGAGTAACAGATTCGAACTGCGGTGAAATTTACTGTAAACAGCCCTAGAGCATCGTTACAGTGGGTCAAAATCCCAGGGTTCTGTGGTCCATGACCAGGGGTATCTGGTTCATTCACGGATAAACCCCTGGGATCCGGAGGTTTAGATGCTGGCGGTAGTCTCTTCCTTGGCAGGCATAAAGAAGCCAAAGTAACCGGCAATCAGGGCGGTGAGCCCGTTGAACCAAACGTTATTGCCGAAGATGGGCATGTAGCCAAAGGTGGTGCGGGCCAGGGGCACCAGACCCATTACGGCAATCAGCAGGTAGGAAATGGCAAAAAACCGATTAAACAACCGGGCACCCATGACGGTGGTAGAGGCCGCAATGCCAAAGATGCCTACCGATAGGTGCACCAGGTTGTGCATTAAATTAATGGGAAACAGGCCAAACAGATAACCGAAACCCTGCAGGTAGGTATTGCCCATATCAACAGGGAGGGGAGCCGCGCCAGCCACCTCGGGAGAGGGAAGCGACACCACATCCGGGAAAAACCCGGCAATGCCTAAAGCCGTGAAAACTGCGCCCAGAAAAAGCGCACAAAAACGTTCGCTCATCATAGTGGTGATTCCTTAAGTAGTGAAAAGCTTGAGTGAGTGAAGATGTCGTCTTAGGTCTAAGGTAGACAACCTCTTTAAGGGCAGAAATCAACCAGATTGTAGAAATGCGAATTTGCAGAGGGCTCAGAATCCTGAGGCTTCCAGAAGATGCCTGAGTTACCCAGGTACCGGGTGTCTAAGGTTGCATTTAGCTAACGATTACCCTACCTCCCCGTTGGGTTGCGTGTATAAAAGGAGTAGTCTAACCCCTATCAAAATTTCTCGGCATGCCTGTTGCCAGTATTCAATTATTATTTGCTGCCATTACGGCTGTTTATCTAACCTCTGGGATTGCTGCGTCTTCAATGCTGGCTCAAACATCTCCAGAACCTGCCGAATCAACTTCCCCCCCGACCCTCGCTGCTCGTGGTCAGGAGTTTTTGGAAAAGCACCAAGCTTCCATCGTTGTCGCGGTTCTTCTTTTAGTCAGCTATTTGAGTGTGCTGCGGATAAAACCCCTCTGGCTACTCAAGTTACCCTCAAGCGACGTTACCATCAATGCTTTTGGCAGCAATCTTCAAATACCTCTTGGGTTTGTTCGGTTTCTAAAGTACCGTGACCGGGTGCTGGATACCTGGCTAAACCAGCACTGGCAGCAAATTCAGGCAGAATTCTTAAACCTGCCCACTGTAGACAACCGGGCCATTCATATTGCTCTGCCAGTGCGTTTGGGCAAGACACCGATCAATGACCTGGTTGGCAAAGACCTGGTACCCACTTTCAACAAGAAAACGGCTGTGCTGCTCATCAGCGGCGAAGGGGGAGCCGGAAAAACCAGCCTGGCCTGCCAGATTGCTCAATGGGGCTTGACCAAACAGCTCAGTCCCCATCGCATGGTGCCAGTGCTGATTGAAAACGAATTGGATGATCAGCTTACCCTATTCGAAGCCATTCGAGGCCAGCTCACTGCCCTCAGCAATTTGCCGGAACCCATAAACTTAGAACTACTTACTGGAAAAACTGTTGCGACGTCAGCGGGTATTAGTGATCGTAGATCACCTCTCAGAAATGGGGCAGGACACCCGCAAGCAAATCAAACCACGCCTGCCGGAATTTCCGGCCAAAGCGCTTATCATCACCTCCCGGTTGGAAGAAAATGACATTCTCAAGGAAGTGCCGACCACCGTTTTGCAACCCCTGCAGGTCGAAGCTAACCGCCTCTGGCCCTTTATGTCGGCTTACCTGGAAGCTAAAGGCAAGCAAGGCCTGTTTGAAGACGACGAATACTCTAACGGCTGCGATCGCCTCCGCCGCATGGCCGGGGAGCGCAGCATTACCGTACTGCTGGCCCGACTTTACATCGATCACATGATTCAAGAGCGTGAAGGAGCCGGGGGCATTTTGCCCGACTCGGTCCCCAAGCTCATGCTCAGCTACCTGAACCAGCTCAACCGCAGTATTGAACCTGCCAACAAGCGGGACGACCTGGAGGTACAGTGCGATGCCAAAGCCATTGCCTGGAAATGTCTGGAGCAAACCTATCGCCCCATATCCATCAAAGAACAGGCGGCCCTGGCGGCCCTGGCTGAAACAGACGATAGCGATTCTGCAAAAGAGCGCTTGAGCTATTTAGAACAGCGCCTGCAGTTCTTAACCCGATCTCAGCCCCTGACAGATGTTCGCGTTATCCTGGACCCCCTGGCCGAGTACCTGGCGGCCATTTATTTGGTTGAGCACCATTGCCAGCAAGAAAACCCCCAGACCACCTGGGAAGAGTTCTTTGCCTCAGTCGATAAAAAGTTAGATAAGACCAACGAAACCCCCGAAATTATTCGGGGCTTTTTACTGGCTCTGCGCGATTGCTGCTTAGATAACGTCCACGAAGAAAGCCTGCCTGAAGACTTACCCGACCGACTCGCCCACAAAGCCAATATCAACCCTGACGAACTGCGCCGTGCCCAGGAAAAACGCCGCATTCGCCGCATGATTTTTGACCTGTCTGAGCCGGAGCTAAAAGACCGCCTTCGGGCTGCTGAAGAGTTAGCCCATGGTGGCCCCGCCGCCCGAATTGCCGAACCTAACCTGGTGGGCATGTTAGAAAACCGCAGCCAGACTCCCGTAGCCCGTCAGGCAGCAGCCCAGGCATTGGGGAAACTGGCCATCGGCGAAGGGGCTTTGCTCAACCTCCTGGCGAACCCCGAAGAAGATCTGGCGGTGCGTCGCAGTACTGCTGAGGCTCTGGGGGAGATGAAAGTGGGCAGAGAAGCTCTGCTCAACATTCTGGAAGACGAAGACCAACCTCTAGCCCTGCGCCAGGGAGCCGCCCGTGCCATTGGCTTAATTGGTGCCCCCAGTGGGGAAGCGGTGCCGATGTTGAGGGTGGAATTGCGGGAAGGGCAAGTCAAAACCCAGGTGAAATCAATCCGGGTCTGGAGAGAGCCGCTTACTGAGAATTTGGCCATAGACCTGGTAGAGATACCGGGGGGAGAGTTTTTGATGGGGTCGCCCCCGGATGAAGTGGGGCGAGACGTATATTTCCCCCCCTATCCAGATACCGAAGGGCTCGACGTGGAAGCCCAGCACCGCGTCACTATTCAGCCCTTCTGGATGGGGCAGCACCCAATTACCCAGGCACAATGGAGCGTTGTTGCCGCCCTGCCCCCAGTAAACCGCGATCTTGATCCGAATCCGGCTAATTTCAAGGGCGACAATCGTCCTGTGGAACAGGTTACGTGGTATGACGCTGTGGAGTTTTGCGATCGCCTCTCCCAATACACTGGCAAAACCTATCGTCTGCCCTCGGAAGCCGAGTGGGAATATGCCTGTCGGGCTGGTACCAGTAGTCCGTTCTACGTGGGAGAAACCCTCTCAACCGACTTAGCTAACTACGACGGTAACTATACTTATGGGTCAGGGGAAAAGGGAATCTATCGAGACCAGACTGTTCAAGTCGGCAGTTTTGGCGTGAATAGCTGGGGACTGGCCGACATGCATGGCAATGTCTACGACTGGTGTCTAGACCCCTGGCATCCCAGCTATGATGGAGCCCCCGCCGACGGCAGTATCTGGGTAACTGATGGCAACGATAATTACCGCGTAATGCGGGGGGGTTCCTGGTATGGCCTTCCAGTTTACTGCCGCTCAGCGTTCCGTTACCGCGTCGGTCCGGGCAACCGCAGCGCTTACATCGGTTTTCGGGTGGTGTGTGTTTCCCCCTGGACTCAGTAGCTCTTTATACTCTTTCCCTTTTACCCTTTACCCTTCTTTACTTTTCTCTTTTTCCTCTTTCGCGCGTAGCGCGTTAAAAATTTTTTCGTAATTTTTGAGTTCACCTGTTAACCGCTACTCTAAATGTAGTCCTCGTAGGATGGGCAAAGGGCTCTGCCCGTGCCCATCAAATCTCCTACATATGAAACTTCGATGGGCACGCGTTGCTTTGCCCATCCTACCCATTGCATTACTCCTCGCTACCCTCACCTGCCGTACTCGCAAAGAGTTTATTGAAGACATCCCCAAACTCGCCCCTGCCATTGTCGCCCTCGGCGGCGAAGAGGCCCTGTGGGGGTGGTTGGGGCTATGCGGCAGGTGTGTGGGTGGTGGCCGTAGAGGGGTGGATGGGTAGATGGGTAAGGGAGCAGGGGAGAGAGGGTGTCGGGTATCGGGTGCTGGGTGTCGGGTGTTAGCCATAGAATTGATGAGTCGGGTCAGTTAGGGTAGTGCCATGCAGATTACGCTTCAAATCCCAGATGAACTTGAACGCAGGCTGGCAGAACGAGCGATCCAGCTCAATATTCCGCTGGAAAAGCTGATTCTCGTTTCCCTGGCTGAAATCGTCGAACCCTCAGATCCTGACGACACTCCTAAAAAAGTCGTGCTGGAAGGTCTCCGGGTATCCCTTGAGGACGTAAAAGCAGGTAGGGTTTACCTCATCGAAGAACTCTGGGACGATGTTGATGACTGTTCCGCTCGTCGTTCGGCTAAGTCTGGCTCATTTCAAAACTGTCAGTTACTAGGAGAGGTTGGTTAACGATGAGTAATAGCGCGATTAACTATCTCACCGATGCTGAAGGCAATACTCAAGCAGTTGTCATACCCATTAAACTGTGGCGACAGCTTCTACCCCAGGGTCGCGATTCTATAGAAGAGTTAGCCGAAAACCTGGAAGACTATTGCCTGAATAAAGCTATGGATGAGGCTCAAAAAACTCCTTTACTGA
>CAZPYG010000155.1:0-3120 GCA_964590465.1 uncultured bacterium | reverse complement strand
TACTGACGAACTTCAGCGGGATGTTGAGCTATTCGATGCCGTTTACCCGCTAGCCATGGCCATCGCCCAGCTTCAGGCCGACCTTGACGATACCCTGACGGCCATTGGCAGTGATGCCTACAGTGCGGCGTTGCAAGTTTATCGCCACACTAAAGCCCACGGCGAAGGCAGCGGACTGGATACCCTTGTGGAAGACTTGGGCCAGCGGTTTGAGCGCCAGCCTTACAAGGCAAAAGCCTAAAGCAATCGTAGGACGAGCAAAGGGCTTTGCCCGTGCCCGTCAAATCCTTGCCATGAGAGGACTTGATGGGCACGCTGCGCTTTGCCCATCCTACCCAGCCTAAAGCTGCCCTTCGCAGGGGTGCCCCTGGGGGTCGCGCTTCGAGAACTCCGTCAGGCTGCGCAGGCGGTGGCGAATCTCGTCTGTAAGCACGCCGGGCTGGTAGCGCCAGGCCCAGTTGTCGTCCGACTTGCCGGGGGTATTCATGCGGCAGTCGCTGCCGTAGCCCAGCACATCCTGCAGGGGAATCACTGCCTGGTTCGCCACCGAGAACAGGGCCAGACGAATCAGCGTCCAGTGGACGCCTTCGGAACTAATGCAGCCCACGTATTGATGCAGCCGATCGCGGTCGTAGTCCCCAATTTTTTCGTACCAGCCCAGGGTGGTGTCGTTGTCGTGGGTGCCGGTATAAACCAGGCAGTTGTGAATGTAGCAGAAGGGCAGGTAGGGGTTGTCGTTGTCGGACCCGAAGGCAAAGTGCAGAATCTTCATGCCGGGGAACTCGAAGGTATCCCGCAGCTTTTCGACATCCGGGGTAATCACCCCCAGGTCTTCCGCCAGAATGGGCAGGCTGCCCAGCTCTCGCTTCACGGTTTCAAACAGTTCGTAGCCGGGGGCTTCCACCCATTCGCCGTTCATGGCCGTGTCTTCTCCCGCAGGGACGGCCCAAAACGCCGCGAAGCCACGGAAGTGGTCCACCCGAATCAGGTCCACATAGTCAAGGATGGCCTTCAGGCGCTGCAGCCACCAGTTAAAGTTGCGCTCTTTCAGCACCTGCCAGTTGTAGGTGGGGTTGCCCCAGAGCTGCCCGGTGTCGCTGAAATAGTCGGGCGGTACCCCGGCCATTTGGGAAGGGGCCAGGGTTTCGGGGTCAATCATAAAGTTGTCGGTGTAGGCCCACACGTCCACACTGTCGTGGGCGACGTAGATGGGGATGTCACCGATGATCTGAATCTGGCGCTCGTTGGCGTACCGCTTCAGAGACTGCCACTGGCGGTGAAACTCAAACTGCTGAAACTTGTGGCAGAAGATATCCGCAGAAAGCTTCTCACGCCACTCCTGCATGGCTTCCGGCTTGCGCCGGGCAATGGATTCGTCCCACTGGGTCCAGCCGGCACCACCGTGGGCCTCTTTCAGGGCCATGAAAAAGGCGTACTCATCCACCCAGAAATGGCACTCTTCTGTAAATTTCTCGAACGCGGCTTTGTCTTCGTCAGAGGCAACGGTGTGAAACCGACTGGCGGCCCGTTCCAGCAGCCGCATCTTGATGGGGATGATGTGGTCAAACTCGACGATGTAGTCGGGTAACCCCTCCAGCTCGTGGAGTTCGTCGGGGTAGAGGAGGTTGCGATCGCACAGCACCTCCAGACTAATCAACATCGGGTTCCCGGCCATCGACGAATAGCTGAGATAGGGGGAGTTGCCATGGCCGGTTGGCCCCAGGGGCAGCACCTGCCAGAGTTGCTGTTTGGTATCGGCTAAAAAGTCAACAAACTGATAGGCTTCCGGTCCTAGATCGCCAATGCCATGACGACCCGGCAGTGAAGTGGGGTGCAGTAAGATACCACTGGCTCTGGGAAACGGCATAGTCTATCCTGTTCGGTTCCAGTTGACTTTAACATGGCTATTGGGTAGGGAACGGCTTCCTCAGGAGTTATTTAGTTTTCACCAAAGAATCTTTCTCAAGTATGGCGTCTCACAAAAATCCAGCCCCCACGGTTGACTTAATTATTGAGCTATTGCACCAGCCCCATCGCCCCATTGTGCTGATAGAACGCCACAATCCTCCTTTAGGGTGGGCCCTGCCTGGAGGCTTTGTAGACTACGGCGAATCCGTCGAAACCGCCGCCCTGCGGGAAGCCAAAGAAGAAACCGACCTCACCGTCACCCTGATCCAACAGTTTGCCGTCTACTCCGACCCCCACCGCGACCCCCGCAAACATACCCTCAGCGTCACGTTTCTGGCCACCGCCACCACCGACCCCACCGCCGGCGACGACGCCAAATCCATCAAAATCTTCGAACCCTGGGACATCCCCACCAACCTTTGCTTTGATCACGACCGCATTTTGAGGGATTATTTGCAGTACCGATACTACGGTCAACGTCCCAGGTTTGGGGTGGATTTGGGGAGTAGGGAATAGGGAGTAGGGAGTAGGGAGGGGTGTAAGGTTTACGGTTCAAGGTATAAGGTCTGCTAGTCACCCTACACCCTATTCCCCTCACCCACCTCACCCACCTCACCTACCCACCTACCCACCTACCCAAAAAAATGGAACGCAAAATCATCACCACCACCAACGCCCCCGCCCCTGTAGGCCCTTACAACCAGGCGGTTGCCGTGACAGGCCAAATGCTGTTTGTTTCGGGACAAATCGCCCTTGATCCGACCTCCGGCCAACTGGTCGGCGAGGGGGATGTGGTTGCCCAGACTGAGCAGGTGATTGCGAATCTCAAGGCAATTTTGACGGCAGCGGGGGCTGACTTCAGCCATGTGGTGAAGACCACAGTGTTCTTAAAGGACATGAGCGACTTTGGCACCGTCAATCAGGTGTACGCCAAATATTTCGGTGGGGAATCTGCTCCGGCTCGGGCCTGTGTTGAGGTGGCCCGGTTACCGAAAGATGTTGCCGTCGAAATTGAATGCATTGCAGTTCTTTAATGGCTAATGCCGGACGATACTTAGCTGATGACTGCACCTTCCGCCAGGGCAAAACTCGCTGGTCACACCAGCCCGGGACAACTTATTGTTGAAGCCAAATACTAAACAACTTCCCCTCCTCGGAGCTATCCTTTACGCAAAAGTCGCCAAAACTCCTGCGCTGCCTAATTTTCCCTCT
>CAZPYG010000154.1:7176-11906 GCA_964590465.1 uncultured bacterium | reverse complement strand
TACCTATTCTGCCAGTTTTGTCGCTGTCGGGTTACTTATGCGGGGCTGCACTCAGTCACCTCGTAAACAAGCCGATGCTCCTGGGTAATGCGTCGTGACCAGCATCCTTGCAAATCATACTTAAGAGGTTATGGTTTACCTGTACCCGTAAAAGGAGTCCGCTGAATCTCTTTAATGAGTTTGACGATGCGCAGCGCTGTTTTGCGGTCTTGCTGAATCCACCATGCCAGATCATCAAAGGCATGTGGATCAAACTCGACTGGCTTCATTCCAAGCCCAGTTGGTTAACTGCGGTGTCGAAAGGGATACCCTCGTTACGACGTTTAGCTTCAATCAGCCGTTGCCACATCGCATCGCTTTTCATCAAATGTTGAGTCTCTAACTCACTGACGATATCCCGCCAGAGCTGAATCGGCAAAATAACACCGGTCACTTCTCCCTGATCGTCAGAAATATATTGAACTTGTGACTCGTTCATAAAACCAAGTAGTGTAGCCTTGCTTGATAGTTAGCCCCATTATGCCCTGGTTCTATCGTTAATTTCAGGTGGTAGCGGTAGGGTAGGCTATGCCAGCCCTACAATTACTGGTCAAGGAAAGCGTTCAGTTTCGATTGGACAACTTAAACGTCAGAGGGTACCGGAAGTATTTCGCTACCCTTTTTCTTTTTGGAACGATGACATGCAGAAGGTCAATTGGCTAGAGGCAAAGAGAACAAGAAAAAATTCTCTTTCTGCTGGCTGTCTAAGAAGGTCGAACGAACTTCAGGGTAATGCCGCCGCTGTTGCCGAGTTTGCCGCCGTTGCCGACCACGCTGACGTGCCCTTCGGCGTTGATTTCTACGGATAGCTCGACTTCATTGAGCTGCAGGGCGGTCTGGGCTTCGGCCTGACTGAAGAGATCATTCACAACGCCTAACATACTGGCCATTTGCGTTTTCAGGAAATGAGCATCTACCGAAACCCGTTTGCGTTTGGTGACGGTGGTTTTGATCGCCTCGATGGGTTCTGGCAGCCCAAAGCCGCCGCCCCGGTCGGTGCTGGAGCGTCGCCCTTCGATTTCGACCTGACTTTCGACTGCCTCTTCGGTTTCGGCGATGATCCAGAGGCGGTTTTCGTGGGGGGTAGCGGATTCGTTAGCTTGGCTGGTCATGGGCTTTTCTTGTAGGTCCTACCCAATGATAATTGAAGCATCTTTGGGTTATCCCCTCTTGGGAGGGGTAGGGGTGGGTTGAACTTGGCAAAGCGTAAGTTTCGCTCTGAGGGAGCTGACCCACCCCGCCCTGCGGGCACCCCTCCGAGGAGGGGAAGGTGGCGGCGAAATCCCCTCTTGGGAGGGGCCGGGCTACTCAAGAGCCCACGAGGAGGCGCAGACAACACGAAAACCAACGCGGTAGCTCAGATTGCCGCGCGCGTACCCGTGGCGATTGGCCGAGCGGCAGTACCACGGAACGTAGGCCCACGAACCACCCCGCAGCACACGTTTTGAAGAATCCCCACCGCTAACCCAGGCATCTCCATTAGCGGGCGCACTCTGATAGTTGTTGTGCCAGTGATCGGCGCACCATTCGTAAACATTGCCGTGCATGTCGTAGAGCCCAAAGGCATTAGGCGGAAAGCTGCCAACATCAGTGGTTTGTTCTCTGTATTCGCCTTTTGGTCCCTGGCCGTAGGTGTAGCTGCCGTTGTAGTTGACCAGGCCCGGTGAAATCGTGGGGCCGAAGTAAAATGGTGTCGTTGTCCCGGCTCGGCAGGCATATTCCCATTCCGCTTCGCTGGGCAGGCGGTAGTCGCGTTTTGTGTGTTTGGAGAGTCGCTTACAGAATTCAATAGCATCGTCCCAAGTCACTGTCTCTATCGGGCGATTATCGCCTTTGAATCTAGCCGGGTCGGTCTTCAGATCACGCTCAATTTTAGGAAGGGCCGCAACCGCTTTCCATTGAGCTTGGGTAACAGGGTGTTTCCCCATCCAAAAGGAATCGAGGTTGACGTTATGTTGTGGACCTTCGTCATCATCTCTTAGTTCTTCATCCCCTGGAGAACCCATGGTGAAAGAACCGCCGGGAATTTTTACCATGTCCAGGGTGACGCCATTGCCCAGGTCTTCGGTGCGGTGTTCGGCTTTTCGTTTACGAGTTTGAGTAACTACCCTCTAAGTCATTATCGATCCGCTTCACTGCAATGCGCTGTAGAGCGGCTATCGCCTGCCGGTCTGCGGGGGATGCCGCCAGAACCCTGATCCACAGCTGCTCAGCCAGGTCAAGCTGGTTTTCAAGTTCGGCTTCCTGGGCCTCGGTTTTAAGGGTCAGCACATCCTGCAGGGTGGCCCTCTGGGGCAGCAGAATCAGGTGGTTTTTCGACAGGGGTTCTACCGCCGTGTAAGGAGTCTGAACCGGCTTGCCATGCTGCTGGTTCAAAAACGGCACCTGGTAGCGCAGGTACTGATCGAGCCGTTCTACCGTGGCGCAGTTGTTGGCCCCCTGCAGCTGCAACCCTTCCAGCAAAGCGTGGGTAAACGAACCATGGCCCAGGGCTTCGATTTCGTAAGAGGCTTCCCTGGGGCTGCAGGAGTACACCGTCACCATGCCCTGTTGTTCTTCGGTGCCCAGGCCCAAACCCTGGCGGCGACCCTGGTTACGGCAGGCATCGAGTAACAGCACGGTGTTGTCGGCTCCGCAGTTGCGCAGGCAGGCGGTAATGTCGCTGATGCGCAGGGCGGTTTCTTCCAGATTGCCGGGGTCTACGTCTAAAGGCATGAGGTAGTCGTGGCCTTCGTGCAGTTCGCCATGACCGGCAAAGAAAAACCAGAAGTTGTCGCCGACGTTCAGAAAGGGTTGGTCAAAGCGCTCTCGAAAGAAGCGTTTGAGGTTGGCGTAGGTGGGTTGCGATCGCATCGGCCCCCGGGGCGTTTCAATGGGGGGCGAATCGTCGGCAAAAAAGTAAACCTGCTCAAACTGAATGTTCTGAAGGAAATAATCCCGAACAGAAGCCGCATCCCTGCCGGCGTACTGCAGTGGCTGCAGGTTTTAGTAATCGTTGATGCCGATGCAAATGGCCCAGTTTTTGCTCACGTTCGGCGGTTTGGTGGTGCTTTCACCCACCCAGTTTAGCTGACATTCTGCCGGTAGGCAGGGGGCAGATATCAGCTTGTTAAGCGCTACAGGTCAGTTGCAAAAATTTGGTCTGTGGATAGAACGAGTTGAGGGAATTCTCGGGATGCGATCGCATCCCCTCGACCAAATACGCCAACTTCTTCGTATAATTTGCCCTGCAACGTCAGCACCTGAACCGTTTGGGCTTGGGGATCTATCAGCCAGTATTCAGGAACACCTACAACCGCATACTGGTTCCGTTTGCGGATCACATCCCGTTCTCGGTTAGCTTTGCCGGGGCTGACGACTTCTGCAATCAGCCGGGGCGGCGGCATATCCAGAGTGATGGTTAAGCGTTGTTGGGTCAGATCTAAGTGTTCTTCCCGCAAAACCACCAGGTCAGGGTAACGATTGGCGGCATCTTTGGGATGTAGGACCGGAACTTGCAGTTCCAGGGAATGAATTTTGATCAGTCTCAGGGGAGCTACCTTGGCAGCTACAAGCAGGAATTGCAGGTAGTTAGCGATCCAGTTATTCGGCTCTGATTCCGGCGGCAACTCCACTAACTCCCCGTTGATCAACTCAAAACGACCTTCCAGCGGAGTTTCGTCGCTGTAGGAAAGATAATCCTTGAAGCTGTTGAACCTGACTCTGGCCTGGGTCATGGGGCTTACCCCGCAGATATTGCTCTGATCCTAACCTGACAAGATAGGGGCTTCTCTAGCTAAAAGAAGACCCTGGTATGCTCACCGTTTTTTACCGGACTTCTTGTTCTTGCTACCGTTTGCGCCGGAGTCATCCACATTACCAAACCCCTTGGTTTTAGATTGCTTTTTGGGTTTAGACTTTTTCTTTTTGCCGGACAGTGGAGGCAAACCGCCCGCAGAAAGGCGGTCCAGGTTTTGCCCGATTTGCTCAAAGGGAGAATTTTCGTCTCGGTTGCCTAACAGTTGTTGGGTGGCATAGGCCATATGAAACGCATTCAGCCCTTCCTGGGTAGTCATATCAAACCCGGCCTGCATACCGCCCATCATGAAGCTTTTGGCCATTCCGGCGCGGTTCGGGTCTACCATCCACTGGGGAAACTGATCTTTGATGCTGTCCAGGTAGGCCATGATGGAATCGGCGTTCTTGAGGCCATATTCCCGTTTCAACCAGGACCAGAAGGCGATCAATTCATCCCCGGCATCGTCCGCCTCGGAGGCATCCATCAGGGTAATTTTGCGAGGAAGAATAGAGCCCATCAGCAGATCGGCATCTGCCTCGGTCATTGTTGGCAGAGTGACCCCCTCATAGCGGTAGCCAAAGTCGATGAATGACCTGATCCAACCGCCAAAGTCGGGATGCTCTTCGCTGTAAGCCTGGCCTTCTGGAGAATCCGCAAATGCCTGGATGGCCTCTTGGATATACTCGTGTATCAGCCCGTTTTCTTCATCCGATTTCAGGTTGTCGAGCTGGTGCAGGTCAAAGGTCATTTTTGGTTCTCCTTGGGCTCTCCTTGGGTCTGCGGTTAGGGTTTAAACAACATTGATAGACGAATCTTGCCACGGTACAGTTTCTCATACCTTTTCTGCAGGCGAAATGCTCGTTTGTGGGTTACGGCCAGGGCCTGATGGGTCGGATTTTAGCTATAACCTGGG
>CAZPYG010000154.1:0-7076 GCA_964590465.1 uncultured bacterium | reverse complement strand
GGCCTAACCCACGCTACAGTTTCTCTCCATTTACTCTTTACCCTTCACCTCGCCACCCCACCTACTTTACCCACTTTCTCTCTAGCTCCCTTGCTCCCTAAAGGGTGTAAGCAAACTCACTCAATAACATCCCCGGCACCGTCTTGCCGCCCAGATCCCGGAAGCCGTAGCTGCCCACTTCGGGAATGATGGCGGTTTCCTGGGTTAAATCCACCAGGTTGCTGCCCCAGAAGTTGTAGAGGCTTTCGTCGAACCGCAGGTTTTCGATGGGGGCGACGATGCGGCCCTGTTCCACCCAGAAGCAGGCGTAGCGGGTCATGCCGGTGATGCGACCGTTGGGCCGATCGCTCCAGTTGAGGTAGTGCAGGTTGGAAACGTAAAGGCCGGTGTCGAGGGCTGCCATGGCCTGGTCGTTGGGGAGCTGGCCGGGGGAGAGCAGGGGCGATCGCAAATATTCCCCGGCTTCCGCAGAGGTAGACTCGATGCCGTATTCCTTCGCCGTCCGGGCGCTGACCAGGGTGTTTACCAGTTCCCCGGACTGGATCAGCGGCAGGGTGCGGGGGGCGAGTTCGCCGAAGCGGTTGAAGCGGGGCGTTTGGCCCTGGGTGAAGTCTTCGGTCAGGTGGACTTTCCCAGACAGCTCGCGTTCCCCCCGTTTGAGAGGCCCAAGGGCACTGCCGCCCCGGCGGATAGAGGCTTCGCTGATGCCCCCCCAGGAGAGCATGGAGACCAGATCCGCCACGGCAGCGGGGGCCAGGTAAGTGCGGTACTGTCCCCGTTCGAGAGCCTTGCGGGGCTGCTCCATCTGGGTCAGCAGGCGCTTGGAGGTGGCGAGTTTTTCGCCGTAGGTAGCGGTATCCCACTCGCGACCGGCGTAGGTGCCCTTTACCGCCTGCCCTGCTTCGGTAAAGAGGGAATAGTCGAGGGTGAAGGTTTCTGTTTCGAACCAGTGGCGCTGCCCGGCAGAGTCGGCGTAGGCGCGGATGGAAGTACCCCCGGCGTAGAGTCCGGCAGCGTCCAGTCCGTTGAATCCTGGCAGCAGGGCAGGCACAACGTCATCGGGGGCCAGCAGCCTGCCGGGATACACATCCCGACTGGTGGCATCGCCAGCAGGCAGCACCAGATAGGGATCTTCCGGCAGCTGGGGCAGTTCTTCCCGCAGTTCGGTGAGGGCTGCCATCAGGGCTGGCCAATCCACCGTTTTGTCTGCCGTAAACGGGAAGGACTGGCTGGCAGTGCGTCCGTCACCCATCAGCGTCAGGGACAGGCTACCGGAGCGGACGGTGCCGGTCTGGCGGGCTCTGGCCTGGTTGAAGCGGGTGAACTGGCTATCTTCAGCCACCAGGGTGAGTTTCACCTGCTCGGTGTCCTGCACCTGGGGCAGCAGGGCATCTACCAGTTGATTAAATGTAGTTTCCCAATTTTGCGCCATTAGCCTGCCCCCCCGAATACTTCAATGCCCTCGAAGGCACAAACCGGGGCACCATGGCCCACGCGGATGACCTGGTTGGGTTCCCCTTTGCCGCAGTAGGGGGTACCAAAGGCCTGCCACGACTGGCGGTTGCCCACCTTCACCAGGCTCTTCCAGAACTGGGGCGTGGTGGCGCGGTAGTTGGGATTCCGCAGGGTCTCCGCTAATTCACCATGACGAATACGCCTGGCGTACTCGCAACCAAACTGGAACTTGTACCGCTGGTCGTCGATGGACCAGGAGCGGTTAGCTTCCATGTAAACGCCGTCTTCAATCCCGGCGATGATCTCTTCAGCGGGGGTATCTCCCGGCTCCAGGTTGATGTTGGCCATGCGATCGATGGGGGGCCGGTCCCAGGAGGTGACGCGGGCGCAGGCGACGCCGGGAATGCCCAGGCGAGTCTGGCTTTCGTGGCTGCCCAGCCCTCGCTCCAGGCGACCGTTGCGGATCAGGAACTGCTTTTCGGCGATGGCTCCCGTATCGTCGAAGCCGTAGCTGGCGAACTGGGTGCCGATGGTGGGGTCGAAGGTGACGTTCATTACGTCGGAGCCGTACTGCAGCTGGCCGAAGTCTTGGGGCTTGACGAAGCTGCCCCCGGCATAGTTGCGCTCATCCCCCAAAATCCGGTCCAGCTCCAGGGGGTGGCCGATGCTCTCGTGAATCTGCAGCATCATCTGGTCGGGGGCCAGCACCAGGGTAGTGGTTAGTTCGGGGCATTCTTCAGCGGTCAGCAGCTCCACCGCCTGGCTGCCCACCTGGTTGACAGAGTTCCAGAAGGTTTCATCCTGGGCCATGTGTTCCCAGCCCCCCTGGTAGCAGTGGGCACCGGGACCGTTGCGGTGGCGGGTCTGGACGATGGGGCCATCCTGCGCCGTGGCACCAAAGTGGGTGGTCAGAAACGAAAACTGCTGGTGAACATCGGAGCCGCTGCTGCTCACCAGCCAGATGTCGATTTCCTGGGTGCCGGCGCTGGCGTTGGTCTGCACAATTTTGTCGGAGACTTTAAGTCCCTCACAGATGCGAGCCAGCAGATCGTTGATCTCCCCGGCGGCGAAATGGTGGAAGGGCTGAATGACGTTGGAGCGATAGTGGCCCATCACCTGGGGGCGAATGTCGGGGGTGAAGGCGTGAATTTGCCAGGGGGAGGCGGCTTGGGCCTGGGCATAGGCGGCTTGGGCGGCTGCCTGCAAACCCTCGACGGAGAGCTGGTTGGTGGCGGCATAGCCCAGGTGACCATCCACCAGAACTTCCACCATGGCCCCCTGGTCGCGAGATTTGCCGTTGCGCTCGGGCTTGCCATCTCGCATGGAGCGGTGGGTTTCGACTTCTCGCAGGGCCCGAATGCCCACCCAGTCGGCGGGTAGGTCAATGGCGGCGAGGGCGGTTTGCAGAATTTGGGAGGGGTCTTTGACCGGTAGTTGCGTTGCAGTCACAGGGCTAAAAAATGACTTTTTTCGTATTGTAGCGGGCTTCTTTGATGGGGGATGATGGGGTTCTGCGGCCAGCGTAGGATGCGTTATCGGCCCACAACCTGCGCAAAGCCTCACAAACTTTAACTTTGGGCCGTAACGCATCGCTATCGGTATTGGGCTGCTCGCCTGACGCAAACGGTGCGTTCCGGCCAGAGCAGAGTGCTTTGCCCTATCCGCCCGGTGAACCTGAGGCCGGGACACACCCTACCCATAATCAAGCTTTTGGTGATTTTCAGGGAGTAATTTTTCTTCTTTTTCGACCCCCTTGCCAGGGCTGGCTTAGGTAAGGTCAGGTCTACCCCCGAATGACGGTAATTTTTCTGCCGTTGGGAGACACCACCGACTCGGTGGTGGTGCGTTCAGCGATGGGAGGCAAGCCTTCACGGCGGTCGAAAATGATCAGCCAGCCCGTATCCAAGCCCAGTCCCGCCAGGTAGCGATCCAGCTGTTCCACTCCCGTTTTGAGGGGATCGGGCCTACCCTCACGCCATACCTTCAGCTCCATACCCAGGGTCACACCGCCGTAGCGTAAACACAAATCCATGCGGTCTGAGCCGATGGCATATTCCCGTTCCAGGGTGCCGCCACCGTTTACGACCCGATGCAAAAACGCCATCAGCACCAGATGGGGAGCAATCTCGTGGTAAGGGGCGCTTTTGAGCAAGGGTTGTCCGTGCTGTCGCCAGAAGCTCAAAAAGGCCTGCAGCAGCTTTTCTGCATCCATCTGCCCGGTAGGAGTTAACCAGATGGGGAAAATTTTGGGTAAAGAAGCTTCAGGGGTCTGGCTCAGCACCCTGGGCAGCACTTCCTGATAAATCGGATTAGCGGCCATCAAACCGCCCGCTGGGCTCATGCGACAGAGCCCCAGGTCCATTAAGAACCGGATATCATCCTGGGGCACATTTCCCAACTCCTGACCTGCTAGCATTGGCTCGATCACAGCTCGCACCCGGTCTTCCCGCAAAATGCTGGCCAGGCTATCCAGATGGGTATCTTGCCGCTGAATCAAAATCTCTTTGGCCCTATTCATATGATCCGGGGTGATCTCCTCGGCAGGATTGGGGGCAATGATTTCCACAATCTGTCGGGCCAGGGCATTGACTAACCACGGTTGTCCCTGGGTCAGGTAAAAGGCTCGTTCTACTGCCGTCTGAGTAAAGACCTGCCCGGTTTCGTCGGTGTGTTGTTGATACAGCTGAGCCACCTCTGCCGGGGTGAAGTTTTCCAGGGTGAGGGACTCAACCTTGATGTTGAACGGGCTGGAGGTATTCAGCCGGGTGCTGCCCCCAGCGGCAACTTTGTAGTCCCTGACATCGCGCACGCCGATCAGCGCGATGGACTGGGGAAAGGAGGCGGGCCGGTTGGGATAGCCGGAGCGCAGCTGCCGCAGGACCGAGACCAGGGTTTCATCCCGCAGGGCATCAATTTCGTCAATCAGAATCACCAGGGGACGGGGGGATGCTTTAGCCCAGGCCCTCAAGGCCGCCTGCACCTGTCGTCCCGGTTCAGCCGCTGGCCAGACGGGGGGATGCAGCGCTTCCGGCAGGCGATCCTCCGCGTTGTCGCGCCAGTTGCCCAACATGGCCCTTTCCGCCATACCTGGATCGTGGGGGAAGGGAGCCCCCACCTCAGCGGAAACCATCAGTGCCGTATATTGCCCGCTGGCGGTAAGCTGCTGCGCCAGGGCCAGCATGGCGGTGGTTTTGCCTGTTTGCCGGGGAGCGTGAATGACAAAGTATCCCTGGCGTGCCACCAGACGTTCTAAATCAGGCAACCGGGCCAGGGGCGGCAGCATGTAGTGGATGTCTGCCTTGCAGGGACCGGCGGTGTTAAACCATTTGGCCATGGGGAGCGGGGGAGAGGTTAACCGATGGATTCGCTGTTCATATCGTACTCAGCGTCTTCTTTTAAAAGCACCTGGGCCACGTCGGGGAAGTGCTGCTGCATACAGCGATCGCAAACCCCGTGGGTAAACTCCACATCCGAGAACTGGTCGATGAATTTCTCCACCGTTGACCAGTAGCCGCCATCATTGCGGATGCCCTTGCAATAAGAGCAAATGGGAATCAGCCCCTCCATCAGCCTGATTTTTTCGAGGGCGTCGGCCAGCTGGGCTGAAACCCGCTGCAGTTCCAGCTGGGTCACCACCTGCCGGGCCAGGGACTTCAGGGTTTTAATCTGGTGGTCCGACAGTTGCCGGGGCTGGTGGTCAATGACGCACAGGGTGCCCAGGGGATGTCCTTCGGGAGTAATCAACGGCACCCCGGCATAGAACCTGATATTGGGGGCAAAGATGACCAGCTGGTTATCGGAAAATCGCTCATCCTCAAAGGCGTCGTTGACTACCATCACCTCGCTGTCTGCAATGGCATGGGCACAGAAGGACACATCGCGGCTGGTTTCGCGCACATCGATGCCCACCTTTGACTTAAACCACTGGCGGTCGGCATCCACCAGGCTGATCAATGCAATGGGTACATCGCAGATAAATGCCGCCAGGGCCGTGATGTCGTCGTAGGATTGCTCCGGCGGTGTGTCCAGAATTTGGTACTGCTCCAGGGCGGCCAGGCGAGCGGCCTCTCGGGTAGGAGTTTTTGCTGTCATCACACCACCTCGGGGCTTTATCCCTCTCAATCTCTCAATCTCTCAATCTGTTTCAACCGTCCACGCTGGGAGTACTGCCATCGGTCACTGGCCGGACCGAGTATAAACCTTGTCCAAGTCCAGAAGTGGAGTTTTGCCTTAGAGAAAACCACAGATTTCGAGCTGGACCTGGTATAAAACCCATTCTAGAAAAGTTGTTTTAGAACCTGGGAAAGAAAAAGATAGATGACGTTCCCCGCTAGCTCGCCTCAGCCAGTTGCCGCACGGTGCTGCGCACCGCGATGGAGAGCATAATCCGGGAGAGTCCGCTGGCGATGAAGCTAATCCCCACCAGCAGGCCAATCACCCAGGGGGCATCCAGGGGCCATTCCGCCCAGATGAAGACCCCCAGGGCCAGGGTCAGCAGAGCATTCAGCAACAGCCAGAGCCAGTTGGAGCGGGAGCGCATCTGGATCGCCAGCAGCAGTTCCACCACCCCTTCGGCCACCAGGAAAGACCCCAGCAGCAGGGTCAGCGTCAACACCGCTTCTAAGGGATTTACGATCAGCACGATTCCAGCAGTGAGATACAGCCCGGCCAGCAAGAGCTTGAGCCAGAAACTGCCCTGCTGCCGGGTCTGGATGGCGTAGATCAGCTTGATGATGCTGTTACCCACCAGCAGCCAGCCAATCCACAGGGTGAGAGCCAGGGACGTGACCAGGGGCAGGCTAATGGCGGCGACACCCAGCACCATCATCAAAGCTCCCAGAACGATTGACCAGGTGGTGGATTGCTGAATTAAGCCGATGGTTTCGGCTTTGTCGGGAGGAGCTGCAATGGTTTCAGGTGGGGATAGCTCTAAATCCTTTGCGTTAGAGGGGGGGCTGTTTTTTTCGGAGGCTGGTGCGAGGGAAACTCCTGCCTGGGCAGCGGCTTTAACCTCAGATTTAGGGACATCCCCCTGGGGGACATCCCCTGGGGCAATTTCCCCGTCAGAGGACTTTTCTTCGACAGCCTCTCCTGCCCCTTCGGCAGGTTTTGCCTCGACAGCCTCTCCTGCTGTAGAAGGGGTCGATTCATCGGCTGAGGGGTCAACCGTTGAAATATCCTGCTGGTCTGGAGCGGTTGCCTCTTGGCCGGGCGTATCTTGAGTCATGATGTTGTGTTGCGTTAGCGTCTGTCCCTAAACCATGCTAACCATGGCATCCTGAGACTAACACCATGCTAAGGGGAGCGACGGCAATGAACCGTTTCAGCGAGATGGGCTTTACCAAAGATAGTTGGAAGGGCCAGCGGGGAGAGTACTGGGTACTGGCTCAAATGGTGCTGCTGCTGGTGTTTGCGGTGGTGCCAAAGTTTGTCCCTGACGTGTTAACGGATTTGCCGCTGCCGGTGGTGTACGGGGTCTGGGGACTGGCGGGTGCGATCGCAATCCTCTCCCTGATCCTGCTGGGTAAGGGGGTAATTGACCTGGGCCAGAACCTGACCCCCCTGCCCTACCCCTGTCAAGGTGGTCGTTTGTACTAGCGTGGTTGATTAGGTAGGCTAGA
>CAZPYG010000153.1:0-12027 GCA_964590465.1 uncultured bacterium | reverse complement strand
CACCCCCGTCCGCCCGGATGCGGCCCCTGACGAGCTTCAAACCAGCTTCGGCACCATGCAGGCCAAGCAGAAAAAAGAGACCGAGCTACAGGCGATGCTGAAAGCCGCCGCCGATGAAGCCCGTCAGGCCGAATGGGATTTTCACAACTCCATTCTGTCCATGAAAGAAGCCGTTCGCGCCCAGTTTGGCCCCGACAGCAACGAGGCTCAATCCATCGGCTACAAGAAAAAGTCCGAACGCAAGCGTCCTCGTCGTACGGTTAAGGCTTCTGCATAGTAGGCCCTCCGCAAAACCCAACCCCCAAGGCTCGTAAGCACCACTTACGGGCCTTTTTTGTATTCCTCAGTTTCGCCATGGACCGGGAACGACGGGATGTGG
This sequence comes from uncultured bacterium, assembly GCA_964590465.1. Lineage (GTDB taxonomy): Bacteria > Cyanobacteriota > Cyanobacteriia > Phormidesmidales > Phormidesmidaceae > CAZPYG01. The sequence continues at coordinate 11,648 of CAZPYG010000153.1, read as the reverse complement.
TTGGTTCCCTGCTTCCCGAATTAAACCAGATATCCCGTAGGAGCATAGGCGTAGCTAGACCAGAGGCTTTACGGCTGTCTGCTCTACCAATGGGGGGTATGCAACCAGGATTTGGTATCAGGGGGAAATCCACTTAATTCTGAAGGATATCGCGAAGTTTTGTTCTGACTGCGGCGACTCTGCCATAGCGAGGGTCAATTTCCAATCCCAAAATTTCGACTTGATGGCCCGGAAATCGATTGTCAGGTTTGACTGTGTAGTCCGTAACTTCTCCCGGACTCAAGGTGAGGCAGGTATTGAACACCGCTTTTCGATGTTCTAAGGGTAGAAACGCCGTTTCTCCCACCGCCAGAACGGCCTGGTTCTGAAATGTCAGTTGCCCATCGTGATTGAGAATGCCCGCTGGGGTAGGGCTCTGGTCGCACCAGGTCACCGCCAGAAACCAACGAGCATCAGAGATACGAGTAAACACCCGCTCTGGATGGGGATGCTGCAGTACCCGGTAGCCTCCCTCAACGGAGAGAATGGTACCACCGAGAAAACCGCAGGCCATGGGGATGGAATGAGTCATAGTCAAATATTAGCTCGAAGGGCAATGGCAACCACTGTTGTCGTAAACCCTACCATCGCCAGCCGGCCACCCCACACCTCAGCCCTTCGGGGCAGGGTTAACGGAGGCACCGGCTCAATCTCAGCGGATACAACGGAGGAGTTGGTGTTCAAAGGAATCATGATTAAAACCTCTAAAAAATTGAGAATGAACTCACTTTCAATTGTCGATTTATCGTAGGGACGTCAGCATGCATCCGCACCGTGTTTTTTGTTCTTCTTAGAGTTCACCGGGGAGCCGTCACCAGCAGTAAGGTCGCCACCAGCACTGCCACAGCGCCAGTGGGAACCAGAAACAGCACTCTGCGATAAACCGCCGCACTGCGATCGGCCACCCCCTGCCGGAACGAACGCAACTGACCCGAGCGATACAACTGGTCCAGATGGTAGCTGTCATAACGGGCCATGCGGGCAAAGGGCAGCTCTCCCTGGGATCGCTGGGGCAAAATTCGCCGCCGCTGATAGGGCACCATATTCTCCCCAAAATGGGTCAGGTATTCCTCGCTGGCCAGCAGTTCATCCACAAATCCCTGTAGACCCTTCGTAGCCAGCACAATCGACCAGGCCAGCGTCTCCCGCTGGTTATACACCGGCCGTCCCAGCACCCGCTGAACGCACAGCTCAACGAATCGATAGTTGCTGTTAGTGTCATAAACCAGCCGCCGGAAAGAATCCGACAGCAGCAACCCCCGCATAAAGTCCTGCAGGGTGAGTTGGCCATTGCGCAACTGCGACTCCAGAGCCACCTGGCGATGGGCCTTAAGGACCTGCTGCTCGTTATAAATTTGCCGATAGGCCGCCCAGATAATCTCATCCAGCTCAGCTTCATCGGGCACATTATCCAGCCGGTACTGCCGGGGCTGCTCATCACCGGGGATTTCGAAGCCATTGACCCGCTGGTTTTGGCTGGAAGGGGGGTAGTTGAGGAGGGGGATGGTCATGGTGTGTGTTGTAAGGGGACAGGTGTTTGATGGTAGGTGGGAGAGTGGGAGAGTAGGAGGGTAGGTGAGTGGGAGGGTGGGAGAGTGAGAGGGTGGGTGAAGGGTGAAGGGTGTGGGGTGCTGGGTGCCAGGTTTCAGGTGCTGGGTGCCAGGTTTCAGGTGCCCGACACCCGATACCCATCCACCCATCCACCCCTCTACCCCAAACCCGCCCTGGCAATCTCCACCAGAACGAAGCAGGCAAAAATCACCCCGCCGAGCCCTCCGACCAGGAAGCCTGAGGTAAACAGGCTCCAATCTGAGTAGGTTTGGAGGTTGTCGGGGAGGTTGCCGCGCGGGCGGGTGCGGCCCTGGAATACCGCACCGCCGTAGATGAACAGGCAAACGCTGAGAATCACGACGAGTCCAGATGCACTGCCTAATCCGGCCAGGAGAGCTTGGTCAGTATTGCGTAACGGCCCGAATTTCAGAAATGGCCCAAGCAGCAAATAGCCGTGGGCCATGCCAATTTCCAGGCCCCGCGCGATGGGTGGGAGTCCCGCTCGATAAATCGGCAGGTTTTTGAGCCAGGTTTTGGTGAGTGGGCTGGCGCTGATGGGGGTATCCAGCATGCCGATTTGGGGATTGTTTTGGGTCGGCACAATAATCCCTTCAACCAGGGGCTGGTCGTTGAATTGCCGATCGCCATACATCGCGCCGGGATTGAACTTGATTTGGCTGAAGTTGTAGCCCGCCGCGATCGCCCGCGATCGCAGGCCATGCCAGAAGTGCCCCGCCAGCAGCAGGCAAGCAAAGATCCCCTGAAACAGCATCAGCCAGGTGCGCGGCGTAATCACCCCGTTGACGGTAGTGGTCTCGACGGGACCGTAAAACACTTCGGGAAATACCGTGCCGTTCACCCACACCAAGTAGGCGGCAAAGAATCCCATATAGGCCAGCGCCGCCTGACTGTAGGCCAGGTACGCTTCCCCCGACCAGACGAACAGCCCCCTGGCCCAGCGGGTCGGCTCGGTTTGAATGTGCCAGAGGCCGCCCAAAATGCAGATGGCTCCAATCCACAGGTGACCGCCCACCACATCTTCGAGATTATTGACGGCGGCCATGCCCTGCAACGTCCAGCCATTGGGGGTGATGCCCACGAGGTAGCCAAAAATGCGCAGGGGATTCAGGGTCGGCTGGGGGATAAGGCGAACGTTGGCGATCGCCGGATCATACAGTCCACCAAACTGAGTCGCCTTGAGCACCAGCAGCAGCGCCCCGATGCCCAGCAGCACCAGATGAATGCCCAGGATGGTGGTCATTTTGCGGCCATCGCTCCAGGAGTAGCCGAAGCCCTTGGGATCGAGCCTGTCGGGGCCGAGGACAGCATGGTAGACCCCGCCCGCTCCCAAAATGGCGGAGCTGACCAGGTGAACAACACCAATGGCAAAGTAGGGATAGGTATCCACAATGACGCCATCGGCTCCGACACCGATACCCAGGCTGGCCAGGTTCGGCAGCAAAATCAGCCCCTGTTCGTACATGGGCAGGCTCGGGTCCAGACGGGACAACTCGAACAGGGTCATGGCCCCGGCCCAGAGCACAATCAGTCCGGCGTGGGCCACGTGGGCTCCCAGCAGCTTGCCGGAGAGGTCGGCAAAGCGAAAGTTACCGGCCCACCAGGAATAGGGATTCAGGGATTGCGCCACGTAGGTATTCGCTTCCGACGGATCATCCTGAAAGCCGAGGGGCTTCAGGGGATTGGCTGAAGTCGTGGTCATGATAGGCTGGCCTCCCCGCGAGTGGGTTCAATCACCCGACCTGCTTTAAAGCTGTAGCCGGAAGCCCGCAGGGCATGGAAGATGTGGCCCTGCAGGAAGAAGAAGCCCAGCCAGAAGTGGGCGTTGGCCAGCCAGACACGGTTGGTCAGCAGTCCATCGGGGCTGAGGAAAACCGGGAAGCGATCGAACTTGAGCCCCAGGGCGGGACCAAAGAACTCGGTGGGGAAAACCGTGGTGTTGACGGAGACAAACAGCGTCGCGACAAACGCCATCAGGCTCACGGCCCCGATGCTGTAGGACAGGTAGGCCTCCCCCGACCAGACAAACAGGTTCTTGGTCCAGGGCAGGGGCTTGGTGGCAATGTGCCAGATGCCGCCCCCAATCAGCATGGCTCCGACCCAGATGTGGCCCCCAATCACGTCTTCCAGGTTATCCACCCCGGCAATCCAGAAGCGCCCCTCGGTGCCGAATAGGTAGCCAAAAATGGTGGCGGGGTTCAAGGTGGGATTGGTGATCAGACGCACGTCCTGCACAGCGGGGTCATACAGCCCCCCGAAATACATGGCCTTGGCTACCAGCAGAAAGGCCCCAACCCCCAACAGCACCAGGTGGATGCCCAGAATGTCGGTCATTTTATTAGTGTCGTTCCAGCGATAGCCAAAAAAGCTGAACTTGTTTTCCAGCCTGGCGGGGCCGAAGACCGAGTGAAAGATACCGCCCGCTCCCAGCACCGCTGAGCTGATCAGGTGGATGACGCCGATGGCAAAGTAGGGATAGGTATCCACGATTTCTCCGCCCGCGCCCACGCCAATGCCCAACCGGGCCAGATTTGGCAACAAGATCAAGCCCTGGTCAAACATGGGCCGTGAAAGATCAAAACGATTTAACTCGAACAGGGTAATGGCCCCCGCCCAGAACACGATCAGTCCAGCGTGGGCCACATGGGCCCCCAGCAGCCGACCCGATAAGTTCGTCAGCCGAGCATTTCCCGCTCGAAATGGAATATCAGTATTGATATTGTCTGTGGCAATTGCCATCGCAATGTCCTCCTTTGTGAATTTGGAAGATTGTTTGTTTGGAAGGAAGTGGATGAGTGGATGAGCTATCACCCCATCACCCCATCACCCCGACGACCCATCCACCCATCCACTCGTCTACCCCCCTACCCCTTCCGGCTGCCGATTCGCCATAAAGTCAAAGAACGTCCCTTGCGTACTGCCGAGGGAAACGCTCAGGGATCGGTAGGCGTGCCAGAGGTGGCCGAGGAGGGCGAGGGAGCCCAAGGTGGCGTGGACGCTGGCGAGGGCGGTGCGGATGGATTCGCCGGTGCCGCCGACGGGTCCGTAGAAGGCGGGGGGATAGGCGACTTCGTTGACGGCAACGAAGACGGCGACGCTGAAGCCCGCGATCGCAAGGGCCCCCAGGCTGTAGGACAGATACGCCTCACCAGACCACACCAGCCTCTCCCTGGCCCAACCAAAGGGCTTGGTGAAAATATGGAACAGGCCCCCGCCGATGCAGAGGACAGCGACCCAAACGTGGCCACCAACGACATCTTCGAGGTTGTCAACGCTGGCCATGCCCGTAATCGTCCAACCCTGGGGGCTGATGCCGAACAGGTAGCCAAAGATGCGCCCCAGATCGAGATTTGGCTGCACCAGGCGCACCTGCTCCACCAGGGGATCGTAGATGCCGCCAAAGCGGGTGGCTTTGAGCACCAGCAGCAGCGCCCCCAGCCCCAACAGCACCAGGTGAATGCCCAGAATGGTGGTCATTTTGCCACCGTCCTTCCAGTCATAGCCGAAACCGTTTTCGTCCAGGCATTCCGGCCCCAGCACCGCATGGTAGAGGCCACCTGCCCCCAGCACGGCGGAACTGACAAGATGCACCATGGCGATGGCATAGTAGGGATAGGTGTCTAACACTACGCCGCCGTCGCCCACCCCAATGCCGAGGGTAGCCAGGTGGGGCAGCAAAATCAGGTTTTGCTCATACATGGGCAGGCTGGGGTCAAAGCGCGACAGCTCAAACAGCGTCATCGCTCCGGCCCACAGCACAATCAGCCCGGCATGGGCCACATGGGCCCCCAGTAGCCGCCCGGAGAGATCCTTAAAGCGGATGTTGCCCGCTAACAGTGGGGCACCTACCTCAGGTGTGGTCACGAAAGACCAGCCCAGGGATCTCATCAGCGGTGTCCAAAAAACTCCTTGGGTCATAACCATCTCCTAGTGCGATTTCCCCCAACCCGGTCCAGAGAGGGATGCCCGGTGGTGCCGGGTGCAGGTGGGGAGATTGGATCAATAAAACAGAAAGGTTTATCGGCCATCTATCAAGAAAGTTTCTCAATAAGTAACAACGGGGTTTCCAAGCATAATCGGGTAACTTCGCAGTTCTAAATGAATCCCAGGTTCCCCTGGTTATAGGTCTCCTATGGGAAGCCCATGTTGACCGGAGACGGAGATTCTTGAACTCAGATTCGACGTAATTTTTGGGATGCCTTTAAAGCAAGAAAAAAGCCCAGAACCCTCATTCTGGGCTTATCCCCAAAAGAGAGGAGCATTCCCAAAAACGCAATTGCGCCTTAGCTATGACAGGGACAGCATTCCCAGTAAGCGGGAAGATTCACCCGATCAACGACCAAACACAGTCCGTCATTGCAGATTCCATCCTTCCGCTCTCAACCGGGAGAAAGACCCATGCCAGACAGGAGAAGAGCGCTCAGACCCGTGGGCTTGTTGCGTTCACTTCTCAATAACCCAATTTAACTACAGGTCGGAATATTTCTCAACAAGCAAAGCGTAAACTTATGTTGCAAAACTGGCAATAGCTTGGAGAAGCTTCAATGTCAGGGCGGAGAACGGAATGTAGAAAGAAGATGCTGCTCTTTTTGAAAAAGCCCTGAAAAGCTGCCAAATAGACTTTTATTAAGACTTTTAGGGAATTATTTGGCTGCCTCGATTGGGTTTATCGCCTAATTGTCACTGGTGATAATCCTGCAAGGAGGAAATGATGCAGTGAAATTGTTGCAAAAGTGGATAGGCCTTAATTGCGAGTGAGACGCATCAAGGTCGAAATATGCTTGAAACGGATCGAAAGCGAGCATAAAGCCGTTGCATTGGATTGGGTCTGATGATTAGACATCCTCAGAAGCCCGCAATCATTGCTGAGATTAGCTTTTGAGAAAATTAGTTAAGTCACTGTTTACACCTCTCAAGCCAGCAGTCATTCCGCCTGAACGGCGATTTCGGTGACTGAAAAGGATCATGTTCAAGGCAACCTGGCCCTGGTAGAGCACCCAATCATTTATCGAATCCAACCCCACGCTGGCGAGCTTCAGGTTCCGGTTTTACAACGGGGTGATCCCGCCAAAGCCCCCGAGGGAGTAGGACGCAATACCAGCGAGGCGAAAATAGTATTCCTCCAAAAAGTGGTCCACCAGATTGCTGAGACCGGGTTGGATAGAGTGGTTGTATTCCCCCGCAACGAGAGTGTTCTGATTTTTGTGTAAGCGCTTTTGGATTCAAACTTTGAAGCGTTCTGGGAATAGAATAGCAAAATGTGATGTGGCGGCCTTCCAATTTTTAATCGGTCGGGTCCACCGTTTTGAGATATTGCTCAAAGCCAAAAACATCAATTGTTGTCTGAAATGCTACCTAGCTACTCCTTACTGTCCAATTTTGTCAAAATAGTCGCCTTCACCTGGACTCGATTCAGCAATCGCACCAAGCGCTCAGCCTGGTGCCGGTAAAGGGGATAGGGCAATACTCCGGGCAGAAACGCCATAAACTTGCGGGCATCTCCTAACATACACCCTGCAGTTCGAGCGATTTCAGCAGAACCTTCAAACAGGGAATCTGCCGTTCGTGCATGATCCACCTGTACCAGCCAGGTCGGTTTAGCCCGTTGCCCCTGCTCAATGCGCCGTAGCCCGCGAATAGTGGCAATCACCACCAACCGATCCCCCGGATGCAGCTGCTGATCATCCGACGGCATGGCCGTGCCAGATGCACCCGGTCGTTGATACCAGATCGGGACCACCCCATAGCCGTAGGCCACCTCCGACAGCAGCAGACCATTCATGGTGTCTCCTGCCTCAATCTCGTATTGGGTGACCAGGGCCATTTGGTGGTAGAGCCGGAACAGGCCGATAACATGTTCTCCAAACGCGGCTCCGGCAAAGGCCTCGGCAGAAATGGCCGAGGCGCACAGTACCTGGGCAAAGGGAAAAATCTTGGCCACCCGGTTGGTGAACTGCTGGTCATAGGTGCGAATGATGGTGCGGCAGTGGGGATTGGCCCGATGGGCCATCAGCCCAATTTCCAGATTTTGAATTTCGTCATCGCTTACCGCCACCAGGCTCTTTGCCGTGGATAGGTGCGCTTTCTCCAGGGAGGCCAGAATATCTCCGGTTAACAAAGGCACCTGGGGAAGCACATCAGCATCCAGGGATTGTTGGGCAATTCCCAACACCGGCTGATCCAGATCTTGCAGTAGCTTCAACACCTGGCGACCGACCCGCCCCAGCCAGACCACCACCACATGGTCTTTCTCCGGCACCGGAGGGCGACGCTGGTTGAATTCAAACTTCAGGGTCAGGAGCTTTTCCGTCAGCAGAGCATAGAGGACTCCGATAAAGGCGGTACCGGCAATGGTGATCAGGGCGCTGAAGGTTTGAATCAAGGCCGGGTAACGGTAATTCTGCAGTTCCTCAAACACATCCCCATAGCCGCCAAACAGCAGAATAAAGGTATAGAAGAAAGACTCCCGAAAGCTGATGACGCTAAGGGCTGTGACTTTCAGAAGAACTGTCCCCATTACAAACAGGACAATCACCGTCACCCCGCACAAGAGCGCCACCCGACGAATTTGCTGCTCGTAGTTAGCCTGCCAGAGGTTAATCAGGCTCTGCTTGAGAGAGGGCCAGTGTTTCCATTTCGCCCAGACTTCTCCCCACCGGGCTAACCTGCTCTGCCGAGACCGGCGCACCGCTCGCCGAGCCACGGTTTGCAACTGTGGGTCACAGTCTACCGTAACCAATTCGTCACCTTCTCCCAGGAGGGTAGCCGGAAGCCAGGTATAGAGTTGAGCCGAAGGACTGAGGCTTTCGGTCTGGGGAATATCCGCAGCGCCACTGGAGTCCCGAGGAAGGTGACGGAGAATCCGGCGACGGCCTGTTTCCAATTCAAATAAGCGACGGCGATCGCACCAGGGATGGTTGGCCTCAATCCGCTGCCGCAGCACCTGAAAGCGCACTTCCCCAATTTGAAAGTAGCCCAGCAGTGCTTCCCCAAAGGCTTCTAGAGCAAAGGCCGGGGCGGCTAACTGGGTAGGTTCAAAGGCCACAAAATTCTGCAGCTGTTGCGCCATCAGGTCATTCAGGTTCTGCTTGCCCGACCGCATCACCAATCGCACTTTGGGGTTCAGTACCCGCGCAGTCAGGGCGGCCTCCAGGTTGACTCGCTCCTCCTGGGTTGCCAGGAGAACGGCCCGGCATTGCTCAATGCCCGCCTGCTGCATCACCTCGGCACTGCGGCAGTCCCCCAGAATCAGCCGGTCGATTAAATCCGGCAGTTGGGGGCTTTCCCACTGATCGGGGGCGACAACATCAATGGCGAAAACGGTTACCCCGAAGGCTTTGAGGTTGAGGACACAATGCTGCCCCAAACTGCCCAGGCCACAGACCAGGAAGCCATCATGGTGATTGGAACCAGACTTAGGGGATGCGGTGGTGTTGGTCATTGCTTGTTGGGTGTAGGGTGCAGGGTTCAAGGTGCAGGGTCCCCTTACCTCTTATTCCTTGCACTTTACACCTTGCACCTTAAACCTTGATTGTTATCGAATTTTGAATTTTCCCAGAAACGGCAACCTTTCGTCTCAGACTGGAGATAGAGGCGTTCAGAGACGAATTCCATGGCAAATCAACTCCTCGATGTGGTTGAACCGTCAACCTCACCCAGTCCCCACAGATTACTTTCAACCCTGCTGACCCTACGCAAAGCAGTGGAAGCCGAAGGACTCGCCATCTTTGACCAGTGGAAGAGCCATATTCAGCGCCAGGAGTTTCTTCCCAGCGCTATGAACCTGGCTCAGTATCTGGCTTTGCGGCGGCATGATTTGAGATCGCTACAAACCGACCTGATGCCCTGGGGGCTGTCTTCCCTGGACCGCCATGATTGCCCATACCCGTCGAGCCGAACAGGACACCGGCAGATCCTGCAAGGTGATGATGGATCTGGGCGGTCCCAAAATCCGCACGGGTCCCGTCCTGATGCCACCGGACCAGAAGCGCCTGTATCGGGGGGACCATATCCTGTTGTCCCGATCTGCGCCAGATTTAGCCAACGCCGAAGATGCCGAGCATCCCCCCATCTATGCCCAAACCTCCTGCACCATCCCCGAAATTTTGGATCGGCTTTCGGTGGATGCTCCGGTTTACATCGACGACGGCAAGATTCGGACTCGGGTTGAGGATATGCACTATCCCCTGTCCAATGGGGAAACGGGACTATTACTGCGCATCACCCATGCCCGACCCAAGGGCGAAAAACTGAAGCCAAGATAGAAACCCCGGTCGCCATCAGCAACCTGCCAGAACTCATCATCCACGCGGCTGGTAAGCGCCCCTTTGGGGTGATGATTGCCCGGGGCGATCTGGCGGTGGAAATCGGCTATCAGCGCCTGGCCGAAATGCAGGAAGAAATTCTCTGGCTCTGCGAAGCCGCCCATGTTCCTGTCATTTGGGCTACCCAGGTGCTGGAAAATCTGGTGAAGACGGGTGCCCCTTCCCGAGGTGAAATGACCGATGCCGCCATGGCCGAACGGGCCGAATGCGTGATGCTCAACAAGGGACCGTTTATCGCTGAGGCCATCACCATTCTGGATGATGTCCTTACCCGCATGGAGGCCCACCAGTTGAAGAAGACGCCCCAGTTGAGGGCGCTCCATTCCTGGTAGAGCTGTTTTCTCATCCACCGCCTAATCAGACGAGCCTAGCCCTAACCCGGTCCTACTACGCTTTAAGGCTTGCCAGAGTTGCTCAATCTGCCGCAAGGCATCGGCATCTGTCAAAAGCCCCTGGCCCTGGGCGATAGCGATTTGATTGACCCGATGAGCAAATTCCTGCAGGTTGGCATTAAACACTAAACGCTGGGGCGAAAATTCTCCATGGTATTTGGCGTAGACTGGCCAATTGTTAGGGTCTTGCCATGAATCAGATGAATGAAAGTCAGACATGGGTCTCCGAATCGATCATAAACAGGAAGAGTGAGCTAAACCAGAATCAAGTTCTGAGGAGTAGACTTCCCAGCAGGGGCATCTTTCTGAAGACCGTAATAATCTTTGACATTAGCAATTCGCAACTGCCCCCGCTGATTCGCCTGCCAAACCTGGCCGCTGTTGACTTCCAGGCAAGTTAGCCAATGGCCTTCACAGGCGGCGGTATCGAGGCAAATGGCGTGGCCCAGGTTGATGGGCCGCCCATCCCGTTGGGGACAAATCTTGAGTATCTTCAGGGATATTGGGTCTTAACAAGCCATGGAGTCCCTCAAATCCATTTCCGGTATGAGGAGGTGTTGAAGTTCCTGGATCGCTTTGCTCCCCAAGGACCTGCTTGTAAATTATGATGGCTGTAGCAGATAGAAGCCGTGATTTACCCTGCGACAGTCCAGGGATTACCGTAGGGCAATTTGCTTATCAGGTCATGGCCCAGCAGTATCAACGGATGGTGACTCAAGAGCAAGGGGTTTTAGCCGATCAAGATCCAGAATACCTGCATCAAATGAGAGTCGGCTCCCGACGGTTACGCACGGCTTTGCAAGTGTTCAGTCAGGTGATTAGACTGCCGAAGAAAGCGGGTACCAAGAGAATTCGTTACATTGCCAAAACCCTGGGGTCTTTACGGGATTTGGATGTTCAAATGGCAGATATTCAGTCGGAGTATATCCGACAGGTTAGCCACAAGAAAGAAAAAAAGGCGCTGAAGCAGACTTTGAAAGCCCTGGAAGAGCAACGGGTTGACACCTACGGGCAAGTTTCCATCCTGCTCACTTCTAAGGATTTTCAAGTCTTGAAGCTGGCCTATGACAAATGGCTAGAGTCCCCTAAGTTCAAGCCGAATGCCGACCTGCCCTTGCAGGTGGTTTTGCCGGATTTGCTGACTCCGCTAATTTCCAAGTTGCTACTGCATCGGGGGTGGCTGGTATCAGTCCACGAAACCTCCAAATCCAGTCGGGAAATGCTCCATGACTTGCGGAAGATGATCAAGCATGTCCGTTATCAGACAGAGTGAAGTGACCCCCTATTTTCGGACACAAGGCTAAGCGCAGTATCCTTGTTCCAC
>CAZPYG010000152.1:0-12080 GCA_964590465.1 uncultured bacterium | reverse complement strand
TGGACGTGACCCTTAATTTGACGCTAAGACTACATGTCCAACGGAAAGTCTGTGCCTATACTTAGGGCAACCGTTGCCCGCAGGTCAATCCTTATGGACCTCCTAACCCGTCGCACCAAAATTGTGGCTACCATTGGCCCCGCCAGTAGCTCCAAAGAAACCCTGGAAAAAATGATTCACGCGGGCATGAACGTGGCCCGACTCAACTTCTCCCACGGCAGCTACGATGACCATGCCCGGATGATTGCTCTGCTGCGGGACGTTTCAGATCAATACGACACTCCTATTACCCTGCTGCAGGATCTGCAGGGGCCAAAAATTCGGGTGGGCAACCTCCCAAACGGTCCCATTGACCTGAAAGAGGGAGAGATCATAAACCTGGTACCCCTGGCCGCGGCTGAAGCAATTCCAGGGGTGGTCGGCATTGACTACCCCTATCTGGCCGACGAAGCCGAACCGGGTATGCAAATCCTGCTGGATGACGGTCTGCTGGAACTGAAGGTTGAAGTAATAGATCCCCCCAAGGTAACCTGCCGGGTCATCCAGGGAGGCCCCCTGAAAAGCCGCAAAGGGGTTAACCTGCCCGACCTGAACCTGCGCCTGCCCTCCCTGACGGACAAGGACAAGCAGGACCTGGATTTTGGGGTATCCCAGGGGGTGGATATTATTTCCCTCAGCTTTGTGCGCCAGGGGGAAGACATCTTAGCCCTGAAGCGGTTGTTAGCGGACAAGGGGGCTGACGATATTCCCGTGCTGGCTAAAATCGAAAAACCCCAGGCCATTCAGAATCTGGAATCGATTTTAGATGCCGCCGATGCAATCATGGTGGCCCGGGGCGACCTGGGGGTGGAAATGCGGTCCGAAAAGGTACCCATGCTGCAAAAGCACATCATTCGCCAGTGCAACTACCGCAGTATTCCGGTCATTACCGCCACCCAAATGCTGGATAGCATGATTCACAATCCGCGCCCTACCCGGGCTGAGGCCAGCGATGTGGCTAACGCCATTATCGACGGTACCGATGCAGTCATGCTCTCTGGAGAGTCTGCAGTGGGGGCTTTCCCCATAAAGTCGGTGGCGATGCTAGCCAGCATCGCGACAGATGTGGAAAAAGACCTGCATTTTGTTAACGATCCTGCCGACCTGGATGATGAAACCCATGCTCTCAGCGAGGCCCTCAATGTCATTGATAAAACTCTGAAACTCAAGTACATTGTCAGCTTTACCGAAACCGGCTATACCGCCACCATCGCTTCAGGGGAACGCCCGACAGCACCTGTGGTCGCCTTCACCCCCAACGAACGGGTTTATCACTGGATGAACCTGATCTGGGGGGTGCGTCCGATTCTGCTGAAGTCACTGCCCATGAGTTTTGAAGCCATGGTGCGCGAATCAGAAGAGGCACTGCTCAAGCGCCAGATGGTAAAACCTGGGGATAAGCTGCTGATTATGGGCGGCATCCCGGCCAATACGCCAAAGGGAACGAATTTTGTCAAAATTCACACCGTTCAGGAGTAAATGACCATCCGTTGAACGTCAGGTCGGGATAACGTCTCCTATCCTTTGCTACAAGAGGGTCGGCATGGAAGCATCCTGAGCCGAGTTCACTTTATTCGTAATCCACACCGACTGATAGGGCTGCAGGGTATAAACCATGTCAGCCTCTGCAAAATGGTAGCCGCTGATCAGGTCGTACCACTCATCGGTAATGACCAGATTCAGATCACTCAGACGCAGTTCTTGGGGTTGATCACTAAGGTTGTGCACCGAGAAGATGCTCTGATCCCGGGTCAGGCTCTGCCGCCAAAAGGCAAACAGGGCCGGATTCAGCGGATGCAGGGTGTACTGGATAGCGTTGGGATGAAAGGCCGTTTGCTGACGGCGGATTTTAATCAACCGCTTCAGCTCATTCAACACCTGGGAGTGGGGGGTTGTCGGGTCGGCTAATGCGGTTTTTAGCGCTTCATAATCCCACTTGTAACGGTTGATGGTACGGTTATGGCCCGTTTGCTCGACTCCTTCGGCGTGGTTGCGGGTGGCTAGCAGACTGTGAATATAAAAAGCAGGAATCCCTTCCAGGGCCATCATAATGGTCTGGGAACAGAGGAACCGTGGCACCTGCCACGGGTCTTCGCCCTTGACCGTACCCTTCAGAGCGTCGAACAGAGAAATATTGATTTCGTAGGGAGACTGGCTGCCGTCGGGGCGGGTGCGCATACTGATTTTGCCCCCGTGCCGCTGCATGGTGGCCAGCAGTTGCCCATACTCTTCATCGGTGAGTAGTCCTTCCGCGGGACGCATGCCGATGCCGTCATGGGAAGCGGTGAAGTTGAAATAGGCACAGCCGATGGGAGCAGGAGGCATGCTCATCATCCAGGTCTTCAGGTGATCTGACCGCCCCTGCAGCAGCGCATTCAGCAGCAGGGGGGGCAGGCTGAAGTTATAGATCATGTGGGCTTCGTTACGGTTGCCGAAGTAGCTCAGGTTCTCCCGGTTCGGCACGTTGGTTTCGGTGATGATGGCAATGCCCGGATCTATCAACTGCAGGACTTCCCGGAACAGCCGCACCATAGCATGGGTTTCCGGCAGGTGCATGCAGTTGGTGCCCCGCTGCTTCCACAAAAAGCCCACGGCATCCAGGCGAATATAGCGGGCCCCTGCCTGGACATAAAAGAGAATAATCTTGAGGTACTCCAGCAGGACATCGGGATTTTCGAAATTAACGTCCACCTGATCGGCGCTGAAGGTGGACCAAACATGTTTAGTCCCTTCCACCGTATCCACCGGGGTGAGCAGGGGGGAACTGCGGGGACGCACCACCGCTGACAGGTCTTCGCTAGGATCGCCCGTGATGAAGTAGTCGCAGCCGGGCTTCTGATGGCCTTTAAACTGCTCAAACCAGGCATGCTGGCTGGAAACATGGTTGACCACCAGATCTACCATCAGGTTGAAATGGCCGGCAATGCGCTTGATGTCTTCCCAATCCCCCAGGGTTGGATTCACCTGAAGGTAGTCGATAATGGCAAAACCGTCGTCTGAACTGTAGGGAAAGAAGGGGAGAACGTGAACCCCGGTGATGGTGTCCTGCAGGTAATTCTCTAAAAATTCTGCCAGCACCGACAGGGGGGAATGGTCACCGCTGCAGATGCTATCTCCGTAAGTAATGAGCAGCACATTGTCGTGGTTCCATTTTTTGAGATTTTCTCGACCCGAGGGACAGAGGGTGTCCTTCATCAAGGCAAAAATCTCTTCTGTCAACCACTCGACTGTTTCTGGGGGATATATTTTGGCCAGTAGGGGCTTAATACTGTCAGACACTCGTTTAAAGGATGGATGGTCTTGTTTATTTATAGGATAACTTTGAGGATTTAGCTTAGTCTTTGTCCTGGATGGACGAGTTGATGGACGGATTTTGGGGTTGTTTTTAGCAACAGTCATACTAGATCAGCTTCTCCAATGCTAGGGTTACCGACTGAGTTTGTATATAAAACAAAGGCTGCTGGAGGCTTTCACCCTCAGACAGCGCCAAACAGCCATGGAAAATTTCTGCCTCCCCGCTGGGGTAACAGTTTTGTAAAAATAAAGTTTACAAAATCATAGAAGCTGTACAATCAGCATCTATCTCTGCAGTTTAAAGGAGGCATTAAAAGGTATTCAGGTAGATGAAGCGGAGCAATAAGTAGAGATTTTTACGCTTGGGATGCCCTCAATATCTCTGATGTTGACATATCCAGAAAATAGATGAAGGGGCGGAGCCGAAAATTTATATCTTTTTCGGTTATGGAAAACACTCTTTATATAACCTTAAGATGCCCTGGGCCTGTGGAAGAGCAACACCTACGGCGGGAGAAACGCGACCCTTCCTCAGGGTTTGCTGCCGCCCTTCCCCCGGTTGAGTTGTCAAGGTTCCCTGAAGCTGCTGGCCAAGGGCCAAACCGCAGCTGCGGATCCATTATTTTTCAGGCTAGCGAGGTTAATCTGAAAAATGGGTAGTGAATGCAACAGTTTACGGCTATTTTTAGAAGCCTGTCCAACACCATTAGGGTTGGCGGAACCTGGCCGGTGAAACCTGTCTGAAGGACACCCATAAATGCCCCCCACCTACCAACCCTAAAATCTGAAATTTGGCCTTGACCCTGGACTAAGGAGATCTCTTGCAACAAAATTACCCAGCTTATCAGGCACTCACCAAGGGCCAGGGCCTGCGCCCCTACTCGGGGGTACGACATTAACCATTTGATGGATTACCTAAGGGCGTAAGCCCTGCGCCCCCACTTGGGGGAATGTTCTTCCCTGAAATTCCCCTTAGAGTATTCCAAGATAATAAGTGTCCAGATTGAAAGGCTATCGTCGGAGATGTTTCGCTTCGCTCAACATGACAGACAATGTCATTCCGTTCGCGAAGCGTCTCCCTGTGGGAGAACCGGAGGGAGGAATCTCAACTGGATAACTATTTACTTGGAACACTCTTAGCCAAAATGTTGAAAGCTCTGCCCAGAACTGAGTTCCACCGCATTAACGGGATTGTTGGGTGCGGACCACAGCTTAATGGAGCGGTCAGCTTCAATTACCCCAAACACAGCGGCCTCAGCCCCCAGGCTGCGCTGTAGCTGGGTGGCCAAAGGTTGGGGTAGGGCCAACACCAGTTCAAAATCTTCCCCGCCGTAGAGACACCAGTCGATGGCCTGGTCCTGGCCGACCCAGCTAACCAGGGACGGGGCCAGGGGCAGATGGGTGCGCCAGAGTTGGGCACCGACCCCACTGGCCTGACAGATGAGCTGCACCGCATTGGCCAGACCATCGCTGGTGTCCATCGCGGCGATGGCAGTTATGCCCGGGTCCCAGGCCAGGCTGGTTTTCAGGATATCTACCACATCCAGGCGAGGCCGAGGGCGTTGGTGGGCCTGTAGCCAGCGGCCTCGCACTGACGGGTCCAGCCCCTGGCCCCCTTCGGGATTGAGCAACAGTTCCAGACCGGCCCGGGAGAGACCGTGGTAGCCGGTGGCCAGGAGTCGGTACCCTGGTTTAGCGCCATGGCGATACAAAATTTGGTCCGGGGCAATGCTACCCAGGGCCGTAATGGAGAGGGTAATGCAGTCGGAACGGCACAGATCACCGCCAATGACGGCTCCCCCCCAATGGTCCAGGCAGGCGGCCATGCCCTGGTAGACCGCCTCAATCCAATCCAGGCGGGTGATTGACGGCAGGCTGAGGCCGATGGTGATGCCCTCAGGGGTAGCCCCCATGGCCGCCAAGTCGGATAGGTTAGCCGCCACGGCCCGCCAGCCAATGTCCCCAGGGGAGGTGGTGCGATCGCTGAAGTGAACCCCATCCACCAGCACATCCGTAGTCACCACTAGCCGCTTTCCAGGGGGCAGGTCGATTACTGCGGCGTCATCCCCAACCACATCAGCCGGGCAAAACTGAAACAGCCGTTCCAGCAGTCCTAATTCGCCAACGTCAGAAACGGTTTGGGGCTCGGGCATTGCGGTTAGGCCGGCTCCACCAGGTTGTCGGCCCCGGAGATGACCCGCACGGATTCGATCCGGTCTCCCTGGCCGAGATTCTCGAGAACCTCCTTGTTCTCTACCACGTAACCGAATACCGAGTAACGACCGTCCAGCAGATTCAGCCCGGCAGGAGTCAGTTCAGGCTCGAATAAAAAGAAGAAGAACTGGGAAGACCCCCCGTTGGGTTCTGCATTCGGTCGGGCCATCCCCAGGGTGCCAAAGGCCGAGAAGGGCAGAACCGGGTCATCCAGAAACCGTCCCAGGGCTTCCAGGGTTTCTCCATAGACAGGTTCGTCGTCCCCTTTCACCAAAATTTCTAAGGGAATGGCTCGATACTCTCCGGTTTTTGGGTCGATAAACCCTTCTTCAGGCCCTTCGGGATCCCCCGTTTGCAGCACATAGTAATCTTCTGCCCGGATGAATGCCATGTTGTCGTAGAACCCGCGCTGTACCAGATCGATGAAATTACCGCCGGTTACGGGCGCACTGTAGCCGTCAATCACGGCCTGCATGGAGCCCTTTGAGGTCTTAAATTCTACGGTGGCGCGACCTTTCAACTGGGGCAAAGAGCGGTATTCCTCGGGCACCTCAAAGGGGAAGTCAGTTACCATCAGCTCTTCGATCCGGCCCACGTCTTCCAACATGGCCGTTCGCTTTAACCAAACCGTTTCAGCATCGCGGTTTTCTATGGCATCTCGCACGGGGATCAGCTGGGCCTGGATATCGTCTAAATAACTGACGGCGGCGGCTCGCTTACCGTCGGGAATATCGTCGAGGATAGCCTCCCGGTTGCGACTAAGCTGGCGCTCGACCCTGGCAATGTCCCGTTTGACGGGGCCCCAACGCTTGGCCCGCAGCCACTCTGACAGACCCTCCAGGTTGCCTTGAACATCGCGGATTTGACCATTATCGATGGGTAGGGAGTAACGCAGCAGCGCCCGGCCATCGGTAATGGCGTTGCCCGGGGGTAAATAGGCTACGGTTGTTGCCATGGATAGCGGCATGGCGGAGGCAGACCCCATCGAGCCGAAGCCAATGCCGGCCAAGGCGAATACTATGCATCCCCAACGGATCAGGAACCGCAGGCTCAGGCGCAACCAACTGCTACTCAAAATCATCACTATATTGCTTAATGCTGTACGGCAAGTTTATAAACATTTCCCCCACTTTGGAAGGTAGGGGGTCGCAACCAGCGGAAACTGGCGCGGTGGACACCCGGGAAAGAGGCAAAAAACCCCTTACAATCTTGTCACACCGAGGGCGCAGCCCCCAAAGCCGATCCCTGAGACAATCCTTTACCTGGACAGGTACTTGGATTTTCCCACAGGGGGGTAAAATGAATTGCCGAATGTTCACCTGCCTAGCAAGCCAGCGATATGATTTCCAGTAATGATTTTCGCACCGGTACTTCCATTGAACTCGATGGCGCTGTCTGGCGCGTTGTAGAGTTTCTCCACGTGAAACCCGGTAAGGGGTCTGCCTTTGTCCGCACCAAGCTCAAGAATGTCCAGAGCGGTAGCGTGGTAGAACGCACCTTTCGAGCCGGTGAAACCGTTCCCCAGGCGGTGATCGAGAAGAAAGACATGCAGCACACCTATCGGGATGGGGACGACTTTGTATTCATGGATATGGAGACCTACGAGGAAGTTCGCCTGACTCCGGATCAAATTGGAGAACGGGTGAAGTATCTCAGGGAAGAAATGAGCGTTAACGTGGTCAGCTGGCAGGGACAGATCCTGGAAGTTGAGTTGCCCAATTCCGTGGTCCTGGAAGTCACCGAAACAGACCCTGGTGTGAAGGGCGATACCGCCACGGGGGGCACCAAACCGGCCATTGTCGAGACCGGTGCCCAGGTGATGGTGCCGCTATTTATTTCGGTGGGCGAAAAAATCAAAATAGATACCCGCAACGATTCCTATTTGGGTCGCGAATAGGAGCGTGGGGGCTTGCTGGGGCAGGGGAAAATCGCTGGAACCGGCTTTGGCTGACCGTTCTAAGGTTTTTTGTTCTAAAGGGGCCATTTTCGGTTACATTTGCACAGTTATTAGCTTTCGCACCGTTTAAACGGGGTGTACGCAGTTGGAATGGGGTTTGCTCAGTGGAATTAAGTTTCAACGAACTCAAAGATTTAGTCGCTGCTCTCAGTCAGAGCGACGTTGCTGAACTCACCCTTAAAAGTGAAGACTTTGAACTGACCCTACGGAAACAGGAGGCCATCGCCATCGCCGCGGCTCCCGCCATGGCCGTGGCCCCTGCGCCTCAAGGGGTTCCAGGCCCGGCGACGATGCCTAACTCTGCCCTGATGGAAGAGCCGGTGGCGCCCCCCGTGACCGCTGCGGTCCCGCCGAACAAAGGTTCCGATTTGGTGGAAATTACCTCTCCCATGGTTGGCACTTTTTATCGGGCTCCGGCTCCGGAGGAGCCGCCTTTTGTTAACGTGGGTGATCGCATTACCACGGGTCAGACGGTCTGCATCATTGAAGCCATGAAGCTGATGAACGAGTTGGAGACTGAAGTGGCCGGGGAAATTGTTGAAATTTTGGTGGAAAATGCAGAGCCGGTAGAATTTGGGCAAACGCTTATGCTGGTTAAGCCAGCTTAGGGAGTAAGTCTATGGAGGTCCGCGATCGCATCATCGTTCCTCTGGATGTACCCTCCCAGGATGCAGCGTTAACCCTGGTAGACCAGCTGCCCCTGGTCACGTTTTGGAAAGTTGGCCTGGAGCTATTTGTCAGCAGTGGACCAGGTATTCTGCAAGAGTTAAAGGCCCGGGAGAAAAAAATCTTCCTGGACCTGAAGTTTCACGATATTCCCAATACCATGGCCGGGGCCTGTCGGGCCGCTGCCCGTTACGGGGTGAATCTGGTGACTCTCCACGGGGCGGCTGGGGGTGAAGCGTTGAGCCAGTCGGTGGCTGCGACTCAAGCGGGGGCTGCCGAGGCAGGGCTTGAGCCGCCCATGTTGCTGGCCATTTCGGTACTTACCAGCATTTCATCCCAGGCCCTGGCCTACGAGCTGAAAATTCCCCTGGCATTGACTGACTATGCCTTACAAATGGCGCTACTGGCTCAGGACCATTATCTGGGGGGCATTGTCTGCTCACCTCAGGAGGTTGAACATCTGCGGCGTTTTTTGCCCCCGGACTTTGTGTTAGTGTGCCCTGGAGTGCGACCCACCTGGGCCAGCGGCAACGACCAAAAACGGGTCATGACTCCGGCAGATGCTCTGCGGGCCGGGGCCACCTACCTGGTGATTGGTCGCCCCATTACCGCCAGTCCCAACCCAACGGAGGCCTTTGAGCGAATCTGTGAGGAATGTGCAGCGGCAGTCGAGGCGTGAGAGCAGCTGGCCGGGGAGGGTCTGGTTTGAAAATGGCCTCGGCGATGGTGATGGTCCTTACCTTTTGGGGGCAGATTGCCCCAGTTCTGTCCTCATGGCCAGATGCGGTTCCCCCCAGGGGCAAGGAAGAGACTCTACCCCTAAATGAATCGGAAGACTCTCCAGAATCCCCTGAAGAAGCGGTGCCAGAAGATACCCAGGAAACCCCTGCGGCGGATCCAGCCCAGGACCTGCCAGATGCCGCCGAGGATTTATCCCCCGACTCTGATTCCCCAACTTTTTTAAGGCCACAAAATGGCTGCCCCGGCGATTTTGAGCCTTTAGTTAGCCGTCTGCTACAGGACTTACCAACCTACACCGAACTTGTCGCGGGTCGAAATCTGGAATTACGCACAAACCGCCCTAGCCCATTTGGTACCGTAATTACCGCCAGCCAGCCCGATTACGAACCGATCGAACTGGCCAAAAACCCTTACGGTAGTGGTGATACCGCTACCGTACGCCAGATCTTTTTTACCACCTTGGAACGCCAGTACTGGCAGGGCCAGGCCATTTCCCTGCAGAACTATCACTGGCTGTTTCTGGCCGAAGCCGACAGCGGTTGGTACTTGTCCCAGATATATTCCAGCCTGGGGGGCTACCCCGCCACACCCCTGGATGCCCCTACTCCCCCGGGGGAAACCAGCGGCGGCATCATCGGTCAGGCGGTGACCCTCTGGCTGAGGGACTGCCGGGCGGGGGCGGTGTTTCCACCGGATTCATCACCCAGGGGCCGATAGAGGGTGTCCCGCGGCTGGGCCGGACGCAGTTGAGATGCGATCGCGCCCCTCAACTGCTCTTCTGTCATGCAGGTGCCCCCCTGGGCCCCGGCCATGGTGGTGATGTGCTCTTCCATCAGGGTGCCGCCGATGTCGTTGCAGCCCCAGTTCAGGGCTTCGGTGGCACCGGCAAGGCCCAGCTTCACCCAACTGGGCTGATGGTTGGCAATCCAGTTGCCCAGATAAATGCGAGCTACGGCGGTAAGTCGCAGGGCATCCGGCAGCACCGGTTGATCGCGCCCGACCCGATGGCGCAGGGGCTTGGGGGCTTCCTGCCCGACAAAGGGCAACAGAATGAATTCCGTAATAGCGGCGTTATAGCCAGCCCCCCGCGCTGTTTTTTGCAGCCGCCGTAAATGCTCCAGATGGCGAATCTGCTGGACCGCAGTCTCAATATGCCCCGACAGCAGGGTACTGGTGGTGGGTAGCCCCATCTGGTGGGCCAGTCCAATAATTTCCAGCCAGGTGGCCGTGTTGATTTTTTCCGGGCAAAGGATCTTACGGACCTGGTCATCCAGCACTTCCGCCGCCGTCCCCGGTAGTGAGCCCACCCCAGCATCCATCAGGGCCTGGAGCACCTGTCTGTAGGTGAGGTGATCTTGCCGGGCGATAAACTGCACCTCCTGGGGGGAAAAGGCGTGGAGATGCAGATCGGGAAATTTGGCCTTAATGGTATCCACTAGTTTCAGGTAATAATCCAGGGAACGCCCGTGGATTTTAGCGTAGGGGTTGAGCCCCCCCTGCATGCAGATTTCCGTCGCCCCCTGGGCGACGGCATCCGCCGCTTTCTCAAGAATCGGGGCAAAGTCTAGCCAGTAGGCCCCTGACTGCCCCTGGTCGCGGCGAAAGGCACAGAAGCTGCAGTGTTGCTCGCAGATATTGGTGTAGTTGATGTTGCGATTGACGATGTAGGTCACTGTCTCCCCCGCCTGGCTCTGGCGCAGGGTATCTGCAGTCTGGCGGATGGCGTCAATGGCGGCTGGGTCTTGCTGCTGGAGCAACAGGAGCCCTGCTTCCGGAGAAATATCCTCCCCTGCCAGTGCCCGGTCAAGAACTTGCCCTAAGATTTTTTCCATGGAGGTTGAACTGGTTGGCTGCTGTAGTCATTGTGACGCAGGAGTGATGCCTCCAGCAGGATAATGGTCTAGATGAACTACCCCGCCTTTTGAGAAGGCGGGGTTTCCCCTGCCTTCGAGCGGGATTTTTGGCGCTTCTTCGTCCCAAGTTACTTCATGCTTCCGCAGGAAGTAGAGCTTGGCGACTCCGCGCTTGCGAGGCCAAGTTCCTGGCCCCATGCCCAGATGATCTGCATTGACATCTCTATCCTCGATATGACCACATGCCGGGTTAGAGCAAACATGGACTCTATCCTTCAACGTCTTGGGCGTCAACTCCCAGCACTCCGCGCATCGCTGTGATAGTTTGAGCTGCTGGGTGGGGGATTCGAGATGGAACCCACCGGCCTCTGCCGACTTGTAATCCAGCATTGGCCCCACTATGCCAAAGCCAACGGAGAGGATAGAACGGTTCAAGCCAGCTTTTTGCTTTTTCCGTTTCCCCTGTTTGGCCCTGGCCGTCATACCCGTGACGTTGAGGTTTTCACCGGCAATCAGGCTATTACGGCGAACTGTATTGCTGGTGAGTTTGTGGTACCACTTGTTCACGCTGGGACGGTAAACAATCGTGCAGGTGGTCGGCAACCCCCAGGTTCGAGCCTTGCCGCGCATCCGAATCTTGCCCAGATTCGTGATGTGCAGTTGGCCATGCTTGCCCTTGGTCAGGGCGTTCCAACTCAGCTTATCAGGGAAGGTCCAGCCTGAATACTGGCGAATTGACTTGAACTTGGGGTACTTGCTCAGCCCCTTAAAGAAGCGTTGAAACGCAAAATCGACCCGCTTTACTGTCCCCTGCAAGGCATGACTGCCGAGTGCGTTGTACTCGGGCCAACACTCCTTGAATGCAGGCAGCAGGTTTTGCTGGTCGATATAGCCAACGGTCTTTTTGCTGACTTTGTAAGTCGTAATTCAACTGGAGTGTGATGGTGAAGCCGACCATGTTCACTTCATGCTGGACTTGCATCCCAAAGTTGCGCCATCCCCGTTGTTGGGCAGTATGAAGGCGGCAAGCAGTCGAATCCTCCGAAAAGAGTTTGAGTCCGAGTTACGCCCTCACTTCCGAAACTGGAAAAAGGGGCTATGGGGCGACCAGCTTTATATCCGTTCCGCTGGCGGTGCTCCGCTCGAAAAGTTGAAAGCGTACATCAATGCTCACTCTCGCGGCTCAAAGTGAAGTGGCCGACTCAGGGGCATTGAACCCCTTCGTCAGCCCTCTATCCTGCCCCGCCGTATAGAGGACGGGATTGAATTTTGGTTTACTTACCTTCGCAACAGTCTGGTTTAGCTTTATAAGACGG
>CAZPYG010000151.1:0-12101 GCA_964590465.1 uncultured bacterium | reverse complement strand
GGGAGCGGTTGCGCCATCTGGTGATTGGGTCGCCGGATGGGGTGCGAGGGGCGATCAACCACCTGCATTTGCTCAGGTATGCGGAGCAGCGGGAGTGGAGCCGGTTGGTGACGATACCCGAGTCGGGGATTTTGATTACCCCGGAGCAGGGGGAGGTGTTTAGCTACCTGTTGCGGTATCGGCAAGTAGAGGATTAGCGCTAAAGGTACCGGGTTCCTTCTCGTGCAATGATGAACATTCTGGATTTGTGCAAGGCACCCGGTACCTAGTTACCCCAAAACTCAGGCAGGATGGGCAAAGACCTGGTTCTTTGTCTATCCTGTTTTCACCTTACCTGAGCCTCAGTCATGTCCACCAAATCCACGATTGCCTACGGGCCAACATTTCACCTCTACCACGAAGCCCTGGACGACGACTATGTTTACCTGGAGCTGGAGCAGGTACAGTTTGAAGCTTCCTACAACCGGGTTATGGTGCCGATTCCCGTTCACATTTGGGAGGTGATTCGGCAATATCCGGGTATCGATTTCTCCTGGGCGGGAAAGTCAGACCAGGACATTCTCGACTATGTGACCCAGAGCGTCGATGACCGTATTCGCAAATATGAGGAAGCCGAAGAAAACCGAAAAGGGCTCATCTCATTTTTCGGATGCCTGGCCTTTGGGACGGCAGATGAACCCAGGGACGAGCAGATAAAAAAGGGCGTTGCCTTTTACCAGGATCTGCGGACCCGTCAGCAACAGGTCCAAACTGCCATTGAAGAGCTGCAGCAAGTTCAGCGTACATCTCCATAGTCAGCAGGTTTAAGGATTTCGCCATGCTTGATGCCCAAAGAGTGCAGCACCTTGCCGAGACCTATACGTCTCAAGAGTTTTTCGCTGCCCTGGTCTGGCAGCGACGGTTCAACCTGTTCGATGGGCCAGAGGTGATCACCGACCTGGCGAACCATCCTGACCTGTGGGAAAGCTTTTTGTTCACCAAGCCCGTTTATGCACCAGATAAACATGGATTAAGTTTCAACGGTGTCGTCGATACCCTCCTGGCGATGGCCAACTATCGCCCTATGCCGGAGGAAAGCATCATCCACTTTGTACAGTACCCGGCAGACACGCTCTATATTCTGACGGAGAACCGCGATACAACCGTGGCTCAACTGATAGAGTTCGGCAAAAAGTGGAAAGCCGATGAGGTCTCGGCCTTCGATGGCTCTCTGGAAGAAGACGACTGGAAGTTTAGGAATTACGTGTCGATGCGTCTGCAGGATGCGCTCTGGGGTAAGCAGTCTAACGAAGACCGGGATGCCATCATTGTCTCCTACTGGTGGGATTAACAGTGGACGACACTTGTGAACACCAAAAGGATAGGAATTCTTGCATATCTGCCCTGGCAACTGGTCTCTGCTGCATAATTGGTGGTAGGAGTCCATCATTGTATATGCCTATCGCCTATGACAAACCTCCAGGACATGGAAGACCTGCTCGATGAGATGTACAACGCTTTTACCCCAACACCTCTACAACCAGGGGATCCGGCGTATGTAGATTGTCGTGCAGTGCGAGGTGATGAGGATGTTCTGGAGGATTTAGGGCGCACAGTCCGACGGTCTAGAGATTTAACCTACCAGCTTTACTCAGGCTATCGGGGATCTGGTAAAACGACTGAATTGTTGCGCCTCAGGAAAGATTTGGAGGATCGTGGCCATGTCGTTGTTTATTTTGCGGCTGATGAAGCCGACCTCAGCGTTCAGGATGCTCAATATACAGACATCTTGCTGGCCTGTACCCGTCATTTGTTACGCGGTTTAAAAGAGGCTAACCCCACTCCAATCCTTAACTGGTTGAAGGCGAGGCTTCAAGACCTGAAGGATGTCATGCTCACCGAGATTGATATCAACGATGTCAATCTGGAAGTGGGGCTGAAGGAGTTTGCCAAAATTACTGCAGCCGTAAGAGCAGAGCCTGGCCAGCGTCAAAAGATTCGTGAGCAAATAGAACCCCATACCGAAACCCTGATTCAAGCACTTAACGAATTCATCCAAGATGGTCGAAGTCATCTACCAGGGAAGACGAAGTTGCTGGTCATTGCAGACAACCTTGACCGAATTGTGCCAATATTCCGAGATAACGGACGCAGTAACCACGAAGAGATTTTTCTAGATCGTCATGAACAACTAAAGGCGCTCAACTGTCACATCATCTACACAGTGCCAATTTCGATGGTCTACTCCCGTTGGGCCACGGAATTGAAGGATAACTACGGCATTCCTCAAGTTCTTCCATCCATTATGGTGCGTCAGGAAGATGGAAAAACCTATGAACCAGGTCTGGAGATTCTAAAAACTATTATTCAACTGCGTGTTCCTCAGCAATTGCGGAATGAGCTTGTACCAAAGGTATTTGAATCTGAAGAAGTACTTAACGAGCTTTGTTTAGTCAGCGGTGGCTATGCTAGGGATTTAGTACAGTTAATGCAGGAAGCCATTAACAAAACCGAGACTTTACCAATACAAGCGAGAGCAGTAATGCGGGCGGCAGACGCCCTTCGAGATGTGTATCGTCGCGCAGTAGAAGAAAATCAGTGGGGTGTTTTGCAAGAGGTTCGTGAATCGAAAGATATTGATAATGACGAGGTTCAACGTAGCCTACTGTTTAGTCGATGCGTTCTGGAATATCGTTATTTTGATAGTAAGGGTGCAAAGCGTACTTGGTATGATGCCCACCCCGTTTTATGGAGGGAATTAGATGAAAGAAAATTTCCTTGACTTTAAAGGCAAGCTACCAAATATAAAAGATCTAAATGAATTTGAGGAACTTAATTCCTGTAACTCTTATGAGATAGAAATCCTGAATGATTTATTACGTGCATTACGTCGAAAAAAGGGTTTCGGCTTATTTTTTGTGCAATGTGATCCAGCACAGGGCCAACAAGTGTTGTCAGCAATAAAGGAAAAGCTGCCGCAAAAACGACTGGTGAGGTTGCAACTCGGCAGAGAGAGTAAGACTCTGTATTCAGATCTACTAAACCTGTATCAATCAAAAAAGTTTGACATAGCTTGTATTACAGGTGTTGAACAAGCTATGTATGATTATGAAGACACTAAGCGATTGGCAGGATGGACTTCAGAAGAAATATATAACTATAGCTGGAAAGGATTACCTCCTTTATTAAATCATTTAAACCGTCAACGAGAGGCTTTTGAATGCAATTTACCAATTGCCCTTATCTTCCTGATCCCAAGCTTCGTAGTTGATTATTTTGTTCAACGTGCCCCTGACTTCTTTGATTGGCGTTCGGGTTTTTTCAAAATGCCCACAAATGCCGATCCGAATTTACTTTCTGGAAATATTGAGGACCAGGCAATATCAAAGACTTACGATAATCTTACTTACCCTCAAAAGTTAGAAAGAATTTTTCAGATAAAAGACCTGATTAAGAATGCTTCTTTGGATCAGGTTGAAAAAGTTGAATTATTATGCGAACAGTCCAAGTTATTAAGAAATTGCCATAATCTCGAGCAGGCTTTAAGCTGTACCGACCTGGCACTATCAATAAAGCCAGACAGCTTAAACGCGTGTCTTGAAAAAGCTATAAATCTGCGAGAAATGCAAAATTATAAAAAGTCAATTTCTTTCTATAATAAAGCTATAGATATACGTGAAAGCGCAGATGAAGCATGGCATGGGATGGGGAAGGCTTTAGAGGCTTTGGGTCAAAATACAAATGCTCTTAGCAGTTATGACAAAGCTGTTCACTTGAAAGAAAACTCACACATATATTGGCTTGATCTTGGCAATCTTCTTCGTAAAATGGGTAGGCATGATGAGGCTATTCGCAGTTTCGAAGAAGCTATAAAAATCGACCCGGATGATTATAGAGCATGGGATCTAAAAGCTCTTTCTTTAGATGCGGAAGGTCATCGTTCGGAAGCATTAACCTGTTATGAGAAATCTCTGGAGCTTAATCCTGCGAACTATGAATCCTGGCAGGATAGAGGAGTCGCCCTAAGTAGGTTGGGTCGGCATGAGCAAGCTTTAGAAAGTTTTTACAGAGCTCTGAGTGAAAATGAAAAAGCAAGCAGCACCGTTTCCTACAGGATCATAAGAGATATTATGATCGAACTAAGGAAATTAAAGAGATATGATGAAGCTGAAGAAGTCTCAAAAATTTTTTACGAACCTTTGCTAGAAGAAATTGAGCCTCACGATGCTAACGGTTGGGAGGCTAAAAGTATTGCCCTTTATAAGATAGGCAAACCTGAAGAAGCTTTCCAATGCTATCTCAGAGCATACGAAACACAAGCCGATAATTTCAACTCATTAAATAATAAGGGTTTCCTATCTATGGCCAAGTATTCATACGGTTCTAATCCTGTTTTTGATAAACCTTTACTTATTCGTTGGTGTGAC
Source organism: uncultured bacterium (assembly GCA_964590465.1). Lineage (GTDB taxonomy): Bacteria > Cyanobacteriota > Cyanobacteriia > Phormidesmidales > Phormidesmidaceae > CAZPYG01. The sequence continues at coordinate 7,695 of CAZPYG010000151.1, read as the reverse complement.
CATCAGATTGGCTCATCCTATTTTGATAAACCGAGTCTGGAACATTCTAATATTGCTTTGCTCTTTTTCAATAAGGCTTTGGAAAAAGGCCGTAACTGTGTTCTAGTTTGGGCTAATAAGTGCTTTCCAGAGTATCATTTAAAGCAGTATCAGGCGGCCATCCAAAGTTGTAATCAAGCTTTAGCTTTGGATTCAGAAAATAAAGAAGGTATGAATGATGTGATTTATAGCAATCTCGGCTGTATTTTTTTGAGGCTTAGAGAGCCTCAGAAGTCTCTGGGATTTTTTAATTCTGCCATTGGATTAGATTCGCAGTTAGATGAAGTCTGGATTGGTAAAGGTGCAGCTCTATATCAGCTAAAGCATTATGAAGAAGCTATTGATTCTTTTACTAAAGCACTTAATCTAAATCACCCCCTCGCTCAAGCTCATCTTGACTTAGTCCGTAGACATCTTAGGTAGAAAAACTTAAGTAAGAACCTGTTTGAGTACTGTAGCTATGCAAATAATTATTCAAATTCCCGATGAACTCGAACAGAAACTGACAGAACGGGCTAGCCAACTCAATGTTCCACTTGAAACGTTAATTGTAGATTCCTTAGTTCAACTGGTCGAACCTTCAGACCCCGACGACACACCCGATGAAGTCGTCCTAAAAGGACTTCGGGAAGGCTTACAGCAAGCCCTCAACGGTCAAACCCTGCCCCTCTCGCAGATGTGGGATAGCATCGATGATAAATTTGTCCTCTTATGACTGGTTACATGCCTCAAAGCCACTCCTAACCCTTGCGAGAGAAAAACGATGGCACAGCCAACAAATTATCGCCAGATGGTCTTAGAAACCATCACCCATGCTCTCACCAGTGACCCCAACCCAGAAGTACGGGCCAAAGCCGCAGAATCTCTAGGCAAGCTGGGCGAGGCCGCAGTAACGCCGTTACTGCTAAATGCTCTCTCAGACTCTAATCAAACTGTCCAGTGCAGCATTATCCAGGCATTAGGGCAACTCGGCGACGAATCAGCAGTGCCCAAATTACTGGAAGTCCTTGAGAGTGGCACCGCAGCTACCCGCCAAACTGCAGCAGAAGCATTAGGGCACATTGACTCCATGCAACGGTAGGGCTAACCCCATGCAACTCTCCATCCCCGAATCCATCATTCAATCCATGGGGGCCGCATCGAAGCCGAGCTACTCAAAGAACTGGCCCTTGCCCTCTATGCCCAAGAACTCCTGTCCTTCGGCAAAGCCCGCGAACTAGCCAACCTGGACCACTGGCAATTCAGCCAGCTTCTAGGCGTTGGCCGAAGGCCGGTCTTTGACCAACGCAACATCCCCCGACACTACTCCGAAACCGAACTCGCAGAAGACCTCGACTATGCCCATCGTCAGTAATCCCTCCCACTGCTTAACCTGGCGACCATTGAAAGTCATACTCAGTGCTATTAAGTTGGACAACGGCAACTATAAAGCTAGGATAGTTTCAGTTAGCCTCATACCGTCGCCATGGCAGATTCCCCCTCATCCAACGACCAACCCAACCAGCCAGAACCCTCAGAAGGCGGATGCCGTCCCACGTTTTATATGTCGGCAGAACTTCTGGCCACCATTGAGGAACAATGTGAGGCCGAGGGCAATAAGAAACGGTCCCCCTTCCTGGCTGAAATCATGGAGCTATTGCTGCTCAGTCCTGCGGGGCAGGAACTCCGAGCCAGTGCCAAACATCACCGACGCCCCCTGCTCCATGAACTGGAGGCGAATCTGATCTTGTTTCACGACCAGATCCCGACCGAGCGGATTGCAGAGTTAGCAGAAGCGAGCCAACGAAATCCTGACCAGATGCTGGTGCGCCTGGTTCTCCTGGGATTGCGAGTCTATGAGCGTGCCATGGCCCGAATGGAAGCGGAAATTGACGGAGGTCAGGAACTGCTCTAGCCGAGCTGGGGAAATTCCCAACAATTTAATCCGGATAGACACCAGGAATGTGAGAAGAATTTAATTTCTGGTGTTATTTGTTACATCTTATTTTCTTCAGCCTCAGTTCTAAATTAGTAAATGTAGGATGGGCAAAGGGCCTGAGCCCGTGCCCATCGTATCAGGATTTCTGACAATGATGGGCACGCTTTGCTTTGCCCATCCTACGGTTCGAGGTTGCCGCTATCCCAATTGCCGATACCGCAGCAGGTAGCTAAACACCTCCCCCTGCTCCGGGGTAATCAAAATCCCCGACTCCGGTATCGTCACCAACCGGCTCCACTCCCGCTGCTCCGCATACCTGAGCAAATGCAGGTGGTTGATCGCCCCTCGCACCCCTTCCGGCGACCCAATCACCAGAGGTTGCAACCGCTCCCGCCCCGGCTGGGGGTTGGGAGTTGCTAACTGCAGCGGACTGAGATCCCCGGCTTCTTCGAGAAGCCGGGGATCTGGCGACGTAAAACACAACATGAGGGTTTCCTCCAAAGAAACGAATGGGTAGGAAATCCCCAAAAACTTGGCCGCCCCAGACAATGTGCAGTTCGGGACGGCCTGAGCAATAATAGCTTAGCCTCCGAGACAGGCGTGATCTGTCAAAGGGGTTAGGTACCGGTTGGTGCTGGTAACACCTTCCGGTACCGCTTGACCAAATTTTTGGGAAACCAGGCCGCACGCATACAGCCTTAGCTCAGTAATCTAATTCATCCCATCACCGGACGCAAGTAAGAATTGTTACTTTTCTGCTAGAGAGAGGAAGGGAGCCAGAGAGCCAGTCAAACCAGGGCTAACCTTGAGTCTTCTGCCCCACAAGCAGCAGTGCGATAATGGAACAACAATAAACCCTTACGTCTACCCAACTCTCCAGCATTCTCAATGGCACAGGCCAGAGGTTACCCCATGACCCTTGATGCAGAAATCACCCAAACCCTAGAGCAAATGCCAGAACCCCTTAAGCAAGAGCTTTTGCACTATGCCAAGTATTTGATTTCGAACTATACCAATGGAGTTTCGGGCTGTGAAGAACTGCCCGAAACAGTCAAACGCCGATCCGGCATTTTAGAAGGCACCTTTGTCCTACCGCTCCCCGACGACTTTGACGAGCCCCTCGAAGATTTCCAGGAATACATGTCGTGACTGTTTCCTTTGCCGACACCGTTCAGGTGCGCAATCTGGAACTGCATCACCGAGATCCCTTTGATCGACTGCTCATTGCTCAGGCCATCAACCATTCCTTAACCATCATCAGCAAAGACGATAAGTTTGATGCATATCCTGTATCAGCTCTGGCAGTGGCATTTAGCGGCTAAAGCCCTCGGCAGGCCAGAAGCTTACTTGAACCGAATTACCGAAGTTGCGAAGGAAGTCGTTAAAGGGAATTCTCTATAACGCTCATCTGACTTATCTGCTTTAATAGCGAAGTCGCTAATGTAACCTAACATGGCTTACGCTGTACTGATTTTCAAGGAGTGTCTGCAGAAATGCTGAGAAAAGCAACACCAACTGCGAGACAAGAGCGGGCAGTGAGCATAACAATATAGTGTATGGAACGATGTGACCTAAAGCGGCGACCTTTTGCATGAGTTGCACCCGAACTCAGGGCGTTATTACAGGCAAATAACTTACCCTAATTACCTGTTTTTAACACCTGTGAATGATAACCTCGTGCCATAGATTGTCTCGCGGTTCTATGAAAAGGCTACAAGCAATAGTGGATGTCCAGAGTCCGCGACGGTGCGCCAGTTTTGACCCTGTTTGAACCATGCCATTACCAAGCTCTCCCAATGATCGACTACCGGCCAGTGATGGGGCACAATATCCACCCGAGGCCGCCGGGGCTGAGTCCTCTCGGCAGGAGATCGTAACCTATGCTGAACGGTTTAATTCGCCTTTAGAGCCCCCCAAACAACAGCTCATTCACCGATGGCCCCGGTTTATTCCCATCGGACTGTTGCTGGGGGCATTTGTGGTCTGGACCTTTGTGGGCCGATTTCCCGAACGAGCCAGCGGACGCGCGGTAATTCTGGTGCCTCGATCTAGCGTTTCAGTTCAGCCTCGCATCGGTGGTCGCGTGGTGGCTCTCAACGTTCAGCCGGGGGACGAGGTGGGCGAAGGGCAACTGCTCGCTTTGATGGAATCGCCCGAGCAGGTTCAGGAATTGCAGAACATGCGCGATCGCCTGGCGGATTTAGAAGCTCAAAATCGACAAATCGCCGCTGCCCAGAGCAACCGTAGCCAACTTAATCAGGCCACCATTACCCAACAACAGAGGGCCAACCAACGACAAATTGAAGCCCTGCAGGAGCAGCTGGCCACCAACCAGAGCCAGCGGGTCGCGTTTCAAGATTACCTCGACTATCTCTACAGCTTCCGGGGCGAAACCGATGAACGTATCACGGCCTACAACGATCTGGTTGCAGAGGGCGTTGTTCCCCCCATCAATTTTCGGTCCTACTTTTTAGATGCCAGTCAGCTTACGGTTAACAACGCTATCAATGAGACCCAAGTGGCCCTGGAAGAACTTGACGCCCTGGACGAAAGCCTGCTGGCTCAAATCAGTACCTTAGAGGCTGGCAATGAAGCTCTGCTAACAGAAAATAGTATCGTCAGGCTAAACGATACCATCGGTGACGCGGCCCAGTTCAATCTGATTGCCGACCAGCGGCGGGCGATCGCAGAAATGGAAACTCTGATTAAGACCAACAGCGAGGTGGTCAGTCCGGCTGACGGCAGGGTAGAAACGGTCACCATAAACGTTGGGGAGATCGTGCTGCCGGGGGGCTCCATCGGCCAGATCACTCGCACTGACGCGGGGGCCACTTCTAACGTGGTGTCCCTGTTTGAGGTAGGTGAGGCCAAACAGCTCACCCCCGGCATGACGGTCAACGTCCGGCCAGATGGCTACTCCCGCGCCCGCTACGGAGCCATGATGGCCGAGGTGGTTGCGGTGGGGCAACGGCCCGTTACCCTGCCTGAATTAGTCAATTTGGTGGGCAGTCGAGAGCTGGCCTTTAAGTTGCTGTTGGGCGAAGATGCCCGCGACCCAGAGCAGCCCCAGGCAATTACGGCTGTTGACATCATCGTCGAACTCAGGCTTGTCCCTAACCCCGACGCCCCCAGCGGCTATGAGTGGACCGCCAGCGATGGCCCCCCCCAACCAATTACCGATGGCACTACCGCCGATGCCCATGTAGTGCTCGAAGAGCGATCGCTGATTGACTATCTGGTCTCCGCGTTCCGCTCTGTTACCGGCATCTATGGAGGTTAACGATGCGCGAGTCTAAGCCCGAGTCGCCCTGGTGGAGCTGGTGGGTCAAGTGGTGGATTATTGCTGCAGCGGTCGTTTTTCTGATCTTGATTTTCAGTGAACCGCCGCAAATGTGGTTCTGGCTGGTCATGTTTCTGGCCCTGCTCTTATATTCCACCGAACGAGCTATCAACGGTTAGGGGCTGTGGCAAATTTCGAGCTTTCCCGACTCACCAAACAGGGACTGAGCTTTGCCCTCGGGGCCGCCCTATTGACGGGGCTGTTTAGCCATCGCGCCGACCTGCTCGACAACTACGCTTATCCCATTTTTGGCTTTGTGTCGGTGGTCTACCAACCCAGTCGGGGCGGGGCGATTAACGCTGGTTTAGGGCGCTTAGGCGGCAGCGCCCTGGGTGGGGTGATTGCAGCTACCCTGATCTCCGCCTTTGGGGAAAGTATTCCCGCCTTCTACATTGTGCCTGCCCTGACCTTTATCCTGGCTGCCCTGATTTGTGAAACCTATCGCTGGGAGGCGGCCTACTCCCAGGCCACGCTGATTGGCACCTACATTGCGATGCGGGCACTGGGCACCTCGGGCGAAGAGAATATCTGGCGCTATCTGCAGGCTCGCCTGGTAGACAACTGGATTGGCATCATCATCGGGTTTGCGGTGGTGCTGCTGTTTTGGCCTCGGGGCAGTCGTCAGGCACTGATTCAGGGCACCCGACAGTTTTTACACCAGCTGCCGCTGATGCTGGGGGCCATTGTGCACCGCTGGGCTCCTCACCCGACCCTGGCTAACCTGGACCCTGTTGCCCTGCAAACCCAGCTCACCACCCTGACCAAAACCAGCCAAAAAACCCTGGAAGGGGCCGAAGACGAGTTTCAAGGCGAGGCTATCTATGAAGAAAACTGGGGTGCCATTCTGGCGACTCAAGCTCAGATCGCCCGGCAACTGGCCAACCTGAACCAGCTGGCGGCACACTATCCGTCAGACTTACCCCGCCACTTTACCGATCAGCTCGATCAGTTTTTGATCCATGTGACGATGACCTGCGATCAGCTTGAGGCTGAGCTGGGCAGTCTACCCTCAACCCGGCCCAAGGGCCTGGCCCTACTTCGGCAGGACATGGTTGCCATGGCGGATACCCTGGAGCAGCTGCGATTATCTGGAACCCTTGGCCAGCAAAGTGCCCCGGAGGTGCTGCAGGGATTTCACCAGTTAGAGCTCTGTCGCCAGCTGGTGCACAGTCTAGAAGCCCTGGACGACAACCTGCATAAACGGGCTCAGGAAGTGGCCCAACATCGCCGTCAGCCCCTGGTAAGCCTTCCTAAATGGACGCCCCTGCCTCAGGGACGGGTGCTCCAAATTATCGGGATGGGGGTGGCAATCGCCATACTGCTGGCCATTACTTACCACATCGACTACCCTTTTCCGTCAGTTTTATACACCAAAATAGGCAGTCTGGTGGTGGTTGCGGCGGTACTGTTTCTGGTGCAGCCTACCCTGACCAGGGCCATTGCCGGTCTACTTGGGGGGATTGCAGTAATTCACCTGCTGCTGTTTTGGATCTATCTGGTGGCCAACGCTTTTGGCTTTAACCCGGCGGGCAGTTTTCTGCTGTACTTTATCTTGTTTATGGCTTTTGCCATTCCCGGTGTGGGGAACCTGGCTAAAGTGACAGAGATGATTGCTGGCCCCTTTGGCTTTTTACCGGGCAGTGTGCCCCACTCCATCGAACTCTCTCGCATCGGGGCGATCATCACCGCGTTCCTTTACGCCGAAGGGGCCGGGCCGTTCTTTCACCAGGCGCTGCATGCCGCTTCCCTGGCGACGTTTATGGCCACCCCCGCCGCTTTTGTCATCAGCCTGTTCTTCATTCGAGGGACAGAGGCCAGCCAGTTCACCCAAAGTTTGGCCCAAACCTATCGACAGTTTGGGCAGCTTTATCAAGTCCTCTTTGCCCGCTATTGGATAGATCCGGCAGCCGATCGGGCATTGGAGCAGCCCACCGATGCCCACCCGACCGCCACAGTCGATCAACTCGCCAAAACTCTGGAACAGCATCCCCTCTTGAGCCTGGTGGCGGGCCTTGAGCTTGGCCTTGGCCCTGCTGCTAACGAGCAAAAGCGGCGGTGGCAAACCTGGGTCAGCCACGAAGACCCGTTATTAACGGAAGTGAATAATCTGCAGGAGTATACCCAGACGCCCCCGCCCGACTGGCTGACCCAGGAGTTTAAGTCAGATTTACAGGCGATCAACCAGCAAATCACCGATCGGTTCAATCAAATCGCCGCCCAAATCGAGGGAAAACCAACCCTGCCCCAAAGGCCATTGTTTCCCCAGTTGGAAGCCCTGGAGCAGCAGCTCCTGAGTTTTCGCCTCAATAGCCAGGGCTACTCAGTCACCCCGCTGATTACCTTTAGCGCCATGTTTACGGCGCTCAAGACCATCGCCCAACACCTTGATCAGGTTTAA
>CAZPYG010000150.1:0-12208 GCA_964590465.1 uncultured bacterium | reverse complement strand
TACAAAGACCTGTTCTCCAGCGAGTTCTTCAGCCTGGAGCATCTAGAAGACGACATCCGCGCCAGCCTCAACATTTCGGAACTGACCCAGCGCAAATTTCGCGGTGTGGCCCAGGTGGCGGGGCTGGTGTTCAAGGGCTACCCCGGCTCCAAGAAAACCTCCAGCCAGCTTCAGGTCAGCACATCCCTGTTGTACGACGTATTCACCAAGTACGAGCCCGATAACCTGCTGCTCAAACAGGCAGAACGAGAAGTGCTGCAAGACCAGCTCGAAACCCACCGATTGGCCAAAACCCTCAGCCGCCTCGACCAGCGCTCCGTCGTCTGGAAAGATACCCCCCGTCCTTCGCCACTGGCCTTTCCCCTGCTGGTGGAGCGCCTCAACTCCCGTATGTCTAACGAAACCCTGATGGAACGCATTCAGCGCATGAAAGACCAGTGGGAGAAACGCTGAGCAATGCTATTGCCGGGGTATAGGAATCCTTTTATCGCTAATGAGTAATATAATGTGAAGGAACTTGCCATTCCAGCGATTCTGCCCATGATTGACCTGTACACCTACCCCACCCCCAACGGACGCAAACCTGCCATTATGCTCGAAGAGGTGGGTTTACCCTACACCGTCAAAAAAGTCGACCTGTCCCAGGGGGAGCAGTTTAATCCGGAATTTGTTGCCATTAACCCCAACAGCAAAATTCCCGCCATCGTGGATCACGAGACCGGCCTCACCATTTTCGAGTCGGGGGCCATCCTGATGTACCTGGCCGAAAAGACCGGGCAACTGCTGCCTCAGGACTCCGGCCAGACCCGCTACGAGGTGCTGCAATGGCTGATGTTTCAAATGGGCAATATCGGTCCCATGTTTGGCCAGTTGGGTCACTTTCGCCACTCAGCCCCCGAAACCGTCGAATATGGCATCAATCGTTACGAGAAAGAAACCAATCGCCTATTAAATGTAATGGACGGTCATTTAGCCAATACGGAATATCTAGCGGGAGACTACTCCATTGCTGATATTGCGACCTACCCCTGGGCCGCAATCTACAACCACCTGGGCGTTGATATTTCTCCTTACCCAAACGTCAAGCGATGGCTTGATACCCTGGCCAGGCGCCCAGCCGTGAAAACGGGAATGGTCCTGCTAAAGCAACCTTAACTTTTTTACCTGCTGGGCCAATTGAAATTTATAGGATGCTGCGTTTCCCGTTGGGATAAACCGTCGACCAATTCGTGCGAGCCACAGCGAGTTGCTCATCGGATATTAAAGCCCCCGTCAAATCAGCCCCACAGAGGTTTGCCCCTCGCAAGTTCGCATTGGACAGGCAGGCATGACTTAGATTTGCGCCTCGCAGATCTGCCCCTTCCAAATTGGCGTAGTTGAAATAAGCCTTAAACAAATTGGCATTGCGGAGAATCGCCCGATTCAAATTGGCCTTGCCGAAGTTAGCATTTTCCAATTCTGCCCCTTGGAAGTTGGCCCTGGGCATTTTTGACTGATTAAAGTTAATGTGGCCTAAAACTGCTCTTTGCAGCTCTAAATCCTTGAACACCATGAGGGAGAAGTCACGATGGCCTCGGGAATATTTCTTTTTCAGGTCATCAGCAGAGACAGACAATAACCGTTGAGTCTTCTGAGTCGTGGGTGACGCCAGCGGTTGGACATTATCAACCACAGCATGGCGACCGTTCACCATACTGTAGGATTGGGTACCTGACTTAGAACTTGCTCGCTCACGTCGGGCTCGTATAGCCGCAGCCATGCGGGCAGAGGGAGACCCACCGGAGTTATTATTGGAGATCGGGTCATACCCTCCCGATGGGTTACTGTGGGGACCCAGAAACCCTGAAGGACTGTCACTACTGACTGGAAATGCCATGTTTTTAGCCAGGCCATCCATGTAGGGTTCCAGGTCAAGATCCCGATGGACAGCCTCAATACTTTGATAACGATGGCGGACCGAAACTTCCAGCATTTTTTGCAAAATATCAGCGAAATGATCACTGATATGAACGTAGTGACGCCACATCATCTCCCCAGTTGTGGGGTTGTAGTCTAAATCCTTAGGAGTTTTACCCGATAGTAGATAGAGACAAGTCACCCCAAGCGCATAAATATCGCTCGCATAAACCGGACGCATGGCCATTTGTTCTGGAGGTGCATAGCCCGGGGTGCCAATTGCGTAAGCGGTAAGGGCAGTTTGGTCAGTCCCCATAGGTTGGCCCGAGGCCACTTTATCTTTCACTGCGCCAAAGTCAATGAGCACCAGCTTTTTATCCTGGTCTCGACGAATGATGTTCGCTGGCTTAATATCTCGATGAATAACCTGGTTGTCGTGGAGATATTGAATTAAGGACAAAATTTCGGTCAGAAATTGCTTAACCCCAGCTTCAGAGAAGGGGCCTCCTCGTTTGACTTCCTGTTGTAGGGTTGAACCGTTGATGTACTCCTGAACCAGGAAAAACTCCTGCCCGCTGTCAAAGTAATCCAGCAAACGAGGAAGTTGGGGATGGTTGCCGATTTTTCCCAGGATTTTAGCTTCCCGCTGGAACAGATCTCGGGCCATATCAAGCACATTGGGTGCTTCTGCTGAAGGACGTAATTGCTTAATGACGCAGGGAGGCTTCCCGGGCAGTACTTCATCCCTAGCCAGGAACGTTGCCCCAAAGCCGCCCTTACCAAGACTACGCAATACGCGGTAGCGCTCTCGCAAAAGCAGTTCAAAGCCGCACGCCTGACACTGTTTGGCCGTAGGCGGGTTTTTAGGTTTAGGACAATCAGGGTTGATACAGTAGCTCATGCGGCCTAGATATGGTGTATCCAACGCAGACAAGCCAGGTTTTCACCTGTAGCCCGTTGCCAGTCAAAACTGGGTTTTACACAGTCACCGAGGGCAGCCAATCAGGGTGTCCGCCAGTTAGCACTGCCACGTTACCCCAATTATTCCCTCTTTCCTATAGGGCCTAAACCAATCATTGAGCGGAGAATACACTTTTGTGTAAAACCAGCGACTTATATGAAAAGTCAATAAACTCTAAAAAAATTAGAGCAGTTTCTAATGACCGGTTACTTGACTCTCCTTACAAGAATACCCTCGTAAAGAGGACAGCTTACAGAGTTAGCACGGAATTCTTACCGTTTAGGGCATAGCCAAACGGTAGAATATTTGGGCTGGAGCATGCAGCGAATACAGCCCATCGCGTTGGACTTTGTTTTCTATCTCAAGTTATGCGTATATCTCTCAACTGGCTTAATGAATTGGTTCCTATCCGCCTTTCTCCAGAGGCATTGGCTGACGCCCTGACGATGGCAGGGTTCGAGGTAGAAGATATTGAAGATAGACGCGCCTGGGCAGACGGCGTTGTCGTTGGCAAAGTTTTGGAGCGCAGTCAGCACCCCAATGCCGATAAGCTCAGCGTCTGCCTCGTAGATTTTGGTGCAAATGAACCCTCTAGTATTGTCTGCGGTGCGGCCAACGTGCGGGAGGATATTTACGTACCCGTGGCCCCCGTGAATACCCATCTGCCGGTAGTCGATTTGACCATCAAACCTCGAAAACTCCGGGGCGTGCCTTCGGAGGGAATGATTTGCTCCCTGGCAGAGTTGGGCCTGGAAAAGGAATCCTCTGGAATCCATATTTTGGACCAGGAATCCCTGGAACTGGGCCAAGACGTTAGACCGCTACTTGGTTTAGATGACGTTATCCTTGATGTGACCTCCACCGCAAACCGGGCGGATGCCTTGAGCATGGTGGGATTAGCGCGCGAAGTGGCGGCAATTACCGGAGAACCCCTGCAGCTACCCCTTACCGATGCCCCGGGGCTCACCAAGCCCGGGGCAGGCCCCACTATCCACCTGACCGATGAGAAAGCCTGCCCCATCTATATTGGTACGGTGCTCGAGCAGGTTGCCATTGGCCCATCGCCCCAATGGCTGCAGCAACGTTTACTGGCCTCAGGAACTCGCCCGATTAACAATATTGTCGACATCACCAACTACGTCCTGCTGGAATGGGGACAACCCCTCCATGCCTTTGACCGAGAGCGTTTGTTACTGACTGGAGAGGGTCAGGCTCTCACCCTTGGAGTACGCTACGGCAAGGCTGGTGAGACCCTGACCACCTTAGACAGCCAAAGACGCCAGCTACAGCCTGAAACTCTTTTAATTACCGCGAACGATCAGCCCGTGGCCCTGGCTGGGGTGATGGGCGGGGAAGACACCGAAGTCCATGACGGTACCCAGGCCGTGGTGCTTGAGGCGGCTTACTTTGATGGGGCAGTGATTCGCCGTTCTGCTCGCGGTCAGGGACTGCGCACTGAAGCGTCAGCCCGGTACGAGCGGGGAGTCAACCCGGCTGAGCTAGAACTGGCCTGTAATCGGGCTCTGGCTTTGATGCAGGAGTTGGCTGGGGCTCAAGTGATTACCCAAACGACCGGTAGAACGTCCTTAGGAGAGGCCCTTCCCGAGCGGGTGCTGACCCTGCGGCTAGCAAAAGTGTCCCAGGTGCTAGGGCCAGTCACCAATCTAGGAGATACCCCTGAAGCACTTCCTTCAGAAACGGTAAAGCAGATGCTCACCACCCTAGGATGCAAGGTGACCCAGACTGAGCAGCCCCAGGTCTGGCAGGTAAAGGTACCCGCCTACCGTTACCGAGACCTGGAGCGAGAAATCGACCTGATTGAGGAAATCGCCCGTCTTTACGGCTACAACCACTTTGCCGACACCCTGCCCAGCAAATCACCGGGAGGCTATCTGTCGGTAGAGGCGTTGCTGACTCGAAAACTGCGGGAAAGTTTTCGGGGAGCAGGGTTGACCGAACTCATGCATTACTCCCTCACCAAACCGGCCTCAGAACGGCGGGTTACCCTGGCAAATCCTCTCTTTCCAGAATATTCCGCCCTACGGGAGGATTTGATTGACGGTTTAATTGAGGCGTTTGAATTCAACTTAAACCAGGGCAATGGCCCGTTGAATGGCTTTGAAATGGGCCAGATTTTTTGGAAAGATGAGTCCGGCATCCACGAATCGGCGGCCGTGGGGGGTATTTTAGGGGGAGACCCTCAATCTACTCAATGGATGACCAGTGGCCGGGAGCAACCCATGACCTGGTTTGAGGCCAAAGGCACTTTGGCAGCTGTATTTCAAAAACTGGGATTAACGGTAGACTATCGCCCCGATGATTCTGACCCCCGTTTGCATCCAGGGCGAACGGCATCCCTGTGGATGAGGGGTAAGACTCGATTAGGTCAATTCGGCCAACTGCATCCCCAACTGCGGCAGGATCGACAACTGCCCGAGGCGGTGTACCTCTTTCAACTTGACATGGCGGTGCTGGAAACCTGCCTGGTCCCAATGCTGCAAAAGGCTGTAAAATTCCAGCCTTACTCCCCTTTCCCAGCCTCGGATCGGGACCTGGCATTTTACGCGCCGCTGGATGTTCCCGTCTCTAGCCTAGCTGCAGCAATGCGCAAGGCCGGAGGAAAACTGCTGGAATCGGTGGAACTGTTTGATGAATATCGGGGAGAAAACGTACCGGAAGGCGAGCGCAGTCTGGCCTTTCGCCTGGTGTACCGATCTCCAGAGCAAACCCTCACCGATGAACAGGTGGACCCGGTGCACCAAAAGGTCAGGGCCAATCTGGAGAAGCAGTTCCAGGTCACCCTGCGGAGTTAAACGCCGCTCCCGGTAAAGGTAAAGCATTCTGCCGATGCCGTTATCCCTGCTCGCCTTCACCCTGACTTGGGGTCGTCCGGTCGGGATGGTTGAGCCTATGGACACCGACGATGAGAATAGCTAGCCCGACGATATAGGGACTGTAGGCTAACAGCCAGAGGCTAACGTTTAGGCCCCCAAGGGTAAAAGCCTTGGCTGAACGGGTAGCAGCTTTCCAGGTATTACCCAAGGTTTCGCCAACGGGGCGTAGGGGCATCCCCTCAGAGGTTGGACTCTTGAGGGTCAGGTAAATATAGGAGTAAGCGACCTGCCGTTCGAGGCTCTGCTGCTGTGCTGCCATCCGTTCAATGGATTCTCGTACAGTGCTCAGCTCACGGGACACCTCCAGGACGTCGGCAATTTCGCCAGACCGTTCCATGATCTCTAGCAGGGCGGCCTCAGACCGGCGCAAGTTTTTCAAACGGGCTTCCAGGTCCACCAGTTGATCGGAGACATCTTCTGCCGTGATGGACTGCTGTTGCACCGTACCCAGGACACGAATATCGGCTAATACGCTATCGAGTTGGATCTGGGGCACCCGCAGGGTAAGGCTGATTTGATGGGCTATACCCTCGGGGGAGCGGTGGTCTTGCAGTCCTAAAAGATTTCCCCGGGCCTGGACGATAATTTGCTGCACCTGCTGAGATGCGGCATCGAGGTCAGTGAGCACAACCGTCAGGTTGGCCTGCTTCCTCAACTGGGGTTGAGAGGCCACTGAGGATGGCGGCAGGTTAGGGACTGGTGCCGTCGGCCCAGGGTTATCAGCGCCAGCGGTGACAGCCATAGTGTTTTCAGTCGGGGCCTTGGAAGATTCTGCCGCCAGTTCACTGGGATCCGCTGAAGGCACTGTTTGACGCAGCGGTTCGGTGGCGGCAGAACACCCAACCAATAGAACCGTTCCCAGGATGATTCCAACTAACCCGGTTTGGCGGGGTTGGATATCAGGTACAAGAGAAGTCATAGCCGTTGCCTCAATCTGGTGGTTCAACTATGACTTCCCCAGTTTCCAAAGTCCGGCAGGTTACCGTTAGTGAAACGGTTTTCTAATACCACTTCTCTAAATCGTGACAACACAAGTTACCCCCCTGCCCCCCTAAGTAGCCCTGACCAGGAGAAACGGTAAACCGCTGCAGGTCAACCTCAACGACTTAGAATTGATAGGGTTTAATGGGTTGATTCAGGCCACGGTGGAAAACATTACGGTAACGGTTAAGTTGTTTGCGATTTATCAGGAAGCCTACGGAGCCTCTGAACTGGTGTGGACATTTCCCGCCGATGCCCCAGTAGGAGCGGTACACGATCGCGTTTTGCAAGAGCACCCCGAACTGGAGGAGTGGCGTGATCGCACCCGCCTTGGCCTCAACCTACAGTTTGTGGGCCCTGAAACCCCCATGGATAACGGCGACGAAGTTGTTTTAGTGCCTCCAGTCAGTGGAGGTTGAGGTCACAAAAAAGTTCGCCAAAGATAGTACAAATGATTCAAAAAAATAATCCACGGCTGAGATTTTAGATCCTTGGAAAAGGATAGACAACGCTCATAGCGCATATTCCTTCGCCCTATAGATATCCTCAAAGAAAAGTCTTAGATAATCTTTACAGTTGTCCAAAATGCCCAACAGACAAGCGCTTTTTAGTATTAAGAGAGATACACAGCGGATAAATCGTATCTTGACCTACTGGATCATCGGTACATATAGCGTACATTAGAGAGCAAGTCCGCTATCGATAGCGCTTCTTCGGAGTATGTAGCCATGGAGTGGTTTACTCGTCGCCATGCGGTGGTTTTGGCCCGTAGCAGCCCCAGTCGACTTAAATATTTAGAAACAACCGGCATTGTCATACCTCGACGTCCAGCAGAAAACAAGAGGGCAGAAGCCCTTTATTCCTGGGAGCAAATTTTAGAGATTCGCGCCATCGCTAGGCTGCGGCAGTACTTATCATTCCAGGCCATTCGCAAAATTATCCAATATTTTGAAGATCATGGTTTTGAGCGGAGCCTGAGGGATAAACAACTGATTATTAAAGGCGGAAATGTGACCTGGGTCCGCTCTTCCAGCACCATGACCCCCCAGATGATTCAACTGCTGGGTAAACGGGATAGTCAAGTAGGACAACTAGTGTTGTCTTCTGTGGAGTCTAAAGAAATACCTGAAAACCTCAACGGTCGAGAAAGAGTATCTTCAAAAATTGTAAGTTTTGAGGAATTCAAGCAGCGATGCAAATCCTCCAGGTAGCCGAGGCTCCGGAGCAATATCGTTTTGACTGCTAATTGAATGACTCGTGGTTCAAGTAATGAAGGGCCGGTAGGTGGTGCTCCGGCCAATCGTAATGGGCTCGATCAAGCGTCACCCCTTCCAGCTTGGTTTGAAAAAGCTTAGCCCCCCGGAGGTCGGCCCCCGTCAAATCAGCCCCCCGAAGATCGGCATAGGAGAGATCGGCATTAGTCAAGTCGGCATAGCTCAGGGTAGCGTTTTGGCAGTTGGCATCCCTGAGAACCGCATACTGCAATTCCGCCAACCTCAGGTCACTGCCCTGGAGGCAAGCACCGGATAAGTCCCCATGACTTAAGTAGGCTCGAATCAGAATAGTGCGAGAGAGATTGACTCGACGAAGATTGGCATATTGAAGATTAGTCCGCCAGAGGTTGCATCCCTGGAGATGGCCATCGTCCAGGACGGCGTGATCCAGATTGGCCGCCGTTAAATTCGTCTGACTCAGATTGATGCCAGGAATTGAGATTCCTGGCATCCACGCTTCATGAAAGTCGAGGTGACTAAAATCGCGTCGCCCAGAGGCGTACATCTCGAGCATCTGAATCATATCTACGGTGACGGATTTCAGTTCCATTCAGCACCTTTTTATCCATCTCGACTTAGGCCGCCTGGGGCTGACGTACTTTTCCCGAGTTCCCATTCCCCTGCTGGACAAGGTATGGCATAACCCCAAAGCACCTATTTTCAGCACCAAACATCACACGTATTGTGTCAGGCTGGCTTTATGTAAACAAATGTAACAATTCCTCATCAAACTTGCAATCTATCCTGCCAGAGAGGGGGGCGAGAGGTACTTTTGAGGTCAGTTGAGTTAGAAAACCACCCCATAAATTAACCCACCGCACCCTTCGGCAGGGGTGGGTGGGTCTCAAGCTTTCGTCAGACTTCCCAGGAGTTCTTAATCCGCTTCTGGGGCGTCTGAAATCTGGGATGGAACAGAGGGCTCTCCCCGCTGGCTGAATAAGCCAAACAAAGGACCCAGGCCAGCCCCGATAAGAAATCCGCCCGCGTGGGCCCAATAGGCTATCCCCCCGCCTTCCATGCCGATCATGGTGGGGGCTTCTAAGCTCGCGACCCCGTAAAGAGCCTGCTGCAGAAACCAGATGCCCAGGTAAAAAATGGCCGGAATTCGGAAGGGTAGTGGTAGCGGTCCAAATGGCACCAGGGTCAGGATTTTGACTTCTGGGAAGCGAAAAATATAAGCCCCCATAACCCCTGCGATCGCACCACTGGCCCCCAAGGAAGGAATCTCAGAACCGGTAGCAAAAAACCACTGGGCCAAATTGGCCGTGGCTCCGCAAAGTAAATAGAAAATCAGAAATCGACTGTGGCCCAGTTCATCTTCAACGTTATTGCCGAAAATCCACAGGTAGAGCATGTTGCCCGCCACGTGCAAAAATCCGCCATGGAGGAACTGGCTGGTGAACAGGGTCAGCCATTCTTCGGCATTCACGGCGGAGATGCCGGTATGAAAACTAACGGAAAGTTCTCCAGGGACCACGGCCCAGTCTTGGAAAAACTCGGTCAGGCCATAGGGAGAGAGGCTCAGCTCGTAAATGAAAATGACAATATTAAGGATAATCAACCCATAGGTCACATAAGGGGTTGTGCGTCCTGGGTTGTAGTCTTTCAGGGGGACCACGAAAAGTTCTCCTATCTGGGCAAAATGCCTGCCACCATGGGGGTTCCTGGTTCCCGGTCCAGCCTGCGAAACTATCGCTTTACCCGAGTAAAACGTCGCTTCCGACCCTGGACGTCGTTAATTTGAGTTGACCCCACCGCTGGATGACTGGTTTGACTAGCTTCTACTATTACAGAGGACCCCATAAAAGAAAATCTTCTGGCAGAAGGGTTTCCCAGGTGGGCTAAGCCCATGGTGGTATTTAAGCCGCGAGCCCATGCTAGAAAGTGCAGGATTTTGTCAGGCGTGCCCCGGTACGGGCTCCACAGCGACCATCTGAATTAACTTTTACTTAAACCTTCGCCTGTTTTATACCAAGTCCAGCTCGAGATCTATAGCCTTCTCTAAGGCAAAACTCCACCTCTGGACTTGGACAAGGTTTATTACATGATTTTGCAAGTAATGGCACATGCATCAGCTCCCCTACTCCCTACTCCCCAGCAGCAAAATGTTGCAGAATTAATCACGCTTTACTACTAGCTCTGCTGTTGAGTGGGTCGTAACAATACGTCGTGAATTTGGACATGGTCCGGTTGGGCCAGGATGTAGGCTACGGTGTTGGCAATATCCTCGGGCTGCAGCATAGGGTATTGGCTGTACAACGCATCAGCCTTGTCCTGGCTTTTGTGGTACTGGGCAGCAAATTCCGTCTCTACAAACCCCGGACTAATGGAGGCTACCCGAATGTTGAGTCCAGCCTGGCGAAGTTCCTGTCGCAGCCCTTCAGTCAAAGAGCGCACGGCAAATTTTGTCGCCGAGTAAACGCCGCTACCGGCTGGGACTCGATGGCCAGACATGGAACTCAAGTGAATTACCTGTCCCTGCCCCCGCCGTTGCCCCATGTCTCGGGTGGCTTCTCGGGTACAAATGCATAGGGCCAGAACATTAACTTCCAGCATGTCGCGCCAGGCTTCGGTATCACCATCCAGGAGTGACTGCTTGTGGCCTAATCCGGCGTTATTAACTAGCACATCGACGCCGCCCCACCGCTGCCGCACAGCCTCGAAAAAAGTCAGAATGTCGGCTTCCTGTCGCAGGTCAACGGGTTGAATCAAAACCTCTTTGCCCATAGCCTGTAACTTATTTTGCAGCTCTTCCAAACGATCTAGGCGGCGGGCACAGAGGGCAAGACGATACCCCTGCTGGGCAAGTTTTAGGGCGATAGCCCTGCCGATACCACTGGAGGCCCCGGTAATCATGGCCACCTGCTGCTCATGGGTCATAGCGTTCTCCTGCAAAAGGGTTTCCGGGGGGATTAGGAATGGGGAATGATGTTCTACCACGGGGGCTGCAATGAAACAAGTCTCTGCCGCCACCTCCCTTTCGTAGTAACACTCTTTATTGACAGCAATAAACGTTTAGGTCGCAGTTCTTGTCTTTGGGTCTAGGCTAGATATGTCTCCCGATCGTGTTAGAGAGCCTACCTATCACACCTATGGTTGCCCAAGTCACAAAACCCGATTACGAAACTAAAACCCTGGCCATAGCCAATGCCCTGCTCATGGCCACCCGCGAGAAGAAAAATCTCTTCGCCCAAATGCGGGACCAGATGCGCTGGGACGACAAGATTATGGATTTTGCCATGGGCAATCCAGGGCTGAAGGTGCAGTTGTTCCGCTTCATTGACGCCCTGCCCGCCCTGCGCAGCAAGCCCGAAATTGCCCGCCATCTGCAGGAATATCTCTCCGCCGAAGAAGTAGAGTTGCCCGGCGTCCTGAAAGGGCTGCTCAACTTCACCGACCCGGATTCCGCCCCCGGCAAACTGGCCGCCACCACCGTTGCCCCCGCCGTGGAGACCCTGGCCTACCGCTACATTTCCGCCGAAACCATCGACAAGGCGGTAAAGGCCATCGAGCGCATGCGGAAGGACAAGCTGGCCTTCACCATGGATCTGCTGGGAGAAGCAGTGATTACCGAAGCAGAGGCCCAGGCTTACCTGCAGCGCTACCTGGACCTGATGGAGCAGTTGTCCACCGCTGCCAAAAGCTGGAAGACCGTTGAAGCGATTGACGTGGCCGATAGTAAGGAACTTCCCAAGGTCCAGGTATCCGTTAAGCTGACGGCGTTTTACTCCCAGTTTGATCCTCTGGATGCGGAGGGCAGCCGTCAGGCGGTGAGCCAGCATATCCGTACCCTGCTGCGTCGGGCGCAGGAACTGGGGGTGGCCGTCCACTTCGACATGGAGCAGTACCAGTACAAAGACCTCACCCTGGCCATCCTCAAAGACATTTTGATGGAAGAAGAGTTCCGTCAACGGGACGACATCGGCGTCACTATGCAGGCTTACCTGCGGGACAGCTACGAGGATCTGCAGGATCTGGTGACCTGGGCTAAACAGCGGGGCACCCCCGTCACCGTGCGCCTGGTGAAAGGGGCCTATTGGGACCAGGAAACCATCATCGCCCGCCAGAACGACTGGCCCAACCCGGTCTATAGCAAAAAGGTGTCTACCGACGCTAACTTTGAGCGCATGACCCGACTGCTGCTGGAGAATCACCCGTATCTTTACGCGGCGATTGGCAGCCATAACGTGCGCTCCCAGGCC
>CAZPYG010000149.1:0-12306 GCA_964590465.1 uncultured bacterium | reverse complement strand
CTATCCGCCAGGGAGCCGCGCCCTGATTGCCGGGTTAGCCAGTGAGCCCACCTACTTAACCGTTCAGGAAGATCAGTCCCTGGGAGAAATGGGAATTGTCAATAACTGTACCCATCTGGGCTGCACCTTTCCCTGGAATCCGAATGATCAACAGTTTCAGTGCCCCTGCCACGGGTCGCTTTACAATCCTGACGGCAGTGTTGTTCGAGGGCCTGCACCGCTGCCGCTCAAGATTGTGCATGTCGCCGTTAAGGATGACGCGATCTGGATTTATCCCTGGACCGAAACTGACCCCCGCACTGGCGAAACGCCCTGGTGGGTATAGAACAAGGCCCGGTTCGGTGTGGAACGGGTGAACCCTGTAGTCAGCTTTGATGGAATAGTAGTAGTCCTTAAAACAGTAATGCTTGAACATCTTTCAATTACGGCACTGGTCAAAAATACCGCCATTGGAAGGAGACTACTGGGTGAGCCAGGTCTCTCTTTCCTGGTGGAAACGGAGACCTGTGGCGCCTTCTGTAATTGAAGGTGACTGTAGGGTTTAAATCTGTCTACTTCTGATTGATAAAAACCTATCGCAACCGTTTGATGAGTTAGCTGGCCCCTCCTGTTGGGATTGAAAGGATGGAGAACATACTCTATTAAAGCAATATGTATCTTCTATTACCCCGGGATTTGCCCTCTGTTAGCATCAGATCCAGGGGCAAGTTTGACCCATGATTCAGCCGGTTGATTTGCGTTGATTAAGCTGCGCCGACTCAACGGTTAGCCCTACCCAATGCAAAAAGCATGCGCTGGAGGTTGTAATGCTAGTTGAGGCGAAATCGCGGTCCTTTCATGAATACTCCATCAATGACATCGCCAAACAGCTTGAGACTGATCCGGAGTCAGGGCTGACTGCCGAAGACGTTGCCCGCCGCTACGAAACCTATGGCCGTAATGAGTTACCCGTCAAGCCCGGAAAGCCTTCCTGGCTGAGGTTTCTACTGCAATTTCACCAGCCGCTGCTCTACATCCTGCTGCTGGCGGGGGCGGTGAAAGCCTTTCTGGGCTCCTGGACCAATGCAGCGGTGATCTGGGGCGTGACGGTACTTAACGCCATCATCGGCTATGTGCAGGAAGCCAAGGCCGAGGGGGCGATCGCCTCTCTGGCCAAAGCCGTCACCACCGAAACCACCGTCCTCCGGGGCGGGCAAATGCTGCGGGTGCAATCCCAGGATCTGGTACCGGGGGACATCGTGCTGCTGTCGTCGGGAGACAAAGTACCCGCCGATGTGCGCCTGGTGAAATCTCGGAATCTCCAGGTGGATGAATCCGCCCTGACCGGAGAATCCGTGCCGGTGGAGAAATCTATCGAGCCCCTCCCCGCCGAGACGCCCCTGGCAGAGCGCACCAACCTGGCCTACGCCGGTAGCTTTGTCACCTTTGGTCAGGGCACGGGCCTGGTGATTGCTACTGCCGGTGCCACCGAGGTGGGGCAAATTTCCCAGTCTATGGAGCAGCGGGTCAACCTGACCACCCCCCTGACTCGCAAGTTTGCCGCCTTCAGCCGCACCCTGCTCTACTGCATTTTGGCCCTGGCTACCCTCACCTTTGCCATTGGCCTGGGCCAGGGAGAATCCTGGGAATACATGTTTGAAGCGGCAGTGGCCCTGGCGGTGAGTGCCATCCCGGAGGGGCTGCCCGCCGTGGTGACCATTACCCTGGCTATTGGCGTCAACCGCATGGCCCGTCGCCACGCCATTATCCGCAAACTCCCCGCCGTGGAAGCCCTGGGCAGCGCCACCGTGATTTGTTCCGACAAAACCGGCACCCTCACCGAAAATCAGATGACGGTGCAGGCTATCTATGCCGGGGAAGAGACTTATCAGGTCAGCGGCAGCGGCTATAGCCCCAAGGGCGATATCGGTCTCGGGGTTGGCGATACCCCTGAGAATTGCTTTTTGGCCGATCACTTATCGGACGCCCTGCGGGAATGCCTGGTGGCGGGCTTGCTGTGCAACGACAGCCAGCTGAAGCAAACAGGTGAATACTGGACGGTTGTGGGCGACCCGACGGAAGGGGCCTTGATTGCGGCAGCGGCGAAGGCTGACCTGAACCAGGCGGGCATGACCAGTCTAATGCCCCGGCTCGATTCCATTCCCTTTGAGTCTGAGTACCAGTACATGGCCACCCTGCAGGATGCCCTCCCCCGCGTCATCTATGTCAAAGGGTCCGTAGAGGCGCTGCTGCAACGCTGCTCCTCCACCATGGCAGAATCGGGACAGCTGATACCGCTTGACCCATCCGCCATTGAACAGGTGGTTGCCGCCATGACCGCTAAAGGTCTGCGGGTGCTGGCCTTTGCCCGCAAAACCGTGGGTGATCACCACCACGCCATCGACCACGACGACATTCAGTCGGGCCTGGTGTTTCTGGGGTTACAGGGCATGATTGATCCACCCCGCCCGGAGGCCATCGCTGCCGTCCATGCCTGTCAGTCTGCGGGAATTCAGGTGAAGATGATTACGGGCGACCACATTGCTACGGCCCAGGCCATCGCCCACCGCATGGGTATCCGCCAGAGCGACCAGGTCTTTGCCTTTGAGGGCAGGCAACTTGGTGCCATGGACGATGCCCAACTGGCCCAGGCCGTCACCGACGGGGATGTGTTTGCCAGGGTCGCCCCCGCCCAAAAACTGCGACTGGTGGAAACCCTCCAGCTGAAGGGCAACATCGTGGCCATGACCGGCGATGGGGTCAACGATGCCCCGGCCCTGAAGCAGGCGGACATTGGCATTGCCATGGGCAAAAACGGGACTGAAGTAGCGCGGGAAGCCGCCGACATGCTGCTCACCGATGACAACTTTGCTTCCATCGAAGCGGCGGTAGAAGAGGGGCGCACCGTGTACCAGAACCTGCGAAAAGCCATCGCCTTTCTACTGCCAGTAAACGGCGGGGAATCCATGACCATTTTGATTAGCGCACTACTGGCCAGGGATTTGCCGATTCTCTCCCTGCAGGTGCTGTGGTTGAACATGATCAATTCCCTCACCATGACGGTGCCCCTGGCCTTTGAGCCTAAATCCAATGGCTTGATGCAGCAACCGCCCCGGAATCCAGGCGAATCTTTGCTGACCGGACGGCTCCTGCGGCGGATTCTGACGGTGTCTCTCTTTAACTGGATTCTGATTTTTGGCATGTTTGAATGGGCCAAGGCAACCACTGGAGATATAGCCGTCGCTCGCACCATGGCCATTCAAGCCCTGGTGGCGGCCCGCATCATTTACCTGCTTAGCATCAGCCAGTTGGGCATCAGTATGTTCCAGTACCTGAGCCGCAAATCGACATCCCTTACTAAGGCCCCCATCTTGATTGTGGGTATTGTTGCAGCAGTGGTGTTACAAGTGGTGTTCAGCCAGTGGGGTTTAATGAACACCCTGTTTGAGACCGCCCCCCTGACCTGGAATCAGGGACTGATTTGCCTGCTGCCCATGATTCCCATGGTGCCCTGGGCTATGGTGGCTAATTATATTGATCCACCCCATCTGGTTCATCCAGATGCTCCAAAGCTTCCCGGTAAAGGTTGAACACGTGGTTGCCTTTCAGCCAGTAATGTACCCTGCGCCCCCGTCTTTGTTCCTCAAATCGGCGCACTTCTCTGATCACAGGTTCCACCCAGGGCGTTCACAATGGTGCAGGTGTTGGCCACCAGCATGGCCTGGGTCGTTTCGGCGGCGGTGCCGGGACCACCGGGGCCTTCCACAAAGAGGGGTTGCTCGGCAACTGTTACCCCGGCATCGTTGGCGACGGCGTTAATCAGGTCTGGATTGGTGGTGGTTTCGGCAAAGATAGCGGGCACGGTTGCCCCTTTGACCTGGTCCACCAGAGCCGTCAGAGCCCCGGCGGAGGGTTTTTCCTCAGTGCTGAGGCCGCTTAAGGCTCCCTTGACTTCAAAGTCGTAGGCATCGGCAAAGTAGCGGAACGAGTCGTGGGTGGTGACCAGTCGACGATTGTTGACGGGAACCGTTTCGACCTGGATCTGAATCCAACCATCGAGTTCGGTGAACTGGGCCGAGAGTTGGGCGGCATTGTCCTGGTAGAGGTCAGCCTGGTCGGGGTTGATCTGGGCCAGGTTGGTGGCGATGACCTCGACCATGGCGGCATTGTTGCTAGCGCTGTGCCAGATGTGGGGATCAGGGACAAGTTCTGCGGTTTCTCCATGGTCGTGGGCTTCCCCTTCGGCATGGGCATGGGCTTCGTCCCCAGGGTGATCATGATTGTGGGCTTCCCCTTCCGCTTGGGCATGATCATGAGACTCTCCTTCAGCGTGATCATGATCGTGACCTTTGCCCATTAGAGGAGCGGGCACGGCTGATTCAAACACGGCAACTTTAGGGGCGGTGTTGGTGCTGGCTTCGACCAATCCTGAAACAGAAGGGGCAAAGTTGTAGCCGTCGTGGAGCACCAGGTCGGCATCATCAATGGCCTGGCGATCTGACGGACGGGCCTGGTAGGTGTGGGGGTCCTGGCCTGGTTCCATCAAGCAGGTGAGGGCAATGGTATCAGCCGCCACCTGCTGGGTTAAGTCGCAAAGAACGCTGGTGGTCGCCACCACCTGGGGCAGGGCGGCGGTTGCTTCAACAGTTGCTTCGCTGGTTTCGACGGTTTCGCTCTGGCCGCAGCCGATCAGCCCGACGGTCAGGGATACTGCCGCAACTCCGAGGAATCGAGCCGAGTTGGGAACCCAATGGTGCATCATGGCACGCTCTCCTGTTAGGAAAAGTCTGACATCATTTCGATAATGATTATCATTCTACATGATGACCATGCTAGAGCACCGGTACAGTATCCCTAATCTGGTGCCCTGGCTCTGCCTGGGCATCCTGGGATTGCGGCTCTGCCGCTTCATTTTGGAGGCAGAGCCTCCAGGGTGCATTCCAATGCAGAGCATTGGAACGAGAGTGCGAAATTGGGGCAACTCAGTCTGCAGCTTAGCTCCCCTGGGTTGAGCCTATCCCCACCGGGCGCAACCCAGTACCTAAATCCCTTTAGCCGCCAGACCTACCGCTGATAACCGGTCCCATATCCCGCGCCAGACAAATTAAACCGATAAAGACGGTCAGAAACTCTAACCACCCCAAAAACATCGCGATAATCTCAGTCCAGAGCAGGGTGGAAGGGGCATCGGGGGCCGTCACCCCAACGGAAAGCCCAACTCAACTGTACTCATGGCACTGGCGGTCTCGAACAGACTCTCTTCCAGGGAATAGCCGTGTCCTGCAATAAGGTAATAATCGCCAGTCCCGCCCCGCCATACAGCTCGGGCACAGTCCCAAACAGGATCACCAGCACCCGCAATCACCGCCCCCTCCTGCAGGGGCAGACTGCGGCCATTGCCAGGGGTCAACCAGCGCCAGGCGGCCAGGCCCAGGATCATCAATAATCCTCCCGGTACCCAAAAGCCCCCCCGCCAGAATCCATTGCCAGGGATAGTTCAAATCACCTATCTAAGCTGTCTCCAACCAGTCGAAAATCTGCCCCAACTCCTGGGCGGTCACCAACCCGTACTGATAGAGCACCATTGGTAGCAAATTAGGGGCTTCCCGGGACTGCCGCAGGCCCAAATCAATGGAATTGGCTGGTAGAGCAAGCTGGACCTGAAGAAACTCCAGGAGCTTTTCATGTTTAGACATAAGAGGTATTACGTGTGAGGAAGTTGCTCAAGATTGTAGAAAACGATTCTAGAGAGCGACAGTGTCTTTAGGAAGACTCCAGACCTGAATTAGCGCGAAAATTAAAACAAAGATGAGGAAACTTCATAGAGCCAGCCCATACGGAGCAAACTAAGAGCACGACAACGAATCCACCCAATGATCAATCCACAAAACTGCGCCCAGGCGATCGCATCCCACACCCCATTCGACCCGGCAGAGGCAGAGTCTATTGCCGCTACGCTGGCATTTCTGGGGGAGCAAAGCCGCTGCTGGCAGCGAGACAACTATGCAGGACACCTCACAGCCTCCGCCTGGGTGGTCAATGCCGCAAAATCCCATGTGCTGCTGACCCACCACCGGAAGTTTAACTGCTGGCTTCAGTTAGGTGGTCATGGGGATGAGGGGGATGAGTCTCTGCTGGCCGCAGCCCTACGTGAAGCTAGGGAAGAATCGGGTATCCAGGCGATTGAACCCCTACAGACCACCATCTTTGACATCGGCCACCACCCCATCCAGACTCCCAAAGAACCGGCCCATGTGCATTACGACATCCGTTATCTGCTGGTAGCCAGGACGATGGAATTTGTCATGTCGGAGGAATCCAACGACCTGGCCTGGGTTCCCCTGACGGAGGTGGCCACCGTCAGCCGCTCAACCGCCCTACATCGCATGGCCAATAAATCTTTAGCCGCCACCTTTACCAGGACCAGCGCTTAGCTTCAGAATGGGGGTGTTGCCACCGCTTTGTAGGCCATGGCCAAAGACCTGCTGACGCTCTATGAGCCCATCAACACCCTCAAGCCAGTAGATGAGGGTATCTGGATCGTGGATGGCCCCATTGTCCAGATGGCCATGTACGGCACAGCTATCCCCTTCACCACCCGAATGACCATTGTACGCCTGGGCAGTGGTGGGCTGTGGTGCCATTCCCCCATAGAACTAACGCCAGCTCTCAAAGCTGAAATCGATAGCCTCGGTCCCGTCGAGCATCTGATATCGCCCAACAAGATCCACTATGCCCACATTCAAAGCTGGGTTGAGGCTTACCCCCATGCGATCGCATGGGCCTCTCCAGGGGTACGAGAACGGGCGGCTCACCAGCACATCCTTGCCACGTTCCATGCGGACCTGGGCGATCAGCCACCACCAGAGTGGGGCACAGAAATTGACCAGATGATCTTTCGCGGCAGTCGGTTTATGGCTGAAGTGGTGTTCTTCCACCGGCAGAGCCAGACGCTGATTTTGACCGACTTGATTGAAAACTTTGAACCCTCCAGGGTGGCCAAGGGCCTGCGCTGGTTGATTCGGTTGGTGGGCATAGCTGACCCCAATGGCAAGACCCCAATGGATCTGAGAATGACCTTTCTAGGCCGCAAAGCCCAGGCCAGACAGGGCTACCAACAAATGCTGGCCTGGGCACCTGAGAAAATCATTCTGGCCCATGGTCGCTGGTATCCAGAGAACGGTGCGGCAGAGCTAAAGCGAGCATTCCAGTGGCTTGAGTAGCCATCTGGCTCAACCGGTTGTTCTGGGGAGATGATTCTTTGATAGGGACCGTGACGGTGGGCGGTTTGGTGGTGGTGCCGCAGCTGGCGGATGCGATGGCCAGAGACCCACCGAATGCGATCGCACTTAACCCTGCTGTAGGGACTACAGATAGCTAGCCGTCAGTGCAAGATTTGGGAGAGGAATTGGCGAGTGCGGTCGTGTTTGGGATTGGTAAAAAATTGGCTGGGGGTACCCTCTTCTACGATCAATCCATCGGCCATGAGCACCACTCGATCCGCCACCTCTCGGGCAAAGCCTACCTCGTGGGTGACGCAAACCATCGTCATGCCATCACTAGCCAGGGTACGCATTACATCGAGCACCTCCCGCACCATTTCAGGGTCGAGGGCGGAGGTGGGTTCGTCAAATAGCATGACTTTGGGTTGCATGGCCAGGGCACGGGCGATCGCTACCCGTTGCTGCTGTCCGCCCGAAAGCTGGCCGGGGTACTTCTGGGCCTGGCTGAGAATGCCCACCCGATCCAGCAGTTCCCCCGCCTTGTCCTTAGCCTTAGCCTTTTTCCAACCCCGCACATCCATCGGGGCCAGCATCACATTCTCCAGCACCGTCAGGTGGGGAAACAGGTTGAATTGCTGAAACACCATCCCCACTTCGCGGCGGATAACTTCCACGTTGCGCATCTTGGGCTTCAGCATTATGCCGTCAATGATGATGCTCCCCTTCTGGTAAGGTTCCAGAGCGTTAAAGGTGCGGATGAAGGTAGACTTGCCCGACCCCGATGGTCCCATGATCACCACAACCTCTCCCCGCTGCACCGTCAGGTCTACCCCCTTCAGCACATGGAAGTTGTTGCCGTACCACTTTTCCACTCCCTCGGCAATAATGATGGCAGAGTTAGGGACAACCGTGGACTGGGCCGCAGCGGTGGCGGGATCGAGGTTATGGAAGCTCATTAGTGACTATTCCGTTCAGTATTCGGTTCAGTATTCCGTGGCAAGTGATGGACTAGACATTAGGGAGTTCTAGGGGCTCGCCAAACCATTTGATCGAAAGGTCGTCTAATTCCCCAGAGAGACGTTTGTTGGTGACGAAAACATTGACCCACTGCAACATATCGAGGTCACCTCGGCGCACGCCAATGTAGCAGGGAGAATTGCGAATCACAAATTTATTCTCGAGGTTACGGTCTGGGTTGTCTTGGATCATTTGAGCGGCGATGGTGTTGCCCACAGCGACCACATCCACCTGCCCGGCTAGTAGAGCCGAGACGGTAATGCTGTTATCTTCATAGCGTTGGACCGTCATCCCTGCTGGCCCCCGGTCGGTCAGGTCAAGGTCTTCGATCGCTCCCTGGGTAACACCAACGGTGAGGCCATCCAGGTCCTCGTAGGAGGCTATCGCCAATCCGGCTTCGCCATAGATGCCAGAGAAGAAGGGCGCATAGGGGCGGGAGAAGTAGATGGACTTGGCCCGTTCCGGGGTTGCCCCCAGACTGGAAATCACCATGTCGACTCGATCGGTTTGCAGGTAAGGAATGCGGTTGGTGCTGGTGACGGACACCAGTTCCAGCTCCACTTCTAGGGCTTCGGCTAACAACCCGGCCACATCAACGTCGTAGCCCTGGGGCGTCATGTCGGCCCCAGCGAAGCCAAAGGGGGAGGAGTCTTGGGGAACAGCGATCCTGACGGTGCCCCGGCTGAGGATTTCATCGAGGGTAGAACCCACCACCATCGAAGAGCTATCGCCACCGCCTGGGGCCTGCTCCCCCGCTACGGATTGCTCGGTGATGGAGGCTCCCCCACAGGCCACAATACCCACCACCATAACCAGGGCGAGTGCTGCTGTAGCCCAGGGTCGCCGCCACCCTGACCACCACCGCTTCAACCGAGCCATACTGGAAACATTAGGCTGAAAAATCATCGTTACTATCCTTGTATTCTGTGTACAAAGCTTCGCCATGGGAATCTGCGGTCTACCTGATTTACCTATGAAGCCTGCGTCCCTAGCCGGGGGCCACTACTCAAAGGCGAATTGCCGTTCCAGCCGCTTACTCCATAACGAGAGGGGAAAGCACAGGAGAAAGTAGATCACAGCAGCCAGGGAAAAGACTAAAAAGGGCTGAAAGGTGACGTTACTGATGGAGGCAGCCGAGCGGGTCAATTCTACAAAGCCAATCACAGAGGCGAGGGAAGTGCCCTTGACCACCTGCACCGCAAACCCCACAGTGGGCGGCACCGACATCCGCACGGCCTGGGGCAAAATAATCCGCCGTAATTGCTTGAAATAGTTCAACCCCAGGGCACGAGCCGCTTCCCACTGCCCCTTAGGAATCGCCTCGATCGAACCCCGCCAGATATCTGCCAAAAAGGCGCTGGTGTAGGTCGTGAGCGCGATCGTCGCGGCCTCCCATGCCGACAGGTTAATCTGAAACAGCACTGAGATGCCAAAAAACGCGAGGAAAAGCTGCATCAGCAACGGCGTGCCTTGGAAAAATTCAATATATACCACACTGGGCAGCCGCACCCAGGCCAAGGGCGAAATCCGCATCAACATCAGCAAAAAGCCGACTAAACCGCCCCCCACAAAGGCAATCAGCGATAACACGATGGTCCACCGAGTGGCCAACAGCAGGTTGTGTGTAATGTTGATCAGGGTAAAATCGTTCATCGCTTCAGGCATTACAACGGAAGAACACAGGGGGGGTAAGGCTGGGGAACGCGGCAGTGGTTCAGCGGACATAGCGCATAAATCTAAAGAATCGACTTTGAATTAAGTAGGCGATGGCTTTTACCATCCACACCATCACTAAATAAAGCAAAGAGATGAAGAAATAGATTTCAAAGCTGCGGAAGGTGCGGGATTGGAGGTAGCTGCCGACAAAGGTTAATTCCTCTGCTGAAATCTGGGAGACCACGCTGGTAAAGAGTAGAGCAATCACAACTTGGCTGACCAAGGCTGGGTAAATATTGGCCAGGGCGGGAATCAAAATAACCCGACGGAAAACTTGCATTGGCTTCAGGCCCAGGGCTAATCCGGCTTCCACTTGCCCTTTACCAATCCCTTGAATGCCTGCTCGCACAATTTCCGTAGAGTAGGCCCCAAAGTTGATGGACAGGGCCAACACCGCCGCTTGCCAGGCCGTCAGCCGTAGGCCAATGCTGGAAAAGCCAAAGTAGAAGAAAAAGAGCTGGATCAGAAAGGGAGTATTACGAAAAAATTCCACATAGGCGATGGAAATCGCGTTCAAAATTCGATTTCCCGACGTTCTAGCTAAGGCTCCCAAAATTCCTAACACCAGCCCTAACCCCACCGACACCAGGGCCAGTTGCAGAGTCGAAAGCATCCCTTGAATAAAGAATCCCAGGTTATTCCAGATCACTGAATAGTTTGGTGTGTAGCCCATGCGGCGAGATTCCACAGAATAAAGACAGTCAGGCAATTGGGCGATTTCCAATTGCGTGCCCCGGTTTCTGGCCCCGAAGCCTCGGCCAAGGTATAAAGGATAATCTTGCCCCTTATACCTTGGAATTAGGCGACATCTTTGTAACAAAGACTACCATAAATGGCACTGAATTAAGGCTGGTAGTTACTGTCCCCCTAGGGCAAATTAAGGTTTTCGGTGACTTGCGCAGGCTGTTTTTAGCTTATTTAAGTGCCATTCATTCTACCGTTGGTCAGCAAAAACTGTCCGGAGTGTTGCTGTGTATAAAACCACTCTATAGGCTGCTGGCCTGGGCACCCGAGAAGATTATCCTGGCCCATGGTCGCTGGTATCCAGAGAACGGTATGGCAGAGCTAAAGCGGGCGTTCCAGTGGCTTGAGTAGTCTGCTGGCTCAGCCGGTTGTTCTGGGGAGATGATGCTTTGATGGGGACCATGACGGGGCAATAAACCTCGTCCCACTTGAGACCTAGAATTTATGGTAAGTAGGTATAGCGATTCTCGGTTCAGTGAGGTACAAATTTTCTGAGCTTAAAATCCCCCTGATTTCTAGTTGGAGAAGATTCACCTTGTGCCCCCCTTAATAAGGGGGGTAGGGGGGGATTCTCGCGGTGTACTTCATTCAAGTGAGATCCGCTATAGCCAGAATTATCTGTAAGATGTCATTCCGACCAGCGGGAGGAATCTCAAACTATCGCTATAAGCCAAGATGTCTCGATTCCGCTCCGCTCCACTCGACATGACACATGTCAAGTTTATTTAGGCCGACCTACTTATCCAGAAAATTGGGGTGCAAATGTGGTAATTGAGTGGGCGAAGGAGTATTCGTAAAGGATGATGGTTGCTGGTTTTCCTGGCGTCAACCCAACTTATGGCGATGCGAGATCGCACCAAGAGAGAGGTATGATTCAGGTGGTTTAAGACTGTTGAATCCTCATCGGTGCCATGATTAGAACAAAAATAGTCGAGCTCTCTACCATTGAGGCGGCGGCCTATCGTCGGAAACTCAAAGGTGGTAAGTCTGGGGTGGTGGTGATGCGCTACGATACGGTCCAGCCTGGCTTGGCAACCTTTAGCCGCAATACGGGTGACCCGGTCCCCAACGCCAATATTAACCTGGACCTGTTTCCCCTAGACGCGTTTAAGGAAGCGCTAGAGTTGACCTACGGTATGCCCTACTCGAAGCGAGGGGCAGTTAGGCTGAGCGGTAGACCGCCGGCCGCCGAAGCCGAAACAGCAGCTGAGACAGAAGCCGATGACCCAGATGAAATTCGTCGAATGCTGGGCCAGCGTAAGGGCTAGGGCATTGGGCACATTGGGAGGGAACAGCCTTCTTTGTCGCTAGCACAGCAAAACGCTCTATCCCCAGATTTACACCGCACCCACCACCAGTTGCCTTCATCGGGCAGGCCGCAACGCTCGAAGCCCTAGACAATTCTGTAAACCACGGCTCCATCACTCTCCCGGTTGCCAGACCTCAGCAGATCTTGACGCTCCAGCTCAAGTAAGGTGCTGCGCAGTTCCTCCGGGCTTTTGCCGGTTTTAATCACGCAGTCGGCCATGGTTATTTCGCCTTTCTCCTGGGCGAACTTGAGTAAGGTAACGGTGAGATCGCTGGTAACTTCTTCCTGTTCGGCGCTGATGCCCAGTTCTTTAGCCGC
>CAZPYG010000148.1:0-12313 GCA_964590465.1 uncultured bacterium | reverse complement strand
TACTTTGTATTACTACATACAATTATCTGATGATAAGGAAGTTAAAACACAGAAGGTCACGAATCGAATCGATCCCCCCATGCTGCCAGCTCCTGATTCTCTGACACTTCTTACAACACCCCGAAAATTTTGGAGAAGGCCAATTCTTATTGCTAAGCTGAAGGCTTGCACTTTAATTGCAAAACTGGTGGCAAGGCATGGATAACAAGTTAATGCTGATGATTCCGGGACCCACCCCCGTTCCGGAGCAAGTGCTGTTAGCGATGACCAAACACCCCATGGGGCATCGCAGCGGCGAATTCAGCGCCATAATGGCGGAAGTAACAGAAAACCTCAAGTGGCTGCACCAGACCCAAAATGATGTGCTGATCCTGGCGGCCAGTGGCACTGGTGCGATGGAAGCGGGCATCATTAACTTCCTCAGCCAGGGAGACAGGGTGCTGGTAGGCAGCAATGGCAAGTTCGGCGACCGCTGGGCCAAGGTGGCCCGGGCCTATGGCCTAGATGTTCAAGAAATTACGGCGGAATGGGGCAAACCTTTAGACCCAAAAGCGTTCCAGACGGCCCTGGAAGCCGACTCTGATAAACAGATTAAGGCCGTCATTATTACCCACAGCGAAACCTCTACTGGGGTGTTAAATGACTTAGAAACCATCAACCGTCATGTCAAGGCCCATGGTGAAGCCCTGATCATGGTAGATGCTGTCACCAGCCTGGGGGCTTGTAGCGTACCGGTTGATGAGTGGGGCCTGGATGTGGTCGCCTCTGGTTCCCAAAAGGGATATATGATTCCCCCCGGTTTGGCCTTTGTGTGCGTCAGCCCAAAGGCCTGGCAGGCTTATGAAACAGCTACTCTACCCAAGTTCTATCTGGATTTAGGCCCCTATCGTAAAACCGCAGCGAAAAACAGCACCCCCTTTACTCCGCCGGTCAACTTGTTCTTTGCCCTGCAGGTTGCCCTGCAGATGATGAAGAAAGAGGGCCTAGAGGCCCTCTTTGCCCGTCATGATCGGCAACGTGGAGCGGCCCGGGCGGCTATGAAAGCGCTGAATTTGCCCCTGTTTGGAGCCGATGAATGGGCCAGCCCGGCCATTACCGCAGTCATGCCTCAGCAGGTCGAGGCGGAACAAATTCGCTCTGTCATGAAAAAACAGTTTGACATTGCCATGGCCGGCGGGCAAGACCATTTGAAAGGAAAGATCTTCCGAATCGGCCATTTAGGGTTTGTGTGCGATCGCGATATCCTCACAGCCGTTTCTGCCCTGGAGGCGACCCTGAACCATCTGGGTTATGACCAATTTCCCCCCGGTGCCGGGGTGAGAGCTGCAGGGGAAATTCTGCTAGCCTCCTAGACTGCCCTGTCGCCAGGGTTGTCATTCCCACCGTCGTGATGGCATTTCAAAACAAAGGGAGGTGCAGCTTTAGACTGCGCCTCCCTTTGTTTTGACCGTTACAACGTAGATGAAATATCAGGCAGTAAAAGGGTATTCGATCTGGGCGTTGGTCCACAGAGGGAACCAGGTCTTTGGGCCAGTGGCGGCCCCTAAGCAGCTTCCATCCAGTCATAGATCTGTTCCAGTTGCTCCAAGGTAACTAAACCGTATTGCCAAAGAATAATCGGTAAAGGACCAGGGTCTTGCTCAGAATGGTTGAGAGCCACCTGGATAGAAGACGAAGAAATCGCTAACTCGTCCTGCAAAAACTGAATCAGAGTGGAATGTTGACTAACCGCCATTAAAATCTCACCTCCTGAATACGGGCTATGACCCTTTAATTGGACATGATTCTACACAAAGTATTGCTTTTGATAACAAAAATTTTGTGGGTAGTTAACCGCCCCCAAAGGGAGTGAATGTACCCCTAATCAGGCTAGTTCTGAAGCCACTCCCCCAATCCTCCAAGGCTTCTTTGGACTTAGACCTTGTCCAGGTCCAGAAGTGGAGTTTTGCTTAAGGAAAAGCTCCAGTTTTCGAGCTGGACTTGGTATAGATACTGATGTTTTCCCAAGGATGGCTTCCTGGTCTCGGGAAGGACGCTCAAAAACACCCGAAGGAGCTAACTCCAGGGTGGATCTGGGAGCATCAGTCGAGAATAGAGTAGAGAACTCGAGCCGCCCTCAGGGAGTTCAGTTCCTGAGGCACTCGATTAACTTGCCTTATGTTGGCCTATTTAGGGCTGGGCGAAATCCGTAAAAACGCCTTGCCTGTCGTTTGTCCCCTAGGGGTTAACCGGGGAAATAACTACGGCATCCCCCTCGGTTAACCCAAGTTCGGCGGCATGCCCCCCTCGCAGCTCAATCACATGGTCAACGAGTTGGCTGCCGGGTCCATAGGTAGGGCAGGGATTATTTTCACAGGGCGGGACATCGGCCAGAATCGCGCGAACGGTGTTGTCATAGATAAACACCATGTCGAGGGGTACGGGCACATTCTTCATCCAAAAGTTCACAGGCCGGGGGCGTCCCATGGGAAACAACATGCCCCGGTGATCGGGCAAAGGGTCTCGATACATGAGTCCCATGGCTTGCTGTCGGGGGGTCTGGGCGACCTCTAACAAAATTTCTTGCCCGGCGATTTCAGCAACAGCGGCAATGGGGAGATGCTGACCCAGCGGTGTAGATGGCATGGAAGTGGCATCGGCTTGGGGGGCAGATTCGAGGGTGTCCATGGACTGAGATCCTCCCTGATCGTTGGGGACCGTATCCGACTGGACCGGGGCACAGCCCAGGCTAAATAAAACCGAAAGGCTGACGACACCTAAAAGCGTTAATTTGATAGTTCTCATCACCATAGTTGGACAATTCATGGGTCCACTCAAATGCCTCATCCTTCCCGGAGCACATAACCGACCCCGCGGACAGTTTGAATTAACCGTTTCTCATCTTCGGCGTCAATTTTAAGGCGCAAATAGCGAATATAGACCTCAATAACATTAGACTCGCCCACAAAGTCATAACCCCAAACGTTTTCCAGAATTTGCTCGCGGGTTAACACCTCTCGGGGATGCTCCATTAAGTATTTCAACAACTCAAACTCTTTCATGGTTAGTTCAATCATGCGATCGCCCCGGATAGCATAGCGATTCGCCAGATCCAGAGAGAGTTCGCCAAACCGCAGGTGTTCTGGATTATGGGGTTTAGGCTTGAGGTAAAGCTGAACACTTTTCAGAAAGACATCAGACCGGTAGGGCTTGAGAACGTAATCATCGGCACCGGATTCAAAGCAGGCGATCCGGTCCTCCAGGTTATCCTTAGCCATCAGCAGCATAATGGGAACTTTTAGGCCCTGGCTGCGAAATTTCTGACATAGGGCAATGCCCGACTCCCCTCCAAGCAGTCGGTCAACTACGATCAAAGCAGGCGTAGCTTGGGTCGCCAGGGCCAAACCATCTTCGCCGGAATGGGCCAGTTTCACCCCATAACCCGCCTCCTGAAGATCAAAACCCATTTGGCGAGTTTGACCTTCATTCGTCCCAATGATCAAAATGGTAGGACCGGCCTCTACCGTTGTTGTACCCATAACCTTTAGATAATGCCTGTGTTTTCAGGCCGCTGGAGATAAATACTTACTCAACTTCTAAAACATGGCGATTATAGCGCGTGGTGCTGGCAATGCGTGGCCTAGGGCAGCTCAACGGAGGTGGGCTTAGCAATGTGGGGCAGCCCCCAGCCTAGCTTCTCCCGCAGCACCTTAAAGAACTCTGGAGACTTAAGACGAATAAATTTAGCTTTGAAGGGAGAACTGCAGGTGCACACATTATCTTCGGGCATGACATAGCAGCCCGCGTTGCCGTCAACCACCATCACCAGTGGGTCTGGGTTAGCCGCATGAATCGTAACTAGCTCATGATCAGGAAAGACGAGCCCCCGAGACGCCAGCGAGTGGGGACAGATAGGAATCAACTGAAACACGGGCACTCCGGGGGTAATGACCGGCCCCCCCGCCGACAGGGAATAGGCCGTAGACCCCGTTGGCGTAGAAATGATAATACCGTCGGCGGCAATATCCACCGGGGAGTGATTGCCAATGGCGACTTCAAAGTGGCACATACTGGTGAGCGGTTCCCGGTGAAGCACCATCTCATTGAGACAGAGGGCTTCCCAGATCAGGACATCCCGGTGCATTAACTTCACCGACAGCATTGCCCGCTCCTCGACTTCATAGTTGCCGGTTAGAACCTGCTCCATAGCATCCGGCAAATGGTTCAAATAAGCTTCTGTTAAAAAGCCCATGTGACCTGTGTTGACCGTCAACAGCGGTACCCCCAGGGGCGCCACCTGTCGAAACGCGGATAGAACCGTGCCATCTCCCCCCAACACCAGAATGAACAGCATGGTGTCATCAAAGTTAGGGGGAATCAAGCTATCGATGGGGGTATGACAAACGGGCCGTTCAGGGCTGGAGTAGCCTAGAATACCGCCGACCCCGGTGGCCAAAACAACACTGTAGCCGCGGCTGACCAGCTTTTCTTGCCATTCCAGCGCGGCTTGACGAGCAATAGGTTTGATGTCGTTATAGATAATGCCAACCTTGGGCACGGGCGAATTCCAACTGCTAGCGAATGCAAATAGTTTAGACAATAGGCACCCGGTATGGAGTCCATGCCTGGCCCACAGAAACGAAAAAATACCTTCATCCAGGCTACCGTTTTTTCGCCCTGGGTTGAACAATGTCTGACGGATTCTTTTTGGTAACGGAGCCAACAACCCAACGGGTAGACCAGGACCTAGGCTACGGTTATGGTACGTAAGGGGCTTTGCTGTCTTACCTCAAGCTTCATTCCTTTGCAGTCTGTTCAGTGGATTTCTTCTGTGGCTAGCCGCTTACCTGAAACTACGGCTTACGTTCGCATTACCCACCAGTCCTGGAGCCAGGGACGAATTGAGGGGGATGTCCGGGCAAATAACTACGCATGGCAATTTCAATGGCGCTTTCGCCAGGGACAACTGAGGGTAGAACCATCCCTGGGTCGAGCTTTAATTCGAGAACCCCTGAGCCGCTTTTTAGAGCGATTCGACTACCAGTTGGAGGCCGGGGGCGACTATTCGTTTACCATTCGGGCCAAATTATGACCCCCGGTTCAGGCTGTACGGTACTGGTTAAATCAGGGGGGGCACTGTGAGGCCCTTCAAGGGCTGACCATTTTCGGTCATTCCCTGACTCTGAACTAAGACAATGAAATTCCCCAGGCCCATGGGGCTAATCAGCTGGTGCAGGGTATCCCGACGCCGAATGGCCCGATTCAGGGTGTCCACATCGGTGTCTTGAATCTGGGCCAGGTCGTTCAGCCGGTCTCCTAACCCCAGGGCCATGAGGAACATGGCCTGCTGAGTTGCCCCCAGGCTTGTGAGGCCGCATCTTTCTCCCTGGCGTTCCAGGGCCGTAAAGTTGACGTGGGCCGTGATGTCTTGATGCCCCAGGTGCAAGTAAGGATCGTTGTGGTGGGCGTGCTGGTAATAACATTGCAGGGTGCCCTGGGATCTCGCCCGTCCGTAATACCGATCGGCTGGATACCCATAGTCAATGGTCACGATATACCCCTGATGGAGCTTCGCCGCTACTGTCTTGATCCAGTCAAGAGCCGCTAAATGTACCTCTGTACGGTATCCAGGTGCATAGGGAGGACTGGTTATATCTACTCCGCAAAAAGGGAAATAGTCCGCGATTTGAGATGAGGATAATGGCCCTAAGGTTTCCTGAAGCTCTGGGTTTGGAGCATTGTTAAGGGTGACATAGACCTCTTGGAGTCCTGCCTGAGTTTGTTCCACGACATGAACCGGGAAGGCATCGATTAACTCATTGGAAAAAAAGCACCCGGTCAAACTGTCATCGGCGATCTCGTCGAAGGTGGTCCAGGCCACCTGATCCCGCCAGGGCTCTAATCTTTTCTGTTGGGTTACCCGCAGAGCATTGGATGTTTCGATGATCTGATAATTGAGCGCTGCAAAGCAGGCGGGGTGGTGATGCTCTAGAAACCCCAGGATATCCACCGCAATTAACCCCTGACCAGCCCCCATTTCAACCAAACAAAAGGGGATAGGCTGTCCCAGGTGATGCCACATTTCCACAAACTGCACCGCCAGTAGTTCACCAAAGTCATGGCCCAAATGGGCTGAGGTGACAAAGTCTCCCTGGGGACCAAGGGCTGAATCCCTTGAGGAGTAATACCCCTCCTGGGGATGGTACAGTACCACATCCATAAACTCAGCAAAGGTAAGTTTTTTGGCAGGTGTCTGTTGGATTCTGTCTCGCAGAATACTTAAAAGATTGAAATTATGGGGCATTAAAACTCGGTAGGTAAATTTTTCGTAAGGTGCTGAAGCCCCATGCGGGTTGGCGGGTTGTTTACTCCAGCAAAGTTCCGTAGTACTCCCTTAACACAGCCAAAACTTGAGTCAACTGGTGTCGGTTTCGGTCGGCGGGGTCGAGCAGAAAACTCAGGAATGCAAGATCTCGTTCAATTTCGATTCGAGCTCGGCGAGTCGCCTGTTCCTGTTCCTCAGCTCTTCGTTGCTCTTCTTCAACTCTTCGTTGCTCTTCTGCCGCGATGAAATTCTCCTGTCGTATTCTAAATTCAGCTTCCTCAAAACGGCGGTCTGTTTCTCGGTTTCGATCGTTCCACTCAAGGCCGAAATTAGCCAGTGCCACCAGGATGGCTGCCACTGTAAGTCGGTTGCTCCAGATTCTGGGATTTGTGAGTTGTCCGAGGAGGTTGAAATCGGTTTCATCGTAAAACCTGAGAAAGGCAATACTGATAATCAGGATCGTTAAAGGGGTACTTGGAACTAATGAGAGAAAGTTAACCCATCGGCTCATCGCGAGAGATGCCCATTTTTTTCATTGTACTGGGCCGACCGAACCCAAGCATTCGCCCGGACTGTTCCCAGCCTCAGCTCTTGAGAAGGCCCCCCTAGCGACCGCCATAGGCCGCCATGGGTTCTTTAATAAAACGAATATAAAGATGCTTGAAGGTGGAACGCACCACCCGTGGCATGCCAAAGTCAATGGGCTGCAAAGCTTCCGGGAGTTGCCAGGCTTCCACCTGTAACGACTCCGGCGGCAGCAGCGGGAAGGCGATTTCCTCCCAGGCGGGGCAAACCCCTAATCTGATTGACTGGGCAACGGTTGGGACTACCCTGGGATCGACCCCCAGGATTTGCACCATAGCCCGATCCAGGGCAAAGACGTCGGGGGCTGCCGCCAATACCCCCAACTCTCGAGGCTCGCCGCCGCTGGGGCCGTTGCCTTCGTGGCCCATAATGCCATCCATAATGGTCAGTTCCGGGTCGATTAAACGCGCCGTTTCCACCAGCATGGAGCCAAACCGCTGCACATCTTTGCCGGCTTCCATATGCCACCAGGCCTTCATTTTGCCGGGAACGCAACCAAATAAATTCTTGACCCCCAGGGTTAGGGTCAGTTGGACGTGGGATTTTACTTTGGGAAGATTAATCACCACATCCGCCTCCATGGCTTCTTTTGCCAGTCTCAGATGGTCGAATTCTGAACTTTCGGTGGCATAGCGATGGCCATGGAGTTCAACGATGGGCAGATTTAGCGCCTCTGCCAGGGGCAACAGGCCATTGGCCTCCGCCACCCCCCGAGCGCTGCCGAAGGCCGGGCTATCCCCTAAAAACGGTTGCCCTCCGGCGTCCTTGACCAGCTGTGCAACGGCATAAACCAATTCTGGACGGGTGGTGCATTCCTTGGTCGGACGGGACCCGGTCAGCAAATTCGGTTTCAGCAACACCCGGTCTCCCGGCTGGACGAAAGCAGTAATACTTCCCAGGGGCTCCAGCAGGGCCATGAGCTTTTGGTATAGCTCAGGCTGGTCGTAGGACTGGGCTCGGGTCAGACTAACGGGAACAACCATACCTCTTTTCCTTAGGGGGAATCCTTTCTGGAGACTATAGCAACTCCCCCTGCTACAGTCGAAAAGGTTTGTTTAAAGGGTTTTTTATGTTGAGCCTTTGGGCTAAAACCAGCGGCACCTGGATTAATGTTTTTACGGTGCTGATCGGCAGTTCGGTGGGCCTGGTACTGCGCCACCGGCTGCCCCGATCCATGCAGCAGATCATTACCCAGGCGGTGGGGCTGATGACCCTGGTGATTGGTTTTGCCATGGCCCAAACCCTGGCAGAGGTGAAGGCCGGGCCCGTAGACGGGATTATCCTGGCCCTGCTGGCCCTGGTCGGTGGGGGGCTCTTGGGAGAATGGTGGGAGGTGGAAAAGCACCTGACTGCCCTGGGCGACCTGCTGAAGACCCGCGTCAAAGGGGGCGGCAAATTCACCGAGGGCTTCGTGGCCGCGAGCCTGCTCTTTTGCATTGGTCCCATGACCATTCTGGGCAGTATTAACAACGGTCTTTCCGGAGATAACACACTACTCACCCTGAAAGCCACCATGGATGGGCTGGCATCTGTTGCCCTGACTGGTAGCTACGGCATCGGCGTTGGCTTTTCGGCGTTAACGGTGCTGGTGGTGCAGGGGAGTCTATCTTTACTGGCCGGGCTCTTGGCCAGCCTGATTCCTGACCCGACAACAGACCCTCATATTCTGAGCTTGACGGGCGTGGGGGGCCTGATGATTTTGGGGTTGGGCTTGAACCTGCTGGAGGTGACCCGGGTCAGGGTAGCCTCCTTTTTACCGGCTCTGGTTCTGGCCCCCCTGCTGGTAGCGCTGATATCCCGTACTTAAGAGCGGGTATCCCGATTTGAAAGTAGCCGCCCATCACCAGCATCTGCTTGGGTATCGGGAGAGTCATCGGCAAAACTGAGCCCGTTATGCCGCAGATAGTCTTCCAGGGCCAGCTCAGCGTCCCGGCGACTGGGCAACAGATACTTTACCCGAAACAGAAAAGGATGTTCGGCCTGGGCTGGGGGCGAGGCGAGTTCCCAAATTTCTAGCTGGACCCCTTGAGATACGGAGGAGAATCGGTAATGGACAGGAGCTTCGGTAGCCGGTTCGGTCATGGTAGGCCCTCCCTTGCAAGCATGGGACACTTCAACCCTAAACCATTGGCACGTGAGCCAACGGTTTAGCGGTTAAACGACTAAACCTGGTCCCGGTTCAGGGCTGGAGTTGTGCCCTAGGGAAAACAACAGATCTCGATCTGGATCTGGGATATGGAAATCCTTTAAGCGGGTTCAAGCACGGTAATCGTCCCCATCATGCCCGCTTCGGCATGGCCCGGAATGGAGCAGTGCAGTTCATAGGTCCCGGGTTTTTGAGGCACAAATATCCATTCCGCGATAGCCCCAGGCTTGAGTTCTATTTCGTGAATCGCGCCCTTGACCTCAACCCCCGCGGCCTCTACCTTCTGGCTCCAGATAACATCGGCAAAATCTTTAGCGGTAAAGTAATGTTTTTGGTCGCTGGGGTTATCCATCACCAATTTGTACCGCTGGCCGGCGGTAAATACTAGCTGATCGGGTTGAAACTTGAGTTCCCCAGCAGCGGTGCCCAGATGGACTGCGACGGTTCCGATGGGTTGTTGGGATGGGGCTAACGCAATTGCCGCGTCCCAGGAGAAACACCAAACCCCTAAGCCCATGAGCAAACCGGCTACCCCCAGGGAAAGCTGACCTAATACCCTGCGGAAACATTGGCAGTACTGTAACATTTTCCCTGATTCTCCAATTTTAATATGACCATCTTTGTCACTATTTCTACCATTGGATGCCCCCGCCGTGGACCAACCTTACCGCCTGGATAATTTGTTTGCCATCGCCCATTTTCAAGATCAACTCCCCTGGCAACCCTTTCGCCCCGGGGTCGATATTTACCCGCTGACTCAAAATCCAGACACCGGTTCCCAGGTGGCCCTATTACGGTACCAGCCTGGGACCTCAGTACCCCACCATGAGCATTCTGGCTTTGAACATATCCTGGTGTTGTCAGGGGCCCAGCAAGATCACCGGGGACAATACCCAGAGGGAACATTGGCCATCAACACCCCCGGCAGTACCCATCAGGTGACCAGCCCGGGAGGCTGTATCGTCCTGATTTTTTGGGAAAAGCCGGTGATTATGAGGGTGCTTGAAGCTACCACGGTTGATTAGTCCCCATGGCCTATGACACCCCGGCCCATCCCTCTTCAAAAAAACGGGCTGTTTTCAGGGCAGATCAGAAAAAACTCACCTGATGGAACTGGGCCACCACCCCCACCAAAGCTCCCAACAGCAACAGCCAGATACTATAGGCCGTAAAGGGTAGCTGCTTAGCTTTAGGGACGTCCTCTTGTTGGCGGGGACGCAGATCCTGCACCATAAACGTAGTCATTGCCGCTAGATTCAGACACATCAAATTGGTCACCACCAGCAAACCGGCCCCAAAGGCGGCGGACCAATAGCCTTCCCCGAGCAGCAAACCCAACACCACCAGGGGAGGGAGCAGCGCCACTGACACCATCACTCCCACCAGGCTGGAAATTTCGGTGGATTCGGGCGAAACCTGAACTACAAAACCTACGGTGTTCGAGAGTGCGAGGGCCATGGTTAAACCCAACAGCCCCGTTCGCAAGGTTCGTAGGGCAAAAGCAAAGCCCGATACCCCATCAAATTTCTCGGCCAGCTGATCAATAATGGCCTCCGCCTTAGGGATATCGACAAAAATTCTGACCCAAAGCTGCTGATGGGAAAGCGTTTCGTACCAGGCTTCCACTTCTTTGTGTTGGGATAGCAGGGCTTCCACATGGCTGGTTTCTGTATCTGGCAGAAACACCTCAATTAGGCGTGAACTCATACCCCTGCGAATAGCTTGGTTGCAGTTTGATGCTCTTTACATTTTGCCGGGAATGTTTCCCAACCGGAAGGAGCCCAAGACAGATTCAAGGGGATTCCTGCAGCGCTGCAAATTGTTTCTGGTCGATGCGCCCTGCTTGATAAAGGGTCTGGGTCACTTCTGCCATGGAAAGCACCGAATGAGCCCTGTAGCCCTGCCGCCGTAAGCGGTCTTTAACCCCCTGCTGATGGTCAAGAAACACGACAATGTCCTGCACTTCAAGGCCTACCGACTGCAGCTTGGCGGCTCCTTCCATGGCGCTGTTGCCGCTGATCAGGATGTCATCGACCACAACCACGGTTTCCCCAGGATTGAAATTCCCTTCCACCATCCGGCGGGTTCCGTGGGCCTTTACTTCTTTGCGCGGAAAAATCATCGGATGGTTGAGCTGTAAAGCCAGACCCGTGGCCGTCGGTAAAGAGCCATAGGGAATTCCAGCAATGCGATCAAACTGCAGGTCTTTGAGAATGTCGGCATAGGCGTTCAGGACCTGCTGAAATAATTGGGGATTGGAAATGATCTTGCGCAGGTCAATGTAATAAGGAAAAACAGCCCCCGAGGCTTGCACAAACTCTCCAAATAAAATGCAGCCCACATCAAACAACTGGAGAATCAAGGTTTGCTGGGGATGGCTGGCAAAGGTGCAGACGTTTGAGACCCAGAGCTTGCAGCTTTCCCCTTCCTGGGTCACCTGGTCACGCACCTGATTAACCTGGTCCCTTAGATAATGGACTCGTTCTGCCAAATTCTCCTGGGCCAGCCAGTCTTGAGGAATGGGTAATAACAGGCCCTTCCCCCGGTCATCCAGTCCAGCGCCTACCATCTGAGACAAATTTACCGACTCCTGCCAGAGACTCCGGGCCAGAATCAGACGTTCAGGGGCCACCCGTCGCACCCTGGCCAATACCGCCGGATTGGTCGTCCCCACTTCCAGGGCCAGTTGCCTGGGAATTCCCCAGGTGCGGGCTTCTTTGGCAATGGATAAGTACAGTGGATTGTCTGCCGATGGATGCCCTTGTACGGGGTTGGCCGAGGGGTTAGATGTACAACAGGTGATAAATACCGCCTGATCGCCATAAACCAGAAAAGGGGCTGCAATATCCTGCCCACTGTAGGGACTCAGGCTGATGGCGTCGACTCCCCACCTTTCAAAAGCGGTTTTTGCCATGGCACTACTGGTATTCAAATCCCCATGCTTGGCATCTAAAATCACCGGAATCCCATCTGGAATCTGCCTTAAAGCCTTTTCCAATAAATCCAGGCCCACGGCTCCCAGGGCTTGATAAAATCCCAGGGTCGGTTTATAAGCACAGACCCAGTTTTGGGTTTGGGTAATGACCCAGGTCAGCCAGGCCAGCAAGGCATCGGCCTGATCGGCTGCTAAACCATTGGGGCCATTGACGCCGTAACGCTCAGGAACCATTTCAGGGTTTGGATCCAAGCCTACTACGAGCAAACTATTATGACGGGCAACGGCGGCATCAAGCTTGTCTAAAAAGGACATAGGGAGGCTACACCAGACGGGAAGCGTT
>CAZPYG010000147.1:0-12425 GCA_964590465.1 uncultured bacterium | reverse complement strand
GCAAAAAATGCCTGAGTTCATAGGCGGTGGGCAATCCGCCTAAACCAGCACCAATGACGACAATGTTAGCATAATTCTGGAAGATACCTGTGTAACCGTTTTAGGGAGGAATGTCACTGAATTAAGCCTGGTGGGCACTGCCCACCAGGCTTATCAAGGCTTCTGGCGATCTGCGAGAGTTGATTTCAACTTATTTCAGTGCCATTCTTTTAGGGAGCGTTATCGGTCTTGAGTTGTCTGGTTCTAAACCCACCAGGGCTTTTCTCCGGTGCGGGGGTCGGTTTCGTTCCAGGGATAAATCCAGATAGCGTCATCCTTAACGGCGACATGCACAATCTTGAGCGGCAGCGGTGCG
Organism: uncultured bacterium; assembly: GCA_964590465.1. GTDB lineage: Bacteria > Cyanobacteriota > Cyanobacteriia > Phormidesmidales > Phormidesmidaceae > CAZPYG01. The sequence goes on along the minus strand of CAZPYG010000147.1, from coordinate 12,070 downwards.
GGCCCTCGAACAACGCTGCCGTCAGGATCGTAAAGCGACCCGTGGCAGGGGCATTGAAACTGTTGATCATTCGGATTCCAGGGAAACGTGCAGCCCAGATGGGTGCAGTTATTGACAATACCCATTTCCCTGAGGGACTGATCTTCCTGGACGGTCAGGTAGGTGGGCTCACTCGCTAGCCTGGCAATCAGGGCCCGGCTCCCTGGCGGATAGGCCAGAATTTGGCTGGCGGGGATGGGGTTACCGAATTTGTCTTTAGCCAAAATGCCGCCTCCTGCCCCAGCCTCCCGTGGGGGGACAAAGAATTTCGTAGCAGGGTACAGCGCTCCACCAACGGTGGCGGCAACGGTGGCTCCGGTCAAAAAATTGAGCAACTGACGGCGAGATAATGAGGGGCTTTCGTAGGGTATGGCATGTTCCATGGTTGATGTAACCTCCTGTTAGTTCACTGATGAATTAAGTTGCAGCCATAAAACACAGGGCAGGGTAGGTAAAGTTATTGAGTGCGTTGGTAATCTCCCTAAAACGTCTCAACACCCACCTGACTCTGGGGCACCAAAACATTAATGCGCTTCGCGGGTATTGAGGCCGAATAAACCATAGAGGGCGCAGGAACCAACGACTCCGGTTAAGGCTAAGAGGCCTCTATCATCGTTTCGGCCACAGAGGGGCTAGCCGCCCAGGCGAGGAGCTAGCTAACACCTGGGGTCATACCGGACGATAAAGGAATCGGTTCATGAGCACGTCAGGAGAGACCCTGGAGAGCCCATGAACCGAGAGATACTTTTATAACTCTCCGGAGTCAAGACATGCCAGAGAATCTAGTGTCTAGTGTAGCGGACGAGACCGATGCAACGCGACGACAACGGGACCAGATTGCGCACCTTCTGGCGGCGTATGAGCGGGCTAAGGCATCAGGGGTTAGTCAACGAGACTTTGCGGACAGCCAGGGCATTCCGCGCAGCAGCCTCCAGCACTGGTTGGCGCGCCAAGCGTCGATAGCGGCTCCTCCGGAGGTCATTACTTTTTTTGAGGGGCCGGTGGGCGTGACCTGGTTACACCAGATCGTGATAGCAGCGCACATCGTGATGAGTCAAGTCGGGGCTTGTGGGGTGGGCTTAATCTGCCAGTTTTTGCACCTGAGTGGACTGAGCGCTATTAGATGACAATTACTTTGGCGGGTGACGACAACTACTTTGGCGGGTAGTACAGCGCCAGGCAGTCCCGCTGTCAGCATTGCCAACCAGGACTTTGCCGCCGATGACGTGCCCTTTGTAACGCAACCCACCTCTATTCAGGAGGTAAGGTCAGTTATTAGATCCTCATTCCTTAGTCACCCCGGCAGAGCGTTTGGTTATTGGATTGATCAGCGGGTTGGTTCAGATAATCTCGCACCCAGGCACAGGCATACTCTAGCGGTTCCAGCCGCAGAATCTGATCGAGATTCCATAACATAATGGTTTGGTCATCGCCGGCGGAGGCGAGGATGAGTTGATTGGGATGAAATGTCACGGCGCGAACCCCGGCACTGTGCCCTTCCAACGTGGTCAGCAGGGTGCCGTCGCGGGTCCAGAGTTTGACGGTTTCATCAATGCTGGCCGTGGCGAGCAGCGTGCCATCGGGGCTAAAAGCCAGGCCCCACACAGCGGCTGTATGACCGGTGAGCGTTTTGTCGAGCGTGCCGTCTCGCTGCCAGAGTTTGACCGTTGTATCGCCACTGCTGGATGCTAACCGCTGGCTATCGTGACTAAAGGCAACTCGCCAGACCGGCGCACTGTGCCCTGCCAAGGTTGTCACGGGGGTGCCATCGGGCCGCCAGAGCCGAACGGTTTTGTCGTTGCTGGCCGAGGCCAACCATTGGCCATCCGGACTAAAGGTCAGGTCTGAAATGGGGGCGGTGTGTCCCTTGAATGTCTTCAGAAGGGTGCCATTGGTTTGCCACAGCCAGATGCTGCCATCGACACTACTGGCCGCAAGGGTCTCTCCGTTTGGCTGCCAGGTCACCGAGGCCAGGGCGACGGTGGCATCGTTGAACACCTGCATCAACGTGCCGTCAAAGGTCCAGAGTTTGAGGGTTTTATCGTCACTGACGGACGCCAGGAGGTTGCCGTCGGGACTGAGGGCAATTTTTCGGGTGGCCGCATCATGGGCGTTGATGGCTGGTAACGGTGTGCCATCGAGTTGCCAGGGATGAATCGTTTTGTCGTTGCCGACACTGGCAATGGCGGTACCCGTTTGGTTGAAGACCAGCGCCAGCGTCAGGTCTGTATTGCCATAAATGGTTCGTTGAAAGGCACTTTCGGTTTTCCATAGCAATGTGGTGTTGTCGGCTCCGGCAGAGGCGATCGCTTGGCCATCTGGACTAAAGGCAACGCCCCAAACGGCGGCATCATGCCCTTGCAAGGTGGTCAAGAGTGAACCGTCAGGTCGCCACAGTTTAACGGTTTTGTCGGCACTGGCTGAAGCAAACATGCTCCCATCTGGACTAAAATCCAGGCTCCAAATTCCGGTATTGTGCCCTTGAATCGTCTTGAGCAGCGTGCCATCCCGATGCCACAGTTTAATGACGCCATCGGAGTCACCTGAGACCAGGGTGCGACCATCTGGCCTAAAGGCGACCGTCTGTACGGGGACATCATGTCCGGTTAAAACCCGGTGCTGTGACCCATCCCGGTTCCAGAGTGAAATCGTGACGCCCGCATCGCCCGCAGCAACGGTTTGGCCATCGGGGCTGAACGCGACCCCCCGGACCCCCGTTTGGTCTCCTGGAAAGGTCATCAACCACTCGCCTGATCGGCTCCACAGCTCCACGGAGCGATCGAGCCCCCCCGAGATAAGGGTGGAGCTATCGGGGCTGAAGGCGATGCTCCAAACCTCCGAACCATGGGTTTGAAGGGTTCTCAACAGGGTGCCATCGCGCTGCCACAGTTTAATGGTTTTGTCATCTCCCGCCGTCGCCAGGAGGGTGCCATCGGGGCTAAATTTGACCGATCGCACCACCGCTGTATGGTCTTTCAACGTCTTGAGCAGGGTGCCGTCAGGCTGCCAGAGTTGAACGGTGCCATCCACCCCGGCAGTGGCGATTTGCTGACCATCTGGGCTAAAGTCAACGGCTAAAACTGCTGCGGTATGTCCATTCAAACGGTTAGATTGCTGAATGCTGATGATGGCGCGTCGCAGGGCCGCATCGACTTGATCGCGTAGCGTGGCATTGGCACCGGCAAAGGATTGCAGTCGTTCCTTCGCCCGAATCGCTTGCAGCAGGGCATCAAAGCCTTTGTGGGAAGCAAACAGGGCTTCTGACGAGAGGGCGAGGGCCTCAATTTCACCCAAAGCTGCCTGGCGTTTTTGGGCAAAGGCAAACAGTCCCAAAGCGGTAGAAATGACCAGTGCCAAACTGACCGAACCCAGTAACCATCGCTGCAACCGTCTGGCCCGCTGTTCTTGGTACAGTCGCTTTTCCTGCTCTACCAGCCGTGCTTCCACTTCTTTCAGGCGCTCGGCTTCTTCCGCCCGCTTCACCTCATCCAAATCGGTGCTGGTGCCAAACCATTTCACCACCTGGCCCTGAGCATCCCGAATCGGCACCGCCCGGTTCAAAAACCAGCGATAGTGACCCTCGGCGTCGCGCATCCGCAACTGCACTTCATAGGGTTCACCCGTGGCATGGGCCTGTTCCCATGCGGCTTGGCTGGCGGCGCGATCGTCGGGATGCACCACCGTAATCCGCTGTTGTCCCATCAGAGCTTCCAGGGGCAGACCCGAAAAATCATTTCCCTGCTGGTTGGTGTAAGACAAGCTGCCGTCGGGTTCTACAATCCACACGATTTGGGGCACGGCCTCGGCCAACTGGCGAAAGAACCGCTCACTCTCGGCCTTGGTATCTAGAAGGTGCTGAATTCGCTGCCGTTCGATATCTTGACTGGCCGCTAAAAATTGATAGTCCAAGTCGCTGAGGCTTTTACCTTGCGCCCACTGTTCGGCTTGCTGTAACGCCTGCCCTTGTAAAAGATAGGTGGGGTCTTGGCGATCGGCGGCGACCCACCCAGTCAGCGCCGTCGCATAGGGGCGCAATCTTTGCAGCTGCCGCTCGACCCACGCCTCGATAAAGACGTGGCGATAAATCCGATTTTTAATGACCAGCTGATTGCCCTGACGCACGACCAAACCCGATAGTAAGAGATCGACCTGCTCACGACTGTCATCGGTCTGAACGGCGCTTTCCTGAAGCAGCTGTTGATAAATGCCGAGGATGCGCCCGGTGCGATTTTGATGCCAGAGCAGATGGTCGCGAATGGTGCGCAGGTGGATGGGCTCGTCTTGGGCTTCCCAGTGGTCGAGGAGGTGCGATCGCACCAGGTCATCCACCCACACCTCCACCATACCGGGGGATAGGGCCAGGGGCACCGTCTCCGCCTGGGAAGCAGTTTGGGCGGCCAGGTCACAGAGCTTTTGGGTCAAAAACGGTTGCCCCCCGGTCCAGTCCAGAATATGTTGCAGCACCCGCCGGGGCTGATCGACCCAGGGTTCCAGCCCTGGCTGGAGAGGAGCACTTTCTTCCAACGTGAAGCCCGTCAGGGGAATGGCTCGTCCCAGGTTGAAGGGGGTGCGCTGTTTGTCTGCGATTAAATCCGAGGGAGTGGCCACTCCAAAGAGGGCAAAGGTGAGGCGATGGTAGCGAGGATCGTGGGCTCTCTGGTTGTAGCACGATCGCATCCAGGCAAAAAAGTCGTCGGTGGAAAAGTTGAGGCTGAGCAGACTATCGATTTCGTCAATAAAGATATAGAGGGGCGGACCTTCCGGGTCAGGGATGAGCACTTCTTCCACCAGCTGATTCAGTCGCTGTACCAGGGTCAGGTCTGAATCAGCTTGCCACCAATCCCGGAAGTTGAATTGCTTTGCCAGGCCCAGACTTTGCAGCAGGCTCATGAGCAGCCCGGCATACCACTGGGATTGGGTCAGTCCACCGCTACCCAGGCGGGTCATATCCAGATAGGCGCAACGAGACCCGCCCTGCTGGAGCCTGTCCTTCACCCGCACCAGCAGCGACGACTTGCCCATCTGGCGAGCGCTAAAGATGTAGCAAAATTCCCGCGTCTGCAAGGCTTGATACAGATCCTTGTCGGCCTGCCGCACCACGTAGTTGGGCGCGTCAGCTTGCAGACAACCACCGACACTGTACTGAAAATACGACATTGCAGACTGTTGACTTGGTGTGATTAGGGCATCGGTTTGGTCTGGTGGGCACCCCGGCTTCTTGGTCGAATCGCGTCCGGATTTAACTGCTCCCACCTCAGAAAACGGGGACGGTGGCCGCTTTCCAGGGGCGATCGCTCATGCCTCTTCCTCAAAAAGCCGCTGCCGCAAATAGTCTCGGTATAAGTTTAAGCTCATCACCCAACCATCGGGCATGGTATGCACTAAGCCGGTCGCTTCCAACTGATAAGCCACGATGGGATCGAGCGACACCGGGCCATCCGTCATGACCAAAGCGCGGAGCTGAGCCATAAGCTCCGGCCCGTCTTGCAGCCGAATCAGCATTTGCTGTAGATACCCATGAAAAATACTGTCAGAAGTTGTCGCCGTTGCCATCAAGTCATCCAGGGTGAGATCACCCTGACAGAGGTGATAGAGGGCGATCCGAGTTAGCGTTGGGTGCCCCCCCACCAACTGCATTAAGCGTCGACAGTCAGCATTGCTCATAGCTAAATGATGGAGCCTCGCTAATGCCGCCACTTGATCGATCGTAAACTCCGGCAGCAGCAGGGGTAAGCCGACATTAAACGGCGATTGATTGATGTCTAAGGGTAGATAGCTGTCGGTCGTGTAGGTGGCAATCTGTCGTAACCCTTGCCAAACGGAGTCATGTCGAGCTTCTTCATACCACGATCGCAGCAGTGGCAAAAACGCCTGGGCCGTTTCGGGATGGGCAAACAGGCAGTTGAACTCCTGAATATTCAGCACCACTGGGATTTTGCTGGCTTCTAAAATCTGCTCCTGCATAAACATTGTGGTGCTCAGCGAGTTGCCGAGAATGTCATTCCAGCAGGCTTCCAGATCGGGCGATTGGCCCAACTTCAGCGCCACCGCCCCGCAAAACCAGCGCAAAAACGCCCCGGCATCCGCCAGTGTGGCCGCATCGGCCTGTTGCAGATTGATCGAGGCGATCGCATAGCCCAGTTGCTCTGCCCGGTCCAGCACCCGCAGCAACAGCGAACTCTTGCCAAAGCCAGAAGGGGCCTTAATGCGAATCACGCATCCCGGTTGGGTAATTTCATGACAAGCCCGTTCTTCCAGCGGTGGCCGGGGAATATAAAGCGGGGAATCCAGCGGAATTGGACCTTTCGGATAGGGTAATGGAACCGATGCTGCCAGGGCCTGGGTAGAATCGGCATCCTGCGGATCTGCACTGCGCGTGCCCGTCGCCTGAATATCGCTTTCCGTTAAATCCAGGTCAAAGGCACTAAAAATAATCTGTAGGGTTCGCTGGTCTACCCCAGTCTTTGAAGACCATAACCGGCTAATGGTTGCGGTCGACACCCCAGTCCGGAGACCGATCTTTTCGGTCGAAAATCGTTTTCCACCATTCTCTCGAATTTCAGATTGGTGAATAGCCGCCCGCAGCCGCCGAATGCCCTGGGCATTGAGAAAAACTCCCCGGTTTCGTTTACTCGGCTGATTCGACTGTTTGGTTGGCCCGTCGCTACAGGTACCTGAATCGTTATTCTGCTTAGAAAGCATCAGGTGAAAACTATTCGAGCTGCAAGACAAATGATGATAATTTGCGGCTAAAAGGGAAGGATTAAAGACTTTTAGCAATTTCAGACTACCACCATCTCAGGGAAGGTTCTCTATAAATGACTTAACTGCTTTAACTGAGCCTCTTTCGAGCAGGAGTCTCACCGCGTAATGATTAACTGACTTAACTTTGCTTGCTCTAGGGAACCTAAGACCCGGAAAATAGCCGTACGCAGGAAATTGTGTATCCTACAGCTCTTTGTCATCTTTCCTGGGGCAGAGAAGCTGCCCTTTGCCTTGCCAGGTTGCCGGATGCCCCTGCTCTATCTGTGTCTTATTCCTTTGGTGGCTCTCGATAATGTCTAAGTTTCGTCCCTTTTTGTTAGCAGCAGTTTCAACCGTTATGGCTACCGCCGGTGGTGGGCTTGCGGTCAGAGCTGATACGGTTCCGGCCCACTGCGATCTTTACCGTCCCGGTGCCAGCTATCCCGACTTTTCGAGCAGTTGTACTTTTTCCCAGCGCCAGGGATATATCGGCATTCAAATGCTGGAAAATGGCGCTCGCTACGACTTTGACCCCATTCCTAACACGGCACCAGGTAACTTTAGAGATCACTACGGCAACCCGGTCTATCGTCAGGCAGGGTTAGGGGATGCCGGGGTAATTTTTCAGTTTGCAGATGAATACAAGCTTTATGTGTACTGGGATAGCACGACGTTCCCAGAGAGCACCCCTGCCAGCGGAAATGCTCGCGTCGGCACCTTGATCGCCCACGATCGCGGTTCTCAAATTAATCTACGCAGTCAGCCGACCGCTCGTTCCCGCGCCATGGGTTATGGCCTGGCGGGAGATCAGGTCAATATTTTGCAGTGCCAGCAAGATACCGACACCGCTGGTAGCGACCTGAACTGGTGCCAGGTGAAGTTTCTAGAGTCGGGGGCAGTCGGTTGGATTCGCAGCGACTTTATCAGCTTCCCCAGCGATGGCTATCTATAAGCTCTGGCATGTTGCTTGACGCCAAGCCTTATCGGTTCCTATTCGTTTTTATCCATGTTTGAGGCGATTATGAAATTTTCTTTGCCCATCTGCTCTGTAGCCCTGATGATGGCTGGTATGGGTGTCGCTGCACCTGCGATCGCCACCCATACTGCCGATACCGCTGTGCTTATCGCCCAGTCGGTTACCCCCACCACCTTTCTCACCTCCCAGACCCCCGACACCATTGCCATTCAAATTCAAGATGGTGAGTTCTTTTACCACGGCACCTTGACCCGCTCCTACGGCAATCTATTTAGCGGTACCGATGGTCGCGTGCGGGTTAACTACGATCTCGACAGCCAGCGGGTGCTTGTGATCAACTCGGTTACGGGTGACGAGTTCTACAACTACACCTACCAACTGTCGGGCGGGAGTTCCAGTCAATCGTCAGGTTCCTATAGTTCATCCCCCATCCCCGTCACTTACATGACCCCCCAGAGTGCCGACACCTTTACAGTGCAAATTACCGAGGGGGACTTCTACTTCCGGGGGCCGATTACCCGTACCTCTGGCTCCACCTATGTCGGTTCGGATGGTCGGGTGCGAGTCATTTACGACGAGAGTGCTGGTCGGGTGGTGATTATTAATGCGGTTACGGGTGACGAGTTCTACAACTACAGCTACGCCTACAGATAGCCATTGATGCGGACGTTTACCGAGATGAAATTCATACACGCTAAATGGCTGGTGGCGATCGCGCTTTTGGGCACAACGGCCTGTCAGTCTCCGGCTCCAGACCCTGAAGCCACCGCCGAGACTGCCGAGACTGCCGAGACTGCTGAGACTACAGTAGCCCCCCCTGCCGATCTGGCCGAAGGCGTTAGCCTCAGCGCCGATGGTCAGACCGTAGTTATGGCCATCGGCAGCACCCTCGAAGCCTATTGCAGCGACGGTCAGGGCATGCTGGCCATTTCTGCCGTCGGCGAAGCAGGCGGCGAGTTTCAGGCATTGAGCTGTGGTCAAACCTTCGATGGGTTTGATGCAGCTAGAGCCAATGGCTTTGCCGACGTCACTTTTGTTGCCCCGGCAGTGATGGAGGGTGCTCTGCAATTGCAGGATAGCGAGTACACCAAGGTTCAATGCCTAGCTGACCATGCTGGGCTAGCCCCCGTAGTATCGGAGAACTCCGACGGGCATATGAACCTGGAATGTATTTAAGCATGCGACCGGGTGCCGTTTGATGGGCTTAGCATCCGGTCGTTCTTTTCATCGACGTTCGTAAATAGGGCTTTCTATTTACCAAATACTCAAATCCTTCTAGGAGATCTATGATGGGCATTTTGGCTTGGATTGTTTTAGGACTGATTGCTGGTGCGATCGCAAAGGCTATTTACCCCGGTAACCAAGGGGGCGGAATTCTTGGCACCATGGTTTTAGGTATCATTGGTGCGTTTGTGGGAGGATCGCTCCATACCTTCTTGACGACCGGGGCGCTTCAGTTAGCCAGCGTGGCCTTTACCCTTGGGGGCATTTTGGTGGCGGTTTTAGGGGCGATTGTTGCTGTTTTTGTCTGGAGCTTGATTACTAGGGCGGCTTAAAGTTTAGTCTCAGTTTATCCCTACTTTGCTGACGGCGGCTCCAAGAGAATATCTCGCGATGATGGCACCTCCAGGTATAGGCCCGTTAGCGTGACGGTATTCGTTGGAGCCGTAAAGGTCAATAGCTTCCCCGTCACAAAAACCTGGGTAGGCCGATGGGCATTTGCATCGGCCAGAAACGCCCTCAGCAACTCATCTCGACCCTGATCATTGGGAACATAGACCGCAAAGGAACGGCCCTGGTCGTTGGCTTTAGCCATTACATTAAAACGCCAGGTATTGGCCGTTGGCCCATCGCCGCTCCACCAATCTCCTAAAATCTGTTTTGCTGCTTCATCGCCATAGATATTGCTGTGATCAACAAACCCCCAAACCTTGATTTCTTGCTCCTGGATGGGCTGCAAATCGCCACCTGTTCGAGCAAAACCCTTATTGGTGATAGACGATGCGGCTGTATAGCCATCGATCGTTTCGTTGCACCCAAACAGCCCTAAGATCGCAAATAACAGGATGAGAAGGAATGTTTTATTGCGCTTAAGGGGTGACATAGTCTGATGGGTCGAGCGATCGCTTTGACAATTTTATCCGGTAATAAATCGACTCAGCCGTGAAAATTTTGAACATGAGTTATCCTCATCTACTGTTTTAGGAAACGCAAAAGAACATGAAAGCCTTTGGACTATTGTTTATTTCCACACTGGGGTTTGGGCTGGCGGCTAGCCCAACCTGGGTGGGGCCAGCGATCGCCCAAGACGACATCCTTGAACCGGCTCCTGAATCAGTTGATGTGGTGACGCTGTGTGGAGAAGCGGCGCTCAACCTGACGACTGAGCTAGTCACCTTACCCGATGATCAGACCGCCAAACTCGATGATCTGTTAAGGCAAATGGTCACTACGGCTGGAACGGCTGACGCCAGAATTTCGCCAGCCCCCGGTTTCGTCCTTTGGGTCGAAACGCCGATAGGGGACTACTGGCGGGCCGTTGGGGTGTCCGATGTCGCCAGTTGTGAGCCGCTGCAACCGACCGCGCCCTTCCAGATTGGCAGCAACACCAAGATGATGACGGCGATGATCATCTTTCAACTCCAGGAAGAGGGGGTGCTCTCCATTGACGACCCGCTGAGCGACTGGCTACCCGACATGGCCAGCCGCCTGCCCTACGGAGAAGACATCACCATCGCGCAATTGCTGAGCCATACCTCGGGCCTCTGGGACTATGTGGATGGCACTCCAAAACAGCAAGACGGACTGTTTTGGCAGGGGATGGCTGACCCTGAATTGTTTACCCAAAACTTTACCCCCCAGGAGCTGATCGACTACGCGATCGCCAACGGTACTCCCAACTATGCCCCCGGCACCCCTGGCTCCTGGGTGGAACAGACCGGGGGCTGGTCCTATACCAACACCGGCTATGTGCTCCTGGGGATGATTATTGAAACCGCCACGGGGCAAAGCCTGGAAGCCAACTACCGCTCACGGGTGTGGTCTGAGGCCGGGATGACTCAGACCTATTTGCAGACCAGCGTACCAACCCCTGAGGAACGGGTGCAATTGCCCCACGGCTATTTAGCGCCCCCCTTTGATCAAGATACCTCCGAGTTCAACCTCTCCCAGGCGTGGGCAGCCGGGGCTGTCGTCTCTACCCCGCCAGATATGGCACGCTTTGTGCAGCGCCTGTTTGAGGACGACTTCTTTACCCAGCCCGGCACATTGTCCCAGATGCTTACCCCCTCCCCCAATACCACGGGCTGGACGGCGGACTACTTCTATGGCTATGGGGTATTTGTCAAGGCGGGACTCCTCGGCCATGGTGGCCAAACCCTGGCCTTTGAAAGCGACATTGGCTACGACCCCGAAAGCGGTACCACGATTGTGATTTGGGGCAATAGCTCAGGCAATTTTGCCGGCGCGGGTGCGGCTGTGGTCATGGAGATCGTGCGAGGAGAATAAGCGGCGATCGCGCCCACTGACTTCGTTTATGCAAATGGAAATAAAGGGGTGGAGGGCGATCGCCCCGCCGAGACGATGCGGAATGCGATCTCTCAATTACGTAGCAATCTATAGTGCAGGATGAATCTCAATTTCACTGGACTCATCACTGGCCAAGGGAATTCCCGGCATTGCTCAATGATGGGAACTACGACAGCCCCCAGTGCTATAGCGATGAAGTCAAACGGTTGTGCCTGCGAATATCCGTTAACGACACGGAGTTTCGCACCCTCCAAAGGAGCGCGGGAGCATCCGACGGTGCTCGTCTGGTTGACATAGGGGGGAGCAAAGCTGCCCGATAGGGCGATGTACCCCCCTCTATCCCCATGCTCAAGCACTTAATTCGACTGCTCATTCAATATTTGAAGTAGGGAGGTGCCGATCCCTGCTTTTAATCATCCCTCAATTGAGCAGTGCCAATATTGAGTAAAGCAATGATAAAGCCGTAACTTCCATCTACGAAATGAATCTTTGGCGACAACTTTTCTCTTAAATCCCTTAACTGAAATTAGTCGGCCTAAACCCGTTGATAAATCGAAAACAAAGGCAGCTAAATGACTTAACTGAATTTATTTTTTTGCACAATCTTATAAGAGCTTGAAAATTTAATTTTAGTCAGTCGGCAAGATAATAAAGAAAGGACAAAGAAAGCCACTTTGAGTTTAAGCTCGCTTGTTATTTCTCCGTATTTTCTGCTAGATTCTCAGGCCTCTATCATCGTTTCGGCCACAGAGGGGCTAGCCGCCCAGGCGAGGAGCTAGCTAA
>CAZPYG010000146.1:0-12486 GCA_964590465.1 uncultured bacterium | reverse complement strand
GCAGGGATTTCAGCTAGCAGTTCGCACATCCTTCAGAGACCTTTGTGCGTTTCAATTCAGTCCCCGCGATAGCAGGGATTTCAGCCGGAACAAGTCCCACAGCCCCACATTTACGATGGTCGTTTCAATTCAGTCCCCGCGATAGCAGGGATTTCAGCTCCTGGTACTCTCTCGCAGAATCCGGATCTTTTAGGGTTTCAATTCAGTCCCCGCGATAGCAGGGATTTCAGCTTCAGCTTGCCAGCCTAGGCACATCTCTGCGTGGGTTTCAATTCAGTCCCCGCGATAGCAGGGATTTCAGCCATTCGCCATACCCGTCCAGCAGCCTGAAGATTTTGGTTTCAATTCAGTCCCCGCGATAGCAGGGATTTCAGCAAATTCTATCCCGCAGGGTAGGATTTCTCATCCCTGGGTTTCAATTCAGTCCCCGCGATAGCAGGGATTTCAGCTTATGACTATAAAATGCTTTCTGCCGAAAGTTCCCAGTTTCAATTCAGTCCCCGCGATAGCAGGGATTTCAGCCCTATTTAGGGTCTACTGAGCCAGCCATATTGCCTGTTTCAATTCAGTCCCCGCGATAGCAGGGATTTCAGCGGCGGGCTTCCAAAAGCCTTACAATATTTGGCTTTCAAGGTTCGATGGCGCGGATGAAAGAAAGATAGGGTATACCAGCACTTCTGAAGCATGGCAGCGAAATCTAAAATTCCCCACTTCCATTATCTCTCAATACATTCAGCCGTTGCGCGGGTCCGTTCAAGGTTCAACACCCTTAAGCGACCAACACACCAGCATCCTGGCGGTTTGTCTGCTGTACACCCACCGCCTCGCGCATAGGCTTCATGGCACCTAGCCCAAAATGAGAGGCATAGCCCAGGATAATAGGGCCATTGACGGACTCAGCAAAGTGTAGCTCAACCCGATATCCCATCCTTCCAGCCTTTTTACCTTGGCGACAGTCCGCTTCCCATTCCCAGAATTGCGGGAACGGTTCACAGTGAGCTACCACAGCCACCTCAGCATCCAAGTAAAGCGCCAGCCCGTTGTCATGGTCCCGATAAGCAGCTTCACCCTCTAAGCCGAGCCAGGATAAGTGCTGGAGGTACTTGAGGGCTTGATGTTCTGCTCCATCCTTCTGGTGGCGCTCTGTAATCATTCTGGGTTTACCTCGACGGGTAGCCGGGAACCTAGATAGGAAGAACGGTGTTGAGGATTCCCAATCCATTCTGGTCTCAGAAATCTCGCCAAGGTCGGCAAGCTTGAGCTGAACATTGCGGCCGTGAGCGACACCTTCCAGTGGCTTTGAGCAAGCCGCCGCTATTGTCGCCATCGCGTTCTGGTCATAGCCGTCCTGGCTTGAAAGCACGATTTGTTCAACATACCGTCCGGTGCGGCCAGCAATAGGCTGGAAAATCGTATGGTCGTGGGTGGTGCTGGGTTGGCCCATTTCCATGCCAGTAAAGACAGGCGCTGGACACCGTGCTACCAAGGACTGATGAAGCCGGTTTGTCAGCTTTAACGCTTGTTTCATAGGGAATCGAGGGTCGCATTCCACTGTCAGCGTTATCTTATGGTGCCTTTGACCGCTAGGTGGTTGACGCTTGGGCTTAGGTTGTTCGATCTCATAAGCGGCCTGTCTAACGCCTGGGAAAACGGCTGTACGATTCACGCCGTAGTTCTCATGAGCTGATAGGTTAAGTGCCTCCCAGAGCCCGTCAGCGCCCATCTCGGGGTCCGCTGTAGAGACCAACCGGGTTCCGTCCTGATTCGGATTGGCGTTGGGGTCCGGGGCCTCTTCTACTAGCATCCATGACGCGACCGCCTCCTTCCGGCCGAAGTAAGTCAGGCCAGATAGGCACAAACTCAGCACCAGTTCCTCAGCCTCGGATAATGCCACCGGCCAGTGGATATGAACCTTGTTCTGGCCACTCGACATCATGAGTCCCGCTGAGTAAAGGGTCTTCCCTGGTCCCACTTTGGCGGTCTTGGGATTGACCTGGGGGCGTGGGCTGCGGTGTTGGATGTAGGTGACTGGCGGCAGCGTATAGCTCGGCAAAACTGACGCCAGCCTGTGTAGCAACACCTTGAGGGTAGGGAGATGCCGTTCTGGGAGATGAGCGTTATAGCTCCCGGCAACGATGGCGCGTAGGAGCCGCCACGGTGCTGGTGGCCAATCGATGACGCCTTCAGAGTGATGATTTCCCCACGCACAGGCTTGGTATTGGTTGGTATGGCAATCGACCTGAATATGGATCATCATTCGGCCTCCGCCAACTCAGCTTCTGTAAATTCAATCTGGCTGGTAGGGACAACTACCCGAACCTTTTCGAACATATCGGCACAGTCTTGAATCGCTTCTTTCACAGCGGACTCAAGGTTTTCGAGCGATGGCAGTTTCCGCATGGCTGATTCCGATGTGAGCGTCAGGTAACACTCGGTTCGCAACGCGATAGGTTCATTCAGGAGACGACGAACCAGGTACTCACTGAGAACTTGAATGAGGTGCTTGGCTTTTTGGTCCAGGTTAGACTTCTCGACCAGCCGGGTATCAATCACAAACCGACCAACATACCGCTGGGCCTTGAAGCTTTCCCGGACATAGACGATATTGCCAAGTCCCGCTTCAGCGGGCTTACTGATGGCCTTATCCTTTTCACCTTTTTTATCCCGACTGATGGCGAAGAAGTGCTTAGGGTCAACGCCCATCCCACGAGCCGAAACCGGATCATGGACGGCACCGCCAGTCGGCATTGAAACAGCGTTCTCGGCCACAAATTCACCGGACAGGACACGCGGAACTTTGTAAACCCCGGCGATATGGGTATAGAAGGAACCCAGCACGATGCTCATTGGGCATAGCTCGAACACGGCTTTGTAAATCCCTTTGTCCCGAATCCGTTGCCGGAACCCTTCCCGGAATCGCTGACCGTCCAGCTTAGCTTCCTTGTTCTTGAGCAGGTAGCCGGTGCCGAGGCGGTGTGGGAGGTCTAGCGTGCTGGCAACATAGTTTCCCGACTCGGTATAGATCTCGACAAATGGTAAGCCCTCTAATTCTGGGATGAGTTTATGGTGAACGGCATCCCAGATGCTGTCTTCAATCAAATTTGCGGTCGCTTGAGCCGTATTGAGTAGCACGTCCAAACGCTGCTCCCATGGCAAGAATGCCTGGGATACACCGACATCCAGAAATGACGGCGGCTTGACGGTAGGCAGAGCAGATTCAAATTCAGCCGTGATGACATTAATCATTGGATTCTCCTAAGTTGATGAAAGGTTTACAGGGAAAGGCCAGAGCCAATGCGCTACGCTTTCCGGCAGCGATGCGATCTGGCAAGACTGATGGGTGCTTGAGGATTGACAATTGTCGCTTCAATGGCGCTGGTGAGCCTGCCATCAGTGCGTTAATCGTCTGCATGTTCAGCACCGTCTCCTTGCTCCATTGGATTGACGCCGCCAGCTTGTAGGGTTCTGGCAACGGTTCTTTATTGGCGTGCTCAGTCAGTGTGGCGGGGATTCGGCATACCGAGAATCCCAGAGCAAGGTCTAGTATCAGTTGGTCATCGGTAAAGCCACCAATGAAGGCGGCAATCGCATCCGGGCTTGCCCAATAGGTCCAGCCATAGGAGGGATGCCGTTCCCGGTCTTCACTCCAAAGTCGTAGCAGGGATAGGCATAATGCCTCCAGCGACGCTGTTTTCAGCTTGTCTTGATGATCCGATGCCCAAAACCAATAGCCTTTATCGGGAACGTAACGAGCAGAGGTCAGCAGTTTCCTAAAGGAATCTCCAGAGCGGCCAGTAGTACGATGGGCAACGGATATACTGGCCAACGCAGCGGCTAGCTCGACTTCAACCCGTGGGTGTTCTTGGTAGACCGCCTCAACCCACGTCTGATTGAGTTGTGGAACCGGAGGGATACTCGGCTGTAGGTGACTATGCAGCAGCTCGATCTGCCCCAACAGTCGAATAACGGTAGTAACTTCGGCATTGCCTTGCTGAAGCCGATACAACGCTTTCTGGATAGCCGTTAACAGGTTGTATTGGCCTTGGGTCTGTTTCTCGGTTGGACGTGCCCTAAACCGCCATTCCCGCAGCTCTGAGCCAAAGTCTGTTTCACCGGGAGTGGCCAGTCCAATATGGACGAGATATTTACCTTGACCTTTACGAGTCCATAGCCCAAACCGGGAGAACCGGGATAGCCCACGATAGTCATCTACTTGAGTGATGACATTTAACATATCGAGGGTATCCACAACCTGGTGCTTGAGCCGGAAGCTTAAGTCATCCACCACCAGGTCTTGAAATTCTTGCCAGTTCATGGGTTCATCCCACAGCGGTAGCCATACCTCATAGGCGCGACCAGTCCGATCACTGGTATCAGCACTGCCCGAATTCACTTCCAACAACAATGGATAAGCAGCGAAGGTAAATTCCTGATCCCCTTCCTGCTCAACTTGATTGCGAGGTATGGCTCTCCCGGTGAAGGTTGCAGCGCCTTCGAGATAAAGGATTAAGTCCACGGGGTTAGCCAGTTGGGTAGACCGACCGCCATTGTCCATGTAGTCAGCCTGGGAAGCGGCTGAAGGTGCCAGATCATCAAAGTAATCGGCAGCGGGATAGGTATGACCCAACAAACCCTGAAGCATCAACGTTTGTTGGGTGGACTCGCCTAAGATGGAAGCGCGGATAAATGCCTCAGTCCCTTCAGCCGGTTCTCCTGTGTCTAAATCCCAAAGCTGACTACAGACTTGGCAATAGACCGTGCAAAAGTCAGTCGTGCCGACATTCCCACCAGTACCCAGTAAATCGTTGCAGAGAAAACGCGGTCCCTTCTTGGTTTGGGTCATCAACCCGACCGCATTGAGCCACTGAAGCCAGTAGTCATTGCGAATACGGTTGGGCAAATCAGCCATGAGAGTCAGCTTCTTTTGTGCCGCCGATTGACCTTT
This sequence comes from uncultured bacterium, assembly GCA_964590465.1. Classification (GTDB taxonomy): domain Bacteria; phylum Cyanobacteriota; class Cyanobacteriia; order Phormidesmidales; family Phormidesmidaceae; genus CAZPYG01. The sequence goes on along the minus strand of CAZPYG010000146.1, from coordinate 7,541 downwards.
GGTATCTAATTTCTGTATCGCAGCGTTGAGTTCCTGGTAGCCCTCCCGCATGAGCTGATAGCGATCTGACGTGGACGCTAATATCTCGGTTAAACCTGGCGCTTTGTTGAAGATGCTGTAGCTATTCCAGGGACTCACAAAGGGCTTGGGCTGGTAATTGGCCAGGATATCTTCAACTAAGTCTTCAGCCGAGTCGATCTCCAGGTAGAAACAGTCCCCTCTCCAGTAACCTGGTGCTTCGGACAATCGTATGAGGCCAATAGCCTTTAGCCAACCGATTGCAGTATTTGGGGATAGGTGGGGAAAGGCAATAGCTTTAGTGGGTGCGCTAGTGATCATGGCGGGCTTCCTCTTCACGGAATTTGGATGCGGCAACATCGGCATTGCGGATCAATGCCTCTAGGTAGATCAGTCGAAATGGCCCGTACTGGCGTAAGAGCTTCTTAACGTCCTGGTCCCATTTGTTTGGCTTGCCAATGAACGACAGTTCCATAGGAGGCAGGGTCTCAACGCCTTCAATCGTGATGCCGGGCAGGCTGGTCCCTAACTCAACCCCTCGCAAAACATTGGGGTTGATATCTTCATCAGGTTTGATGGGCCGAAGGGTTTCGCGGACTTTGCCGTGGTGGGCTGCGATGAGATATTGAGCCAGGAATGGTGCACCGTGTTTGGTCGCTGCCAGAGCGCTGGCGAGTTCATGACGATACCCCTTCATTTCCCACGGCGTACCGTATCGAGTTGACTTGGCCAGTAGGGTTTCTTTCGCTTGAGCGTATCGTTGCCAGACGGGATGAGCCTTTCCCCAATCATGCCAACGGGCACAGCGGCATAGCTCGTCAATCAATTCCTCAGACATACCAATCCGTTGCAGATGAGGGATGAACTCCCGCAAGGCGTTCTCAGTGTCTTTAAGGTGAACCCCTAAAGCGATGTTATGAGGGAAGGGTGGATCATTGTATTGGGATTCGACTTCCAGGCTATAAGGCTGAGGTTTATCGTTGACGTTCCCAGTCCAACCACGGTCGTTGGAATAGCCACCATCATTGATGCGAAGCCAGACAATATCACCGACTTGAGCTGGCTTCTCTTCCCAATCGTCTTCACCCCAAACGAGGTAGCGGGTACCGTTTGCCTGATAGAACTGCTTAAACTCATACTCCGGTACAGGACATAGATACCTTTGATGAGGCATTCGATCAGGTCGTTTATCCGACCACACAATAGACACCGTAAAGCTGCTTGGGTCGCGGACGTATTGGGAAACGTTGTAATAGGTATCTCTGCACTTTGGATGAGTCTTAAAGAACGTCTGGATATCCCGGTCGGACAGCCGGTATCTAGGAATTGCCAAGTCTGGCAGTGGGATCTGAGTGATTGATTGAAGGCTGGCGTCTTCCAGTACAAGTAATCGGTCTTTAGTTTCCTGGCATTCCTGGTCCTTGTATGGCAAAGGGCTCCAGTCTTCTTGATAGTCCAGCCAGTAAATCTCAACATCGTTATCGGTACGGTTGCGGCCACATCGACCGCAGCGCTGGACGAAGCTTGACCAAGGACACACCTCAGTGATGAGCAGTTCCGCGTCAAGGTCTACACCGGCCTCAACCACTTGAGTCGCGATGATGAGTCCCTGGTAACCTCGCAACTGTTCCTGAATCCGTTCCCGATCAATTCCCAGAAATCGGCTGTGGATGACCAAAGGATTGAGATCCGATAGCAATTCACCAATCTCTCTGGCGCGAGCAACTTGGTTGACGACAACTAACGACAATGAGCCCGGAAAATGCTTGTCCCGGACCAGATTCCTGATATCTTCCAAGGTATTGACTTGAGCCTGATAGACAGGCTTAGAGCGCAACACCTTTGACGCAAGATAAGTGTTGGCTAGATCAGCCTCATCAAGCCCGTAGTGTTCAACCTCAATACCGTCGGCCTGTAGTGGTGATTCATCGAAGGTAGCTGACATAAGGCAAAGCTGAACATCTCCAAAGGTGCCTTGCCTGCGACAGTGGTCTTTGATTTGAACCAGCGTAGTGTAGCCTACGCCTGTTAATTGAACTTCGTCCAGAATCCATCGGCAGTCATTTGTCAGTGCCGCGCAGTGGAGTGGCTTTTGTCCCCACGAAACGCCATAGCCACGGTTCAATGCTCTGGATAAGAGCTGGTCTTGGGTGCCAATAAGGATGGCAGGCTGGGTTAGGTCTTGCTCAAATCCATGTTCCACCAAACCACCCTTAAGGCAGTAGACCTTTATCGGAAGTCCGGATTTCTCAACAACTTTAAGAGTATTGGAATAGACCTGATCGACCAGTGAACGTGTCGGCAGCGCGTAAGCCAGCCGTGTCGGGACAGGCTGGCCGATTCGACGGGCATATAGCCAGGAAACGACAGCACCAGACTCCTTACCGGTTCCCGTCTGTGACGACACCACAGCCACGTTATCACCGGTCCAAATAGCCAGGCGTTCTTGCCATGGGTAAGGAAGAAATCCGGTTACCTGTTCAAAAAACTCTGAGAAGCTTATATCTACCATTTATTTAAATGCTGGTTCTATAACCCTTGGCATGGCAATAACTATAATACCCCTGAACTAAATTTGTCCAGGGGTTAGGAATTCAGTCCCGGCAATTTCGGGATTTTGCTGATTCAGATAGTCGTTGTTAAACGCTGGATCTATATTTCAATCTAGTCCCTAAGCCTGAGCTATGGGATATCCACGTATTTCCATAAATGAATACTACAGACAAAATCTAGGGCTGTCAGGCTTGGTTAAGCCTAAACGCCTAAGGGTGGACGAAAAAAGTTACGAGCCATTATTGATTCTGCTGCTTCTGAGCAAGCCATTCTGAAAGGTCTTTCCCTGCTTGCTCGTAATCTCTTAAAGCCTCTATAGTACTGCCAAATTTTTCGATGAAGTCGCCTTTACCTTGAGCACCGAGGCTGACATTGAGATTCAAGAGGTCAAGTAGCTGTTTAGATGCTATCTGAAAGGCTTTTTGCCGTTTCGCTAGTTCGGGTTCGTATGGATCGATAGCCATAGGATTTTTCTTCTAATTGCCTGTCTTACTTAGGGTGCTCAAAAAGCAGCCTGAATCAGTCATCAATCCATCGAGGATTACCTTAAGATCCATATTTAGCTTCACAGGACTTACCGACAGAGGGTAACCTTTCAGGGACCGTTCGCGAAGAACTGTAGAGATCTGGCTACCGCCACCAAGCTAGCACAGCAAAACTCTCAATCCCCAGACTTACACCGCACCCGACACCCATCTCCAATCGCATTCACCGGGTAGCTCTGAAACACCCGCTGCACGCCCTGCTCATAGCCCTCTCGCGTATAGGCCGAGGCCGTACTCAGCAGGGCCTCAATCAGCTTCTCGGTGAAGAACGGCGACACCGTAAAGAACCGCAGGGCTTTGACCGTCATCCCTGGCCAGTCCGTCAACACCACCACAATGCCCAGGTGAGCCTCTGGCATAGCCCGAAACTCATCAAACCGGGGCAATGCCTGCGGGTCAAAACGGGATAAGTGAAAAGGGCACTCCTGCCAGGGCAGCAGCAGTTTAGCAGCCTGGGGGCCAATCATTTCAAACACGCGAAAGCAGACAAAGGGCATGGACTCGACTACGTTGAGCCCCAACTTAAATACCCCATGCTGGATACCCTCAATCTCAGCCAGTTGTAGGTTGCTGTAGCTGATCACCAGTTCGCAGGAGTCTTCTGCCCAGCTAAACCGGGCACCTTCGGCCTCGTGGGGGCGGTTCAGGTGGTCGCCTATGCTGATGCGTTCCAGGTGGCCTGACATGGGCGTGGCTGCAGGAGGGCAGTAGCAGCATAGCAAAGGGGATAATTGATCACGTCACAGAACTAGACTGGTAGCCATCTTATCCACGTCAGTATTATCAAAGGCGGGGTGGCGTGATCTTAAATCTATAACCGCATGGGGGCTTTGGGCCTGATACCCGAGAAGCAGGGCAATAAGGCTTTTGTAAATACTGCCCAAATGGACTAGATGGACCAGATACATAAGCGGATTCAGCAGGGGATGACTGTTGAACAAGCTGCTACTTCAATGAATATCCCCAGAACAACCAGAGTCTTGCGGTGACGAGACAGTCTTACGCGACAGGACAGAATTTTACTGCGATGCTGCTGCCGTTGCTGGCAACACTTCAAAAGCCTGCGACAGAGCATACCCCTTTGGAGCGGTTCGAGCGGCTGCAGGCTCTGGCGGATAATGACTGGCGGTCTAGTACCTCTGAGTTGGCGTCAATCTTGGGGGTTAAGACGCTGTCGGGTCGGGTGTTGGAGCGGTATAAGTTTCGGTTTAGCCGGGTGGGGAGGAATGGGGCTCAGAGTGCCTGGAAGGTGGAGCGGGTTTAATAGGGAAAGAATTTCACTCCATCTCCCCTGGCTACGGCTGGGGGTGTTTTGTTGGCAAAGCCTGAACTGTGGTTCATCAATAAGGAGTTGGGCTTTCTCCTAAAATTGAACTTCTCAAAATAAAAAAGGGCTCGAAATTTAGCCCTTCTCCATTTTTTTAGTTTGTTACTTTATGTTTATATTTATAAGTCTAAGCATTGAGATAAAAGGTTCAAGACGGGTGCATCCCACCTTTGTCATCCTGAGTAGAACGGAGTGTAGCGAAGGATCTCAGGCCTTGCACAAGATCGGGATTCTTCACTTCGCTATCGCTACGTTCAGAATGACATTTGCAAAACTGGGATACACCCGTTCAAGACGGCTTGCACCATAGAATAAGAGCAGGTCTAAGAAATAGACAAAGTCCCACAAACGAGTAAACCAAATCGACCGTCCCTCCTTTCTCCATTGAGTTAGCTGTTCAGCCCTCGCGACAACTTTGGTTTGTTCCTCTGGTCCCATGAGGATACTGAGGGGGGAGGAGAAGCATTTCGTAAAAAACAGTTCTTCTCCCAGGGCTTTGGCAGCAGTTTGGCTAGTTTGCCTCGTAGGAGGGAGTCCAGCCTGATAATCGAGAAATGAAGTCGTTTGAATAGTTGACAACTGACTCTCCAGTTGCGGTGAGATGATAATACTGGCGCTTGGCTCCTCCTGCAATAGAGTCACCTTCGTAAGAGTCAACAAGCCCTTTCTTTCGTAGTCTTTTGAGGATGGAATATAAGGTTCCAACAGAGATAGACTCATTTCCTCCGCTGCATTCTGTGATGGCTCTCTGGATGTCAAGTCCATAGACCCCTCGCCCGCCTGAGTTGCTGACTGCCCAGAGAATGAGCAGTTCAGTTTGAGAAGGGAGTTTATGTCCTTCCCGTTCAGGTGGGCTGCTTGGTTGTTTGGCATGCGCTTTTACTCCTTTGCTAGTGAGCGTATCCGGCACCCTGATTAAATCTGTCGGAGTCTCCCGTTTCAGCCCCGGAGGGGCAAGATTCAGAATCGTCATGTGATTCTCCTAGCGGTCAAAATTGTTATTGTGCTTACTTTGGATGCCTTTGACCTTTCGTCATATAAGGCATTGATTTATCCATACATTCATATTAGCTTGCAATCCAGATACTTGCAAATCCAATAATTGCATTTTCGATATTCCTATCTCAGCGGGGCTCCATCTCTCCAAGGTCCAGCAGAAATGGCCAGGCTAAAAACCCAATTGCCGTAGGCTGTAGCTTAGTCTGGCCAATATTCTTCGGTTGTAGGTGGTGGTGGTACTGCGCCGAATTGAGCGGCATTGAATCAGGTATCATACCTGCGGTGGGAGGTTCTATCAGACGGACTGGTCGGCAGGGCAGGGTTAAATTCCTGCACGGTAAGCAATAGGCTTTCTGGTGTCTCCTGAAGCTGCTGGAGCTTGGGCTGCAGTTTTGGGTAAGCCAGCGTTCTGGCGATTTCGTTCAGCAATGGCTCAGTTACTAAAGCCTGTGCCTGGCCCTGACGGACCCGTTGCAGGGCCTGGTTAGGTACGCCGCCCCAGAGTAAGCCTGAAATCCAGACGTTGGTATCGCTCTGGCTATTTTTCGAGGTACCCTTATGCTTTTTAGGCATCGCGTCTGGATGTTCATTTTGAGCGACGGTTAGGCCATCTTCCCCCTCACTCTTCACCCTTCACTTCCACTGGCACCGTAAAGAAAAACGTACTCCCCCGGCCCAACTCACTTTCCACCCAAATCTCGCCTCCGTGCTGCTGCACAATGCGCTTGCAGATGGCCAGGCCCAGCCCGGTGCCGCCTTTCTTCCGAGAGTCCGACACATCCACCTGCTGGAACTGCTCGAAAATCTTTTCTAGCTTCTCAGGGGGAATGCCACGACCCTGGTCGGTGACGGAGAAGAGGATGGAGGGGGTGGATGGGTGGATGGGTAGGCGGGTGGTGGGTTCTGGCTGGGCACCATCTCGCCATCTCACCATTTCGCTATCTGGCTCACCCACTCGCCCACACCCCCACTCCCTCGCTTCCACCCAAACCGTCTGCCTCGGCTCTGAGAACTTGATGGCGTTGCTGAGCAGATTGGTCAGGGTCTGCACAATGGCATCGGGGGCGGCGTGGATTGTGGCGGTGCAGGGCGTCATCGTCAGGGTGACGGCAGCCTGGTCGGCGAGGGTGCTGACGCTCTCAATGGCCTGCCGCATCAGGTCTTCCACCTGGCAGGGTTCCATGGTCAGTTCGACTTTGCCGGATTCGAGCCGTTCGAAGTTGAGGATATCGTCCACCAGACGCACCAGGCGGTGGCTGTTTTTGAGGGCGATATCGAGCATGGCTTTTGCCTTGGCCGGTCGGGTGGCGTAGACGCCGGAACCCAGGAGCATGAGGGAGCCTTCGATGGAGGTAATGGGGGTGCGCAGTTCGTGGCTGACAATGGAAACAAACTCGTCTTTCATGCGGTCGACTTCGAGCCGTTTCCGAATGTCTTGAATGTGGCCGATGCAGTAGAGGGGGTTGCCTTCCCTATCTCGGACGAAGGAGGCATGGAGAAAAACCGGAATAATCTCGCCCTGCTTGGAGATATAGCGTTTTTCCATCCGCAACGTTTGAATTTCGCCCCGTTCCATTCGGCTTAATCCGCCCAGGTCGGCTTCCAGATCGTCGGGATGGGTCAACTTCTGAAAGTTCATCTGAAGCAGCTCATCCTGGGTATACCCGAGCAGGTTGCAGTAGTAGTGGTTGACTTTCAGAAACTTACCGTCAGGAGCAATCAGAGATACGCCAATAGGGGCATCATCAAAGGCCCTGCGGAAGAGTTCTTCGCTGTCTTTTAAGGCTGCTTCGGTTTGTTTGAGATTAGTAATATCAATTTCCACGCCATACCAGATGGTTCGTCCATCCTCTAGTCGGCGGGGGGTGGAACGGACAATTGACCACTGCAACTCTCCCCAAGTCGTCCATTTTCGCATTTCTACCTCATACAGGGAGAGATTTTCAAGGGACTCCTGATTCGCCTTTTGCACCAATAGCAGATCCTCTTCGACGATTAAGTCTGCTACAACCTCGAAGTGGCCCACCACTTGCTCGGGCTTGAGGCCCATTACTCGCTCAATACCTGCACTGACATAGTTAAAGTTAAATCCTTTGCCA
>CAZPYG010000145.1:2785-12663 GCA_964590465.1 uncultured bacterium | reverse complement strand
GATACTGCGTTGAGCTTCATCAGCTAGTGAAAAGGCATCTTGTAGCAAACTATGAGTGTCTATAAACTGAATCGGAGAGTTTTTAAGAGATAATAATGCCTGCTGACCAAATTCAAAGCTGATCTCTTTGCGACGGATTTTCTTGCCAAAAATACTACCTGCTTCAAACAATAGATAATCGGGTGCAATAAGGCTATAGCCTGGTTCCAGCAAGTTCAGAGATTCCTGACTAAATATTTCTGGGACATACCACTTAACAGCAACACAAACATCAACAACGTAAAGGGTCATTGGTCCCTATCCTCACGGACTAGCAGGGCACTATCAGAATGATTTTGGGCTGTAAGGGTTTGTCGCATCTGGTCAACTTCTGCACGGAAGGCCACCATTTTCTCAGCCTGTGTCGCTTGCTCTGTAGCAATGACCTCTTGCAGGATTGCTTTCAACTCGTTCTCTGGTGAGCGGTTATGTTTAGCCGCCCGCAATTTGAGACTCTCAAGCAGTTGTGGATCAATGTTATGAAGTATTAGCTTGGTCATAGTTATTTCGAGCCTTCAGAATAATTTACCGATACCGAATCAAACCCATTTTTGAATTTTTAATTTTGCATTTTTAATTTCTCCAACTGCTTCGCCGCCCATTCCCTAAGCTGCTCGTCATTATCGTTTTGGGCACGGTCTTGCAGCAGTTCCAGGGTTTTTGCGTGGCCAGAACTTTACCAGACTAAAACTTCGATTTAAACTTGATTGAAAGTGGCATGAAGTCACCTAACTTATTGTATTTAAAGACTTAATTCTGACTCCTATACCCCAATTTTTGCCCTTTGGCTTCTATTTCCTTCAGTAGCTTCTCAGCCCAATTTTTTAGCTGTTCATCAGGATCTATTTTGGCAACCTTATTCAGTAACTCAATACTTCTTAAATCAGCACGAGACTGCCGGACAAAGATCTCCAGCAGTTTATGCAGGTATAAAAATCTGTTTGACAAATCACCTGAATCATTGTTTCCTTTGGGAGGGATGATATCAATTTTCTTAAAGGCTACAGTCGTAATTTGGAAAATCGCTTCAAGGGCTTGAGTATAGTGAATGAAAGACTCCTCAATGACTTCAGCAAGAGTAGCTTGAACTAAGTAATCAGATTCTTCTTCGCATCTATTTTTGATGAAATCAAAAACTTTAAGGTCATCAGGAAAATATTTTGCAATAGCACATAGTGCCTCAGACCTTACGACGTTGTAATCATTTGACTTGGCTTGTATAATAAGCCAATCTAAAACTTCCGGATGCTTGCCGTAGCATCGTGAAATTACTGAATACGCCATGCTAGCTACTTCATCATCATCATCCGCATGCCTTTGCAACCATGACAAAGTTTCAGGGAAGTGTGAGTAGTAATCAGCAATTGCTGAAAGGGCAGCTTGAGGAACAAATGGATAGCCGCTGTGAATCTGTGACTTCAACCAAGGAAGAATATCGGATTGGGTATGGAAGTATTTCGCGATAGTTGATACTGCTTCTGCTGGTACGTTGTGTATGCGAAAGTTAAATTTAGACTGACCTGAATATTCATCAAAAAAAGTAGGATCTTCCCCCATCCGCTTAAGCCAAGGAAGTTCCTCAGGATAGTTGAAGGCAATTCTCTCCAAAATCGCTTTTGCGGAATCCCAGGCAAGTTCAAATTTAGGATGTGCGACTTCTTTTTTTAGCCTCTGCAGAAGCTTTCTGCGATTTGCTGGAACTACCTGTCCTTGACCAATCTCTGATAAGCAGTCGGCAGCAAGAAGTAAATTAGCTAGACCGCTAGGCTGTAGATACCATGTTTCATATCCTGGAGAACCAAAAGCCTCTAAGTAGCTTTTTTGGTCAAATTCTAGATTCATAAGAAACTCGATTAGTTGATTCGAAAACCTTGCATCAATCATCCCAGCAACTAGTCGCAAAACTTCCTGCCAACTTTCCTCTTGCCAGTGCGCTCCAAAAGTCCGATCACGCAATTCTGCAAAGGTGAACGTCTGGGTTTCCTTAAACTCCCAGACAAAGGCCCACGCTGCAAAAAACTCTAAAAAGGTGCGGTGGACGAAGGCGTAGTTATCTGCCCCCAGGTAGCACAGGATAAAGTTGCGCTCTCGTAGTTGCCGAATCATCCGTTGCGCCACATCTCGCGGCTGATCGACATCTATAGACTTTAGATAGTCCGTCAAAATCGCTTCCAGATCCTGGGCGCTGATGATGTTTCCTGCCAGTCCTGCTTCCCCCGACTGCATGTGAAACGCCACCTGACGCAGCATCGCCTGCTTATCCCGATAGTCAATCGTCACCGGGTCGAGCTTTTGCTCAATCAAATTCCGCTCCACATCCCATTGGTGCAGCAGCACCCGCGAAGCCTGGTTATACAGTTCCGGTCTATCTCTCGGTAGCTCCTGGTTACGGTTCAAAATCGTCATCATCGTCAGCAGCAGCGGGTTCCCCGCCAGCTCTCGAATTGCCTTCGACTCGCGAATCGCCCTGTGCAACCGCTCCCGCTTGCGCACCTTGTCCGCCCCTTCGGAAAAGGTCTGGTCGTGCCATCGCTGAATAAACTCCGTAATCTGCTCATCTGTCAGGTCTTGCAGTATGTAGTGCTGAAACCCCGCATCCCGCAACGTCTGCGCCTTGTACCCCAGCCACCGCGAGGTCACCACCACCTGCACCTGGGGGTAGTTGTTGGTAAAGCGGTGAATATCCGTCACCACCACATCCCGCAGGTTGGGGTCAAACACCTCATCAATGCCGTCAAACAGGGCCACGGCATCCCCCGCCAGCAGCACCTCATGGAGCCGCTGCTGATTCAGCCGACAGGCAATATTCCCCTGGTGCAGATACTCCACCATGCTGCTGCATTTCTGGTCGTTGCGGTCCCTGGCATACTTCCGCAGCTCAATCAGCAGGGGCAGCGGTCGCTGGGCCAGTTCCTTCAAGTCATGAATGGGCTGCTCCGCCCACTGCAGGGCCACATACTGCAACAGGGTCGATTTCCCCGACCCCGGATCGCCCAGCACCACGGCATAGTCTGTCACCGGACGGCTTCGCTGGCCCACCCCTTCCGTGCGCCCCACCACCTCCAGCACGTTTTGGATGGGCTGCTCTACATAGGTCTGGCGGTAGGCTTCAATCTGTGCCGCATCCAGGGCTTCCGCATCCAGTTCCCCCCGCTGCTGGAGTTCCTGCAGCTTCTCCTTCGGGATTTCGTACACCTTGGGGTTCAACTCCTGGCAGGTTCGCACATCCTGGGGAATGAACATGCGCCACAGCTTCAGGTCGTTGTAGGCATAGGCCGAGGTATCCAGGGACTCCAGCTTCAGGTTGCCGTACTGCTCCCGCAGGGTTTCCTGATACTTGCGCAAATCAAAATCGGGGGGAATCCCCACCAGTTCGTCAATGCCCTGGCGCATGGCCTCCTGATGGTGCAGCTTCAGCAAGTCCCGCAGCTGATCGGAACTGCGCAAAATGCCTTTTACCGCCCGCACATACTGCTTGCCAATCTGCGACCAGTCAAAGTCTTCCGGCAGGGGGCGCAGCTCCAACGCTGCCCACCGCAGGGCCAGCACCTCGGCATCAATGGTGCGGCAATCCGGTTCGAAAGCTTGACCTAACGTTACCTTTACGTCCTTATCCTGCATGAACTGCCGCAGCGGCATTTCATAAAAATCGCGAATCTCCGCCCCGGTACAGCCCTGAAACTCCAGCTCCTCTTCCACAAATTTCACAAAGGCCTTCAGCGCTTCAGCTAACGCTTTCTGCATAGGTGCTTGGCTGGCTAAGCCCACAGCATCCGCAATGCAACCCTTGAAGAAATCCTTGGTATAGTCTTCCAAACTCCCTTGCAGCAGCGGCAGCAACACCGCTTTGGCAACATAGTTACCTGCTTCTTTAGACGCGAACAGGGCAAGAACGTCCAGAACCATGACTCGTTGGGGATACAGAGCGCAGTTGCTCCTACTATAACGGTGTCGGCACAGGCCGTCGGAGACAGTGCCGCAAATTTTGAATAATCGTTCATTCCCGTATACCGTTGCCCTTGCCGATCGAACACAATCAGACCGTCCCCCATTTCTCCCATTCTTAAGTCAGCCTTCGGGTCATAGTACTTTCGTAGGGCAGGTTACGATTCCGGGAAGGAGCACACCGTATAAGAAGAAAGCGTTCCCCTACCGAACTGGTTATGACGGTTTCTCTTCCCAAGCCTCGTCAACTGCCCAAAATTGACCCTGTAACGGCCCAGGTGGTCGCCGGTGCCCTCAACGGCATTGCCCTGGAGATGGGCCATAAGCTGGCCCGCATGTCCTACTCCAGCATCATCCGCGAATCTGAGGACTTTGGTGCGGCGATTCTGGATGCCGACTGTCAGCAACTGGCGGAATGCGCCTACAGTACGCCCCTGCAACTGGGTCCCATTCCCGGCTACATGCGGGGTGTACTCAAGGCCATGGAAGAGGACGGGGAAGAGTTCTACCCTGGGGATGTGACTCTTCACAACCATCCCTACTACGGCGCATCCCACGGTCCTGACATTGGCATTCCAATTTTTAAGGATGACGAGCTGATCGGCTATTCCTTCACCACCGCCCACCACCTGGATATCGGCTCCTCCTCCCCCGGCAGCTGCGGCATTGTGGATGCGGTGGATGCCTTTGCGGAGGGACTGCAGTTTAAGGCGGTAAAGCTCTACGAAAAGGGCGTCAAAAACCGCCAGGTGTGGCGCATGTTGCAGCAAGACATCCGCAGTGCCAATGTCGTGGTGGGAGACATCGAGGCCCAGGTGGCCGCCTGTCGGGTTGGGGAACAGCGGTTTCTGGACCTGGTGGACCAGTACGGGCTGGATACGGTACTGGCGGCCAGCGGCGAGTTGATGGCCTACTCCGAGCGGATGATGCGCCAGGCCATTGAGCGGTTGTCCGACGGTAAGTATTACGCCGAAGGCTTTTTGGATGGCTTTCTGAATGACCCCGACCCCGGCAAAAAAGACCTGAAGATTGCCGTCACCGTCACCATCGACGGTAGCGCCATGACCATTGACCTGACGGGCACTGCCTCCCAGGTGGAGGTGGATGATCGCCCCATCAACATGCCCTTCGTCGGCACGGTGGACATCGCCATTTTTGTCACCCTGCGATCGGTACTGCTGGATACGGCCCTGATGGAATACGTGCCGCAGAATTCTGGCCTCACCCGTCCGGTGCACATCGTTGCGCCGAAGGGCTGTCTGGCCAATCCCATCTATCCCGCGCCGGTGATTGCCCGCTGCTGCCCCGGCAACATCGTGGCAGATACCCTGATGAAAGCCCTGGCCCAGGTGGCCCCGCAGAACGTCAGCGGCGGCATTGGCAACATCAAAGTCACCTCCTACAGCGGTGCCCTGGACGAAGACTACTGGGTGTATATGGACATCACCGAGGGCAGCTACGGCAGACGCTACGGCAAAGACGGCATGGATGGGGTCGATACCCTCTACGCCAACACCCGCAACAACCCGATTGAGGATATTGAGGCCCATCTGCCCCTGCGCGTCACCCGCTATGAGCTGATCGAAGATGCCAGCGGGGCCGGAAAGTATCGCGGTGGCTTGGGCTCAATTCGCGACATCCAGTTCCTTTCGCCGGGGCAAATGTCCCTGGAAGGGGAAGGCAACAAGTACGCCCCCTGGGGCATTTTCGGCGGTAAAGATGGCACCCCCGGCGCGGTGCAGGTGCTCAACCCCTATGCCGAAACGGTGGAGGATTTGCCATCCAAGTTTCCCTGCCGTAAGACTAAGGTAGGCGACACCCTTCGCACCGTTAGCCCCTGCGGCGGTGGTTACGGCGATCCGCTGGAGCGTGATCCAGATCTAGTACTGGAAGATGTGCTGGATGAGTTGGTCAGCATTGAATCTGCGAAGCGGGATTATGGAGTGGTGATTGATCCGGCCAGTGTGACCCTTGATGAGCAGGCAACGGCAACCTTGCGCAAGGCGATGGGGGGATAAGGATTGCTCTTCATCCCAGATCCCGGGGTTCTAAGGCTGCCAGCCATAGAACCTGATCTTCTGAAAAAGAACCCCGGGACCTTGGTCAAGCCACATTCAGCATGTCTGCTGCCGTCAGGGGGAAATCTGGGAAAGTGGGAGATTGAATCACGTTATCTCCGGTGAAGATAGCTGGTTCATAGCCGTTCTCAGTCAGACTAAGCACCGTTACCTGGGCCAACACCGGGTCTAAGATCCAGTATTCGGGGATGCCGCGCCATTCGTACTGGTTGCGCTTTTCAACGTAATCGCGACGGTGATTTTCGGCACCTGGGCTAACAACTTCAACCACCAACAGCGGCGGAGCCATGTCAAGAGTAATCGCGGCCTGGCCTAAAGCGTTCATCTGCTCAGGGTGCTCAGGGCGCAACACCGTCAAATCGGGATAGCGATTCTTGGGTTGTCCCGGCACAGCAAGGGCCAGACCTTGCGGGCAAATTTGCTGAACGTCAACCATCAACCTTAAGACATCGTACAGTTTCAACGCCCGGCGAATATTTTCGTAAGATTCAGGGGGCATTTCAACCAAGACTCCATTGGTTAATTCGAAAAAGCCATCGACTGCCTCGGTATGGTTGAGGAAGTCTTCAAAGGTTTGGATCTGAGGATTTGCCTGCACCATGTCAGGAAGTTTCCCGAACGCTGTACTCCCTCTATCTTAGTGGTCTGAGCTTAATTCAAAATCATGACTAACTTCTCCCCCTGTCGCATTAAAGTCATCAACGGCAACACCTGCGAACCGATGACCCTGAATATCGATGCCGCTGCCCAGGCCGCCAAATTTCCCGACACCGAAATTGTCACGGTCACCCCTCGGGTTGGCCCCGAATCCATTGAGGGGTTTTACGATGAGTATCTGGCCATTCCCGGTGTTCTGGAGCAGATCATCCTAGATCCAGACTCAGACGCGTTTATCCTGGCCTGCTGGGGTGATCCGGGTATTGAAGCTGCCCGAGAAATTACGGTAAAACCTGTGGTGGGCATTGCCGAAGCCAGTCTCTATGTCGCAAACATGCTGGCGGCAAAGTGGAGCGTCGTCACTACCCTCCACCGAGCCCGGGACATGGCAGAAAAGACCGTACAGAAGGCAGGCATGACGGAGCGATGCGCTTCGGTACGCACCACATCTCTGTCGGTGCTGGACACGGAAAATGACCGGGCTAAGACCGTCGAAGTGCTGGCGGCGGCCAGCAAACTTGCCATTGAAGAAGACGGGGCAGAGGCCATTTGCCTGGGCTGTGCCGGCATGAGCGGCCTGGAGAAGCAGCTGGAGGAGCGCCTTGGGGTGCCCGTTATCGACTCGGTGGCGGCGGCGGTGAAGATGGCAGAGTCGTTGGTGAGCTTAGGCAAGCTGACGAGCAAACAACTTACTTACCGCAGTCCCGAGCAGAAAACGATTCGGGGCTATGGCGACCATTTTCAGTCAGAAAATTTGTCCTGAGGGAAAACCAGGTGGTTACTTCTCAATACGGGTGAAGCGCTCGATGGGCAGGGGTTGGGCCATGGCCTTTTGATAGGTGGCTTCAATGGCGGGCATCAGGCGCTCGGCCTGGCGGTAGAGTTCAGCCCGTTCTGGCTCGTACTCGACCAGTAAGTCCTGCAGTTCCCCCAGCAGGGCCGACTCATCCACCGTCAGCACGGAACCGTCTTCTACCACCAGTTGACCATTGATAAAGACCTTGCGGATAGACTGGCCATGCTCGGCATAGACCAGGTGAATGGGCAGGTCACCTCGGGGAATGAAGCTGGTGGTGTTGAGGTCGTAGAGGACGCAGTCGGCCTTGAGGCCGGGGGCGATCGCACCCACCTGCTCCTGCAGCAGGGCCGAACGGGCTCCCCCGTAGGTGCCCCACTTCAGCACATCCCGGGCGCGGGGGTAGCGGGAGTAGTCGGGATGGGTGACCGAATGTACCTGCCCCGCCATCTTCAGCACGTCGAACATGTTGAAGGAGTCGTTGGAACTCATGCCGTCAGACCCCAGGGCAATGTTGACCCCGGCATCCATCAACTGGCGGATGGGGGCAATGCCGCTGCACAGACGGTGGTTGCTGACCACGTTGTGGACGACAGTAGCCCCCGCTTCTGCAATCAGCTCCACATCCCGATCCGTCAGCCAGATGCCGTGGGCAATGGCAGTGCGGTGGGTAAGAATACCGTGGCGCTTGGCGTAGCTCACCACCGACTCTCCCGGCCCGTAGAATTCAGGCCCGGTAACCGCCTGGGTTTTGGTTTCCAGCATGTGGGTGTGGATAGGCAGCACCAGGGATTCCGACAGTTCGGCAATCTGATGCATCAGATCCGGCGTCACCCGCTGGGGGGCGGAAGGGGCGAGGGCAAGGGTGATCAGCCCTTCCTTGCCGTGCCAGTCGGCATAGAAATCCTTGAACAGGGACAGCCAGGTGTCGTCATCTAACCCGGCCAGGGCGTCCAGGTCCTGCCGTACATCGTTGGGTAGGAACCCCTCCAGGTAGGGGATGGTTTTGTAGAGGGGCAGGTTAATCACGTGGTGGGTGAGGCTGACCCGCAGACCGATGTCCACATAGGCCTGGGCCACCGCCTCAAAGATTGCGGGAGTGATGTAGGGCAGCTCAATCAGGTCATCCTGAATGGTGGTGGCCCCCGACTTGACCATTTCCAGGGCTCCCAGCATGGTGCGCAGGTAGCACATGCGGGGGCTGAGGTGTTTGGTCTTCAGGGGCGGATAGGTATATAGCATCCAGGCTTCCAGGGGCAGGGCTTCGTAGCGACCTTTCTCCAGGATTTCGACGGAATGGGCGTGGGCGTTGACGAAACCGGGAATCAGCAGCTGGTTACGGGCATCAATCACCTGCGCTGGTTGAGAACCTGGCTCAATGTGGTCGGCCACTTCGGCGATGCGGTCCTCCACAATCAGCACGTCTTGAATGCGGGGTTCCAGGTCTAAGGTGCCATCCCCCTGGAGGGTGAAAGGCAGAACAGTGGCCTGTTTAATCAAGTATCGAGAGGTCGTCATGGCAGTAGGGTGGGCAGTGCCCACCTCAGACTATGGGTTTACAAGAAATAGGCTCGATCATCGGGGACTGGCGTAGGGTGGAATGTCACTGAAATAAGCTGAAAACAACCTTCGCAAATCGCCAAAAGTCTTGATCTGTCCTGGGGTGGGCACTGCCCACCTTAAACCGTGGGTTGACAAGAAATACAGATGGATTAGAAGCCAGAGCTTAGGGAGATGTATGCACTTTGTAGATGAATGTTGGCAAAGAGAGTATAAGGATGGGGGGGGAAGGCTGAGGTGGATGGTGGGTACTGCCCACCCTACGAGGATTTAGAGGGATTGTTGAGAACCATAGGAAGCAGCAGCAGTTCCACCCCCACCAACAGGAATATTGAAATTAAAAACACAATGGTGCCGATGGCGTTGAGGGAGGGGGACAGGTTAGACCCCAGAAAGTTGTAGATGGCTACCGGCAGGGTCGGATCAAAGCCCGACACAAACCAGGCAATGACAAACTCATCAAAAGAAAAGGTAAACGCCAGCAGGAAGGCACCGGCAATGCCGGGCATCGTCCAGGGTAGAACTACCCGCCAGAGGGCCTGCCATTCCGTTGCCCCTAAATTCCAGGCGGCCTGCTCCAGGGCTTTGGGCATCTGCATCAGGCGCAGGGTAATCAGGGCGATCGCCGTGGGCAGCAGTATCACCACATGGGTAATCAGAATGCTGTAGAGCTGTCCCTGCAGATTCACCCGCGACAGCAGCCCCAGAAATGCCACCCCCAGAATCAGCGGCGGCACCAGAATCGGCACAATCAGCAGAATGGTGAGGGGCTTCTTGCCACGAAACTCAAAGCGGTTGAGGGC
>CAZPYG010000145.1:0-2685 GCA_964590465.1 uncultured bacterium | reverse complement strand
TGCCGTCAGCGCCCGGGTTGACCAGGATTGCGCTTGCATCGCCCTACTCCTCCACCGTAGAGAACTTCAGACCCGCCGCTAGAATCACCACCATGATGCCGATCAGCAGAGTGGCCAGGGCCGAGGTGCGGGGCAGGTTAGTGGAAGCGGCATACTCGTTAAAAATCACCGTGGAAAACAGGGGAAATGAGCCCAGAATCGACTTTCCCGTTCCCCCACCGAGCACAATGCCCGACAGCACATCCCCCAGGCTGATGATGGAGCCGAACACGGCGCTGTACACCAGACCCGGTTTGCTCAGGGGCAGTAGCACCCGCCAGAAGGTCTGCCAGGTGGTTGCCCCCAGGTTCTTAGACGCATGCAGCAGGGTCGGGTCAATGCTGCGCACCACCAGGTACAGAATCAAAATCATGATCGGGGCCAGGTAGTGGAGCAGCCCAATGCGGGTACCCACCTGGGTAAAGATGATCTGCAGGGGGGCATCAATCCACCCCAGCTGCAGCAGCAGGGTGTTCAGCAGGCCGTTGGTGTTGATTACCGTTTGCCAGGCATAGAGTCTGAGAATGTAGCTGGTCCAGAAGGGGGCAATGGCCAGCACCAGGGCAAACCGCTGCAGGGAGGGCGGCACTACAAAGGCCAGTACCAGGGCAAAGGGGTAGCAGAGCAACAGTCCCAGCAGGGTCGTGGTGGCGGCCACCCAGAGGGATTGGGCGATAGCAAAGGCATACCGTGACTTGGTGAAAAATTGGCTGAAAATATCGCTGTAGTTCACCAGGGAGAACCCCGGCACCGCCTGGTAGTTTTCCACGGTCCAGAAGCCAATCCAGATTAGAAACACCAGGGGCAGCAAGAAGAACAGGCTGTCGTAGATCACCACCGGGGCCAGGCAGAGATATTTCAGGACACTGGCTTCGTCGGGGGTCCAGCTGGGCCTGGGGCGAGTCATGGGAATACGCATGGCCTACCTCCGCTCCCCCAACAGCACCGTGTCCTGGGTGCGCCAGGAGAGATAAAGCTCAGCATTGATGGGGGTATCCAGACTCTGACTGAAGGCTTCCTGGCGAATCACCCGCACCTCGTAGCCGGTGGCAGTTTCCAGCAGGTAAATCACCTGGGAGCCGAGAAACTCGCGCCCCCGCAGGGTGGCATGAATGGTGTTTTCCGCCGGACCGGACTGAGCGGAGAGGGTCATGCGATCCGCTGGCACTACCACCGTAACGCTGTCCCCCGGAGCGTGGCTCCGTTCCGAGAAAGCCTGCATCTTACCCTGAGAACACTGCACCGTCACGGTGGTGCCGTTGACCGCCGTCACCTGGCCATCGAACAGGTTGTTGTTGCCGACAAATTCCGCCACGAAGTGAGTGGCCGGCTGGGTGTAGATTTCCGCTGGGGTGCCCACCTGCTCAATGCGTCCTCCATTCATCACCACAATGCGATCGGCCATGGAAAAGGCTTCGTTCTGGTTGTGGGTGACGTAGAAGAAGGAGATACCCAGGGCCTGCTGCAGCCGCTTCAGTTCCCCCTGCATCCGCACCCGCAGGTGGGGATCGAGGGCACTCATGGGTTCATCCAGCAGCAAGATCGGGGGTTGGGTGATCAGGGCGCGGGCGATGGCAACTCGCTGTTTCTGCCCACCGCTGAGCTGACTGATGCGTCGGTCGAGCAACTCTTCCAGGCGCATCAGGGCCGCCATGGTCTGCACCTTTTGCTTTACCTCCGCTTTGCGATGCTTACTCAGGGTGAGGCCAAAGGCAATATTTTGCCGCACATTCAGGTGGGGGAACAGGGCAAAGTTCTGCCATACCAGGGGCGTGTTGCGCTGGTTTACAGGTCGCCGGGTAATGGCTTCGCCCCGCAAGATCACCTCCCCAGAGGTAATGCCTTCCAGTCCGGCAATGACGCGCAGCAGGGTGGTTTTGCCGCAGCCGCTCGGCCCCATGATGGCGACAAATTCTCCCTGTTTAACGGTCAGGTTAATGTCGTGGAGTACCTGCAGGGGACCATAGAACTTCGACACCTGGCGCAGTTCCAGGTCCTGGGAGACCCCTGGGGTTTGGAATGTCTCGGGAGGGGCGATAGCCATGGGTGAGGCCGGTTGATTCATCGTCCTAGAAAGGAATCAAGTACAGGAGTCTGAAGGGCGGATTGTTGCTGAATTAGGGCTGGTGGGCGGTGCCCACCCTACAGCGGATCAATGTGACTTTAACGGGAATCTGCGACCGGCGTAGGATGCGTTATCGGCCTTTCACCCTGAACCCATGCTCCAAGACTGGGCCTGTAGGCCGTAACGCATCGCTTACGGTATCGAGCTTCTCGCTTGACGCAAACGGTGCGTTCTGGCCAGAGCAAAGGACTGTGTACCCTTGCAGAGTGGACCTGAGGCCATGAACACACCCTACCCATAATCAAGCTTTCAGGAGTGTCACTGGAGCATCGGTACAGTAGGGCTAAAAACCCGGTTTCTGCATCAGATAGGGCATTTTTGGGCTTTCCCAGAGTAGAAACCGGGTTTCTGAATCGACGTTCTAGTACATCACACAGTTAGTTTCGCAACATCGAAGATGCTCGGAGTGTTGGGTTCCGCCAGTGCTCCACCCAACCTACGTTGCAATACTTTCTGCTCAAAGTACTAGCTGGTCTTGAACTCGTTGTAGTAATCCTGCCAGACCTGCTCCGGCTGCTGGA
>CAZPYG010000144.1:0-12807 GCA_964590465.1 uncultured bacterium | reverse complement strand
CCCATTCACCCTCCATCCGCCCCTTCCCCATGGCTAAGTCATCCCCTCCTCAGGTTATCTTCCTCGACGCCGTTGGCACCCTCTTCGGCATCGCCGGTAGTGTAGGCCAGATCTACAGCGAAATTGCCCAACAGCATGGAGTTCAGGCGGATGCAGAAGAACTCAACCGGGCTTTTTTTCGCACGTTTAAGGCGGCACCGCCCATGGCCTTCCCGGGAAATGAGTTGGGGCAAATTGTGAGGCTGGAATATCAGTGGTGGCGACGGCTGGGGCAGCAAACTTTTAGCAGTGCCGGTGTGCTGGACCAGTTTGTCGATTTCGATGGCTTTTTCGCCGATCTGTATGCCCATTTCGCCACAGCAGAACCCTGGTATGTTTATCCCGAAGTGCCCCAGGTGCTGGATCAGTGGCAGCGTTGGGGGGTTGAGCTGGGGGTGATCTCTAACTTCGATTCCCGGATATACAGCGTTTTGGATGCTCTGCAATTGGCGGACTACTTTCAGTCCATTACGATTTCGTCAGAGGTGGGGGCGGCCAAGCCAGAACCGCTGATTTTTGCCACGGCACTGCAGAAGCATCGCTGTGAGGCGAACCAGGCCTGGCATGTAGGCGACAGCCAAACAGACGATAGCCGGGGGGCTCGGGCAGCTGGCCTGAGGGGGATTTGGCTGCAACGCCCTGATCCCCTGGAACCCGACTACTTGAGTGATAAATTGAGTTATGAATAACGTTGTTTGGACCGTGCAGGATCAGTCCGCTGACCTCGGTAAATCCCCCCTCCGAGTTTCAGTGATACAGTTTGCCCCCTTGCTCCCATAAGCTTCTGTTCCTATCGGTAGCGGTGGCCAGGGAAAGAACTATAGACCTTCGGGTGGAGGGGCGGTGCAGTAGCAGTTGCGCCCCTGGGCTTTGGCTTGATACAGAGCCTTATCTGCCGCTTTAACCAGGTCCGTAGGACTGTCCGTCTCCATGCTGGCTATCCCCATACTGACCGTAATTTGGGCGTACCGATCCACCCCCTGATGGGGAATGGCCAAACTCGTCACTCGCGCTTGAATGGCGTTTGCCATTGCCAACCCGCCTTCTAAATCAGTATTGGGCAGAATGATGGCGAATTCCTCACCGCCATAGCGGGCGGCCATATCCCCTGGCCGTTTAAGCACGCTGGCAATGGCCTGGGCAATAGACTTGAGGCAGTCATCTCCCCGAATGTGGCCATAGGTGTCATTGTAGTGTTTGAAATAGTCTACATCGCACATAATCAGGCAGAGGGGAGTGCCCTCTCGCTTATGACGGCGAAATTCTGTCGCAAAATACTGGTCAAAGGCGGAGCGGTTGGCCACCTGGGTCAGCCCATCCAGGTGGGCCATGCGCCGCAGTTCCCGGTTAGTCTGTTTGAGAGTCTGGTAAAGCTCCGCCTGATCAATCGCTACCGCAATTTGGTCGGCCACTTGCTCTAATAAGCGCACTTCATCGGCATGCCAGTCACGGGGTTGGTCGCACTGGTGTAAGCAAATCACGCCTCTAATATGTCGCTGGAATCGAATCGCCACGGTGAGCACCGCGCGGATGCGCGATCTCACAAAATAGGGCCGCAGAGACTCCAGAACCGGATCGGCGGTGACGTCATGGATAGCAATGGCGCAGTCCCTGGTAAACAACATCTCCATCAGCGGATTTTCGCAGATAGGCATGGTGCTGTCTTGCAGTTCGTCAACTCCAGGGCTGACCGAGTATACGGCATTAGCAAAGCCTCCCACCAGGGGCGAGCCCAGGCGAATCACGCAGCGGCTGGCCTGGAAAGCCTCCAGTACGCCAGTCACCGTGTGCTGCAAAATATCTGAAAGCTTCAAGCTGGTGCGGAGCTTATGCACAATTTGGTTAAGCAATTCCGCCTGTTGAGCCTGGCGCTGGCTTTTTTCGTAAAGCTGGCTGTGGTGAATCGCCAGCACCAGTTGCAGCACCAGCTGGTACATCATGGAGACCTCCCAGCTCTGCCAGGCATGGGGGGTAGCACAATACTGCACTACCAGCTGACCCCAAAATTCGTTGCCATGGCCGTTGATGGGGATGGCTAAAAATGCCCTGACGTTGAAATCGCGAAGCTTTTGACGATGGGCTGGGGAAAGCTCAGCCAGCTCAATATCTGAAACGGTCCAGACCTGAATCGCACCCCCCTGACCTTTGGCAACCCTGCCCGACAGCCCGATCCCGGCCATGGAAACATTGGCGGGCAGATCATATTCTGGAGCAACGGACGAGGCCACGAGGGTTTCCAGGGACAGCTCCCACTGACTGATCAGCACCCGGTCGGCCTCCAGTAGTTGACGAATTTCGCGGGTGGTTGTGGCTAGAATATTCTGTAAGTCTAAAGACTGCCGAATGGTGGTAGCAATGGTGTTGAGCACCCGTTCCTGGTGGGCTCGCTGGCACAGGGTTTGCTCCGCCTGTTTATGTTCGGTCAGGTCCTGAAAAATCAGGACTCCCCCCAGGACCTGCCCGGCTTCATTACGAATGACCGTGGCCGAGTCCCCCACATAGCAGAAACTTCCCTGGCGGGTTCTCAGCAGACAATCGTCCGGTAGGTGCTGAGGCTGTTTAGACGTCAAGGCTAACCGCAGGGGGTTAGGCAGGGGCTGAAACTGTTGGTCGAAGAGGGGTAGAACCCGTTCAATCGGATGACCCAGGGCTTCCGTTTGGAGCCACTGGGTCAAATGCTCTGCAGCAGGGTTCAAGAACGTGACTCGGCCTTCTAGATCTACGGTAATAACAGCATCCCCAAGACTTTCGAGGGTATTAGCAAGCTGATCGTGGGCGGTGACCAAACCCTGTTCCCGCTGGTGCCGCTGAATGGCAATATCAACGCTGGCCTGGAGTTCACGGCGGCGAAAGGGTTTAACTACATAACCAAAAGGCGCTGTTTCAAGGGCCTGGCGAATCGTTACATCGTCAGTGTAGGCGGTGAGAAAAACGACCGGAATATTCAGGGTCGAGGAGATGGCTTGAGCTGCGTCCAAACCACTGGTTTTATCGGCCAGACGGATATCCATCAAGACCAGATCCGGTGGGCTGTGGGTTGCTATCTGCACCGCCTGGGTGCCCGAGATTACTTCAGTCACAACCTGATGGCCAGCGGCTTCTAGGGCTTCGCGAATACTCCAGGCGGCGATGGGCTCATCTTCAACGATCAGGATATTGGCCATGGGGGCAAGGGTGGCAGAAAATGGACAGAGCAGTTAGGGGTTGGTGTAGAACACAACCTGAAAAGCCGTAGGCTGATGTTGCACGGATAGGGTAGCGCCAATATTTTGGGTCAGCAGGGTGACAATTTGCAGCCCCATAGACGAGGTATGCTCCATGGAAAAATCATCGGGCAAGCGACCGGCAGGTTGGCTGACCGATAGCTGAAATCTCCGTTGAGTCAGGGATTGCAGATCAATCATGACGCCCCCCCGGCAAGACCCGGTGAAGCTGTGTTTGAGGGCGTTTGTGACCAGCTCATTCAAAATTAGCCCCAGGGGCACCGCCAGATTAGTAGATATAACTACGGCAGGATCGAGATTTAACGTGAAGTCAACCAATGGGTTAGCTCCATAGGCCCGTGACACCCCCGCGACTAATCGACGCACATAGAGGGCAAAGTCAATTTGGGCCAGGTTATCCGATTGGTAGAGGGTTTCGTGGATCAAAGACATGGCCAGTACCCGATCCTGGCTGCTGAGCAGAATGCGCTTAGCGTTGGTGTCCCGGGTGCGGTTGGCCTGGAGTTCCAGCAAACTTGAAATAATTTGGAGGTTATTCTTAACCCGATGGTGGATTTCAGCAATCAGCACCTCGGTTTCTTTCAGGGAAGCACGCAGTTCTGTGTCAGCTTGCTTATACCGGGTAATGTCTTGAATCATACAAAAAAAAGCCCCGTTTTGCTGATATCTCGACTGCAGCGGGGCAATGGTCGTTAACATCCAGTGAAGCTGGCCCAGACCGCTGACAAACTCCAGTTCTTGAGACCAGGGGCAGGGGTTGTCGAGCCAGGTTGTGAAGTCCCGCTGTCGGCAGAAGGGGGCAATTAAGTCCTGCAGGCACTGATGGGTCAGGCTACCCGGAGGGTAATCCAACATTTGGCAAAAGGCATCGTTGCACCACAAAATACGGCCCCTGGCATCACAGCCGATAGCCCCGATCAGAAATGGGCCAAATATAGTTTGCAGCCTGCCGTCTGACAGGAGTTGGGCAGCTGCCTCTTGCCGTTGTTGGGTAACATCGACATGGAGGGTAGCGACGCAGAGGGTAGCTCCGGGCGAGGCCTGAACCTGCATGCTACGGCACTGAATCCACCTTAGCTGACCGGTGGGTTGCAGCACCCGATAGGTGTGCTCTGCCGGGGCGGGGTGGGCCATTAGCCGCTGCCACCACTGGCGCATCTGAGGTTGATCATCTGGGTAGATGCGTTCTATCCACCCGTCGGGGCGCTGGGCCAGAAGGGTACGGTCACAGACCAGTAACTCTAAAAAACCGGGATTAACGTGAACCACCCCGCCAGTGGGCACCGTTTGCACCAGCAGACCATCCGACAAACTATCGAGGATGCTTAATGCCTGAGCACTCTGAAACGTCATGACTCTGTGCCCTAACCTCACGGCCTAGGTGGTTTGACGGCCAAACCAAATCATAGCAGGGAAAGATCGGCAAGCAGACTAAAGGAAACCCCATGGAGCCCCTAACTCAATAGTTTTTTACAACCCTTTAGCCCAAATCGATTGATATGAAACCTTAACGGGCAATCCATACAGGTCCGAGCGCCCCTAAAGTTGCCCTTGCTCGGCTTCCTCCACTGCCTTTAGGGTAAACGGCAGGGCTGCCGCTTCCACCGAGATGGAATCAATCCCCCAGGCGACTAAGTCGGTAATTAACTCGGGGTGCCGCACGGGGGCCTGACCACAAATGGAGCAGGTCATGCCGTTGCGGCGGGCTTCCTGAATTAAGTGAGCCAGGGCCATGCGCACCACCGGATGGCGCTCATCGTAGGCGGAAGCCATGGTGCGCTGGTCGCGATCTACGGCTAACAGCAGCTGGGTCAAGTCATTCGAACCAATGGCAATGCCCTGTACCCCAGCTCGCCCATAGGCCGGCAGTAGGAACAGCACGGAGGGAACCTCAGCCATAATCCACAGGGAAAAGCCGTCGTTTTGGGTCAGCCCAGCCTGGTCTATGTATTGACGGCAGGCAATCACTTCTTCCACCGAACGGACAAAGGGCAGCATCAGATGCAAATTGTCGTACCCCATCCCCTGGAGGGTGGCCAGGGCCCCTAGCTCCACCTCAAACAGTCGCGAATCAATGGTGTAACTCAGAGCCCCCCGCAACCCCAGCATCGGATTCGCGTCGGCGGGTGGGCTACCCTCCAGGGTTTGCCATTCGTGGGATCGTAAATCTAACGATCGATAGCGCACCGGCTTTTCCCCCACAGCCTGCAGGATAGGAACCAGGGTTTGAGCTAAACGGGCCTGCAGTTCGGCCCCCTGGCCCTGCTCGACCCAATGCCAGGGATGCCGCCGATCTAAGATGTCCAGCATCAGCCACTCCGACCGCACCAGACCAATGCCATCAATGTGGTTCATGGGTACAGTTTGCAACCGGGTGGCCTGACTGAGGTTAACCATGACCTTCGTTCGCCGGGGGTATCGGGTGATTTCGGGATCCAGCGAATCGTCTGCTAAGGATGGGTCTGCTCCGGTCTGCGGGATGGTCTCATCCTGGTTGCTTGGCCCAGAACGGTCGGCCTGGGGCCGGCTGAAAGCGCTTCGATCTTCGTCAGGTAGACCGTAAACTAAGCCCCGTTCTCCATCGAGCCACAGCACCAGATCAGGTTCAAGCAGCTGGGTCGCCTGGGGGGCCCCTACAACGGCGGGAATCCCCATTTCCCGAGCCAGAATCGCCGCATGACAGGTTGCTCCCCCCTGCTCCGTGACAATGCCGGCTACGGCCCCGAGCTGCAGGAATCGATCCGGTTGCAGGTCGGGCAGTACCACGATACAGCCTGGAGGTAAGGGGTCGGGCAAATCTTGAGGCTGGCGGGCCACCACCGCCGGGGCTTTGACTCGCCCAGAGGATGCCCCAATGCCCTTGACCACGACCGAAACCTGGGGAAGGGCAGGGGGATCTAGCCGCGAGGGTGAAGGCCTGGCCGACTTTCCTGGCCCTTCCTGCGGCTTCAGATTGCCGGTAGATGCCGACACCTGGGGCCCAGACCAGGGCATGGCCTGGGTAATCATCCAGGTCAGGGGTCCCCCCCCGGGAGCATCACATAGGGCCCATTCCAAATGCACTCCATCCCTGTTGCCCTTTACCGGGGCCAGAATTGCTTGGGCCTGTTGCCCTAAATCCAGCAATTCAGCCACTTGCCCCGGGTTCAAAGGAGAATACAGTTCCCCCTGGGGGCGTTCGAGTCTTTGCCAGGCCGGCTCATCAACCCGGTGGAGGGCAGCCCTGGGGTCTGAGATGATGGCCGGGTCAAACTGGTACACCAATTCCTGGTGGCCAGGTTGCCAATGGATCTGATCTAACTGCCCCAGTTCTACCTGACACCGGGCCGGTATCGCCTCTCCCCGCCGTAAAGCCAATCCCATACCTTGAACGACTTCAATGTGGGCCTGCCCCGCTGTAATAAATAACCGTCCGGATATCTGAGCCGAACAAAGGGGCAAAACCAGGGCCCCCAGGCTGAGCTGACCTAAGGACTGACAGTGCTGCCGCCAAACGACTAAACTACTGGCCTTCAAGCCTTCTGCCCATAACTGTTGGAGGGCATTCAGGACAGATTCTCCTGAACCACCCCCCACGATGTCAGGCAGCAGCCGATGCAGGGGCAGCACCCATGGCCACAGTTGCTCCGGCGGCAACTGCACCCCCAGGGAGGAACGCATGGTCCAGCGGGGAAAGGGACAGTAGAATTCTTCAACCGCGAAGGGATTTTGCCTGCAGGCAAGCTCTAGGGCTTGCCGCCAGCCCCGACTGATAGTTTTTATCCCGGTTCCATGGTGCTGGTCTATGGTATCTAGGCGATCGGCCTGATGGGGTTGGGGCCATGCCACCTGGCTCAAGATCTGCTGCCAGAGATCCGCCGTGATCACCCAGCCGTCGGTCACTGGTAAACGACGTTGCTTGAGCTGTCCCAGGTAGTAAGCGTCATATCCTACCGATGCGGGAGTGGCCCCATGAATCTGATCCAGGGTTTGCAGACCGCTCATACCTAAAGCGACCCCTTCCCGGGAGGATCCGGAAAACCTCCCCAGGGTTCAGCAAAACGGTGTATTTTGAGCCGTGTTTCCCTCAAAATCCATAAATCCACGCGGATTCAAACCTCTCTTGCCGCTCACAATAGAATCGGACGGGCGATGCTGCAACCGACACCGTGAACAGGCCAAATTGCAATCGTTGGAGCATAAAGGGATTAAATAATGGGGCTTATTTCAATGGATACTAAAATGTTGACCCAGGGAAAACAGCAGCTTTTAAATGTATTTTTATCGGGTTCCTGCGCCCTGTGCGATCGCCCTGCCCCGGCGGCTCTGTGTTCGAGCTGCCAGCGACAGGTTCACCAGACACGGTTGCCTAATTTACTTTACCAGGGGCAAGCCGGATTGCCAGTCATCAGTTGGGGATCCTATGAAGGAGCTTTGAAACAAAGCATTGCCAGCCTCAAGTACGACCACCGCCGGGATGTGGCTAAATTGTTAGGCACCGAACTGGCTCAAACCTGGCTGACCGTGCCACCTTTGATTGGCAATAAACATCATCGCCCTCTGGTCATCGTGCCGATTCCGCTTCATGCCAACCGGCAGCAGCAGCGGGGCTTTAATCAGGCTGAACTACTGGCCCAATGGTTTTGCCGCATTACCCGCCTACCGTTGCAGGGAAAGCTCTTACAGAGAAATCAGGCCACCGAAGCGCAACACAGCTTGAATCGTCAAAAGCGCTTCAAAAATCTTGCCCAGGCGTTTACGGTAGATTTGCGCCACAAACCCCATATAACCCAGGCTACCGTGTGGCTATTGGACGATATTTTTACGACCGGAGCCACAGCCACAGCAGCGGCCCAGGTCCTGCGCCGTCATGGCATTTCCGTCGCCGGCATTTGTACCGTCGCCCGCACCCTGTCGGCGGCGGAAATCCAATCTTGCAATACGTGATCCAGACCTGTAAATGTGGGGGTCAGATCAAGCTCTGTGGTCATTTCAAATTGCGGAGGGGGCAAGCAACATTCAACCCCCCCTTTTGCCAGAGTCGCAGTAAATCTTGAGTCGCCTCCAGAAACGTTGCTCCACGATCAAAGCGCAACTCGACTCGCCCCCGGACCAAACTCCCGCTAGACTTGGCAGGTGTAGCGGTCGGGAGTGTCATGAAGCATTTAGGTTTTTGGGGACCCACCCTGTTCGGTATGTGTACAGCAGTTGCAGGACAAACCGCCCTGGCGGCGGAGCCTACCCTGAAACTGGTTTACCCCCCGGCGGAGCATCAAACCCAGGCCGAGCGCATCTTTTTCATTGGTACGGCCGCCCCGGACCAGCCGGTATTTATCAACGGGATACCGATCGAGGCCCGCAGCGATGCCGGACATTTCGCCCCCAGCCTGCCCCTGGAACCGGGAGCCAATGAATTTACCCTAACCCAGGCTGATACATCCATTACCATTACGATAACCCGGTTGCCCCAGGGGCTTACCCTACCCGAAACCCTGGGATTTGCAGAAAACTCCCTGGAGCCGACCCGAGACATCGCTCGTCAACCGGGGGAACTGGTCTGCTTAGCCGCCCTGGCACCGGCCCAGGCGGAGGTTTCGGCCACGGTGGGAGAAACCCAGCTGGCGCTGAAGCCCCAGGCCAACCCTATGGAACTGCCTCCCAATTACGCCGTACTCACGGCCCAGACTGAGCCCATCGCCGTTGCGGGTCCAGTTCGCTACGAAAGCTGCTTTATTCCAGATCAATTGGGGGATCTGGGTTCACCCACCTACACCCTGGTCCTGGGGAATGAGACTATGACTGGGGCAGCCCCGGGCAACATTACGATTCTCGACCCGGAACAGTTTGAAGTCGCCGAAGTGATGGCCACCGCCGGAGTGGCTCGTACTGGCCCCAGCACCAGCTATTCTCGCATTACGCCCTTGCCTCGAGGCACCCAGGCCAGGGTAACGGGGCGTGAAGGAGATTGGCTCCGTCTCGACTACGGCGGCTGGATTCGAGCCAGTGAAACCGAGGTTTTTCCCGCTGGGGCACCGCCCCGTTCCTTGATTCGCGGCGTTAGCTCCCGCCCAATTTCCGGCTGGACCGAGGTCTACTTCCCGCTCCAGGTCCCAGTTCCGGTTTCTATTGAGCAAACTGCCGATACCCTTGCCCTGACGCTGCATAACACGATCCCTCAAACGGACACCATCTACATCGGCAACGATCCCGTTATTCAGCGATTAGACTGGCAACCGGTTTTACCAGACCAGGCCCAGTATCGCTTTCAGTTCAAAACCGCCCAACAGTGGGGGTATAAACTCCGGTATGAGGGCTCAACCTTAGTGCTATCCCTGAAGCATCCGCCGGCCCCAGCCGGTGCCCTGCCCCTGGCGGGGACTACCATCCTGATCGACCCGGGGCACGGAGGGGAAGAACTAGGAGCCAGGGGACCAGATGGCACTCCGGAAAAAGCCGTCAATTTAGAGGTCTCTCTCCTGCTGCAGGAAGCCCTTGAAGCCCGAGGTGCCAGCGTGATCATGACCCGCACCGAAGACAATTCTGTGGGGGTGAATGAACGGGCTGAACAAATTAACCAGGATGAGCCCACTCTGGCCCTGAGCATTCATTACAATGCCCTACCCGACAGTGGTGACGCTTTGAATACGGCTGGCATCGGGGCATTTTGGTTCCACGCCCAGGCCCACGATTTGGCCCAGTTCCTCCATGATTACCTGGTGGCTGAACTGGATCGTCCGGCCTATGGCGTTTATTGGAATAACCTGGCCCTGACCCGTCCCCATGGGGCTCCCTCGGTATTGTTGGAGCTCGGTTTCATGATTAACCCCGACGAGTTCGAATGGATCATGGATCCCCAGGCCCAACAGCTTCTGGCGGATACCCTGGCCGAGGGCGTCACCCGGTGGGTCCAACAATCGAACCCTTAAAGGACCTGGACTATCTCCGTAGTTTGTTGAAGTTTCATGACCCTATCGTCTGTCGTCTGAGATCCTGCCCCCTGCCGCCCTGTCTGCTAGAACCATGTCCAAGCCTGCTGACGATTTTCGCCTTCCCCCCTTCCGCGATTCTGAGATGTTGCGCCAGGCTTTGACCCACAAGTCATTTTCCCAGGAGCATCCTAATCAGCCGGGAAACAACGAACGGTTAGAATTTCTGGGGGATGCAATTCTCACGTTTCTGTGCGGTGAGTTTCTATTTCAACAGTTTCCCGATTACGCAGAGGGAGACCTGACGGTACTCCGGGCTGCCCTGGTTGATAAAACCCAACTGGCAGCCTTTGCAAAATTATTGGAGTTAGGCCAACAACTCCGCCTGAGTCGTGGTATCGAGCAGAGTGGCGGGCGCACCAATCTCCGGCTTCTCAGCAGTGCCTTCGAGGCCCTCGTTGGGGCTTACTATCTAGATCATGGGGCTAACCTTGAATCCCTCAGGCAATATCTAATCCCCTTTTTTCTTTACGGACTGGCCAACCGTACCACCAGTGGCACCCTGTTAAACGTCAAAAGCAAATTGCAGGAGTGGTCTCTCGCGACCCATGGCATCATTCCCGAATACCTGATTGTGGCGGCTACAGGACCAGACCACGCTAAACAGTTCACCGCAGAAGTGCGCATTTCAGGCCAGCTTTACGGGCAAGGCAAAGGCTGTAGCAAGCAAGCAGCCGAAAAAGAAGCTGCCCGGACCGCCCTGATCGGTGTGGGAGAACTTAATTCAGTTTCAGAGGAAATTCGCAACATTTCTTGATTAAGCCAATTTGGGTTCCTGAAATCTTGAAAATTTCTTTTTGTTCCAAACAATCTGCAGTTCACCTCTGTGGTTTCACAGAAAACTTTACAGGAAGTCAGTAATTCATGACTTGAAGCCGTCGGGTTTAATGCCGGGCAAGGGTTAGAAAAAGTGTTGGTTTTTACAGCAAATATTTTCGTTAGCCTGATTCAGGCATTTTGTGATATTTCGCAAAAGAACTCAGGAGTTCATCTGATTATTTTCTTAAGAGAATCCTGGCTCGATTCGATCTCACTAGAGAATACCTATTGACGCAAAGTAAGTACTTTGTTTTTTGTAACGCAATGTCTCAAACGGTCCCCGTTTACACCTCAATGCGTAAGCGTTAATTGGGACCAACAGAGTGCCCTGCCCCTGCCTCCCTCCGGTAGATAGCGCTCTCTTTTTGTTAAGAAACTCGTTGTTTTTTGCCTGGTAAGTCGATGAAGCTAAACCAATCGCCCCAAAAGCAGGGGCTCTACGACCCTCAGTTCGAGCACGATGCCTGCGGTGTCGGCTTCATTGTCCATATGAAAGGAGCGCAGGCCCACTCCATTGTGGAGCAGGGGTTGACGATTCTGGTGAACCTGTCCCACCGGGGCGCGGTCGGCGCGGAAGCCAATACGGGGGATGGAGCGGGCATTCTGCTGCAGCTGCCCCACAAATTTATGACCAAGGTGGCAACGGCTGAGGGGATCTCGCTGCCCCAGCCCGGCCACTACGGCGTGGGGATGTTCTTTTCCTCCCCGGATCCCGTTGAGCGAGCCGAGAGCCGCCGCATCTTTGAGGGCATTGTTGCTGAAGAGGGCCAGAAAGTCCTGGGCTGGCGAGATGTCCCCACCGATGATTCCTCCCTGGGGGAAACGGCTAAGGCCAGCGAGCCCTTCATGGAGCAGGTGTTCATCCAGCGGTCGGCGGATCTGGCGGATGACCTGGCCTTTGAGCGCAAGCTGTACATCATTCGCAAGCGATCGCACTCGGCCATTCGCCCCACCGGGGTCGATCCCTACTGGTACGCCACCAGCCTCTCCTGCCGCACCATCGTTTACAAAGGGATGCTGACGCCAGAGCAGGTGGGGATGTACTTCCCCGACCTGGCCGATGCTGACATGGAAAGCGCCCTGGCCCTGGTGCACTCCCGCTTCAGCACCAACACCTTCCCCAGCTGGGAGCGATCGCACCCCTACCGCTATGTGGCCCACAACGGCGAAATCAACACCCTGCGGGGCAACATCAACTGGATGTACGCCCGTCAGTCCATGTTTGAGTCCGAATTCTTCGGCGATGCCCTGCAACGGGCAAAACCCCTGATTAATAAGGATGGCAGCGACTCCGGCATCTTCGACAACACCCTGGAGCTGATGACGTTAGCGGGTCGCTCCCTGCCTCACGCCATGATGATGATGGTGCCCGAGCCCTGGACCGCCCACGAGTCCATGAGTGAGGAGAAAAAAGCCTTCTACGAATACCACGCCTGCTTGATGGAACCCTGGGACGGCCCCGCTGCCATCGCCTTCACCGACGGCACCATGATGGGCGCGGTGCTCGACCGCAACGGGTTACGTCCCTCCCGCTATACCGTGACGAAGGATGACCTGGTGATCATGGCCTCCGAAGCCGGTGTCCTCCCCGTCAAACCCGAAAATGTCGCCTACAAAGGTCGCCTCGAACCGGGCCGCATGTTCCTGGTGAATATGGACGAAGGCCGCATTGTGGGCGATGACGAACTCAAGCTCAAAATGTCCACCGAAAAGCCCTACGGGGAATGGCTGGACAAATACCGGCTCAAACTGGAAGACAT